>JAGCUY010000185.1 GCA_017962605.1 Kiritimatiellia bacterium | reverse complement strand
TCTGGAAAAGCGCGGTGCCGTAACCAACGGCGGTGCGCCTGATGTTGAGGTTGCGGATGGCGTGGCCGTTGCCGTCGAGAATGCCGCTGAACTCGCCGAACGGCGCGCGCTGCACGTTCTGGAGGTCGATGTCCGCCGTCAGGCGATATAGCCCCGTGAGGTCGTTGGCGATGGCGTTGAACTCCTCCACGGTGTCGATCTCGGTGTAGCGCGGCGTGAGCGTCAGGGTGCAGTTGTCGTTGCTGTAGGTCTGGTCGAGGCACGAGCCGATGGTGATCGTGCCGGCCGTGGAGGTGTAGTTGTAGTCCATACCTTTGCCTATGCAGGCGACCCCTGAATACGAGCCCCTTGTCGCAGTCACGCCGGTGACGGTGTTGGCGATGGTGATGTTTCCGCAGCGCGAATCACCGCCGGCGCCGATGCCGGCGGAGTACCATTTCCCTCCCGTGGCCGTGACGGTGGCCGTGCCGGAAATCGTGATGTTGCCGCAGTAGGATACTGGTACACTCGACGGCTCGTCCGCGCCGCCGATGCCGGCGGCTCCGCCGCCCGATGTGGCCGTCACGACCGCGTCGCCGGTGATGGTGATGTCGCCGCACGGGGCGTACTTCGCCGCGCCGATGCCCGCGCCGGTGTTTCCGCCAATAGCCGTGATTGTGCCGCCCGAGATAATGATGTTGCCCGCAGGATGCGTATCACTCCCGTCGACCGCCCAGCCGCCTATGCCGGCGGCGTGTTTGTCCTGCGTGTATGTGCGGGCCGTGAGCGCACCAGACCCCTTGATGGTCAGCGTGTAGCCCGACGGAACGTGGATCGCCGGGGAGTACCCGTATCTGTGGTCGGCAAACACGCTGTTCACCGAACCGGGCGCGAGGATGAGCGTCGCGTTGCCCTGACACTCGATGACAGCGTGGTCGTAGTCGCCGCATGTTATGTCCAGGCCGTCCAGCGTGACCGTCGCGTTGTTCGCCACGGTGTAGTAGTGGTCGCCGTACGTGCCGCTCAGCGTGTCGCCGTTGCTCGCCGTGAGCTGCGTCGAGGCGTTGGCCATGATGGCCGTTCCGGCCGCCACCGTGGCGGCCAGCATTGACTTGACTAGTGTAGTCTTCATTGTTTGTCCTTGTTGGGGGTTTGTTCGGATTGGTGTGTGCGCACCACGCGGCCGTGCGAAATCGCGAGCACCTTGCCCACGAGTTCCTCCTTCGTGATGCCGTCTTCCTGTGAAATCCTGTCAAGCAGTCCGGGGGATTCCTTGTCCACCGTTTCCACGATTTTGTCAGTTGAGTTCATTGGGTTAGCCTTCTTTTTGTCTGGGCCTCGGCCTCAAGGATCAGTCGGTAAGCCTTGAGGCGCTGTGAGAATTTTTCCGCGACGCATCCGTTGGCCAGGATGCCGGCGCGTGTTGCCTCGGACGCCAAGCCGCTGCGCAGGACATCGGTTAGAGTCTTTCCCTGGAGTTCCGCCGTAAGGACGGCGGCCGCCTTTTCCTCGGCGGAGATGTAAAACGAAATCCGAAATGCGTCTGGCGCGTGCTTCCCGTGGCGCGAAACGCTGTCATTGTTCCTAATGCGTGCCATTTTGTCGAAATTAAACCACTAAAAAAATTATACCAAAGGTGTGCGCACACCGCAAGATACTTCTGTATCCGGTTAGTCCTTTTACGAGAATGAAAGTGTCAACCTATCATAAAACGGGACACGCGCTTCAGTGTCTTTTCTATTTGACAAACTGCGCGCTGTCACCAGGCGGACTTCCATCGGGGCGAGGCGGACATCAGTGGCGAACGCCGCTCCGTCGGGTGCGAGAAGCGTGGTCGTCTGCGGACTGGAATGCAGGTTGAGGGCGAAGGCGGCAAGGCGGCCGTCTTCCAGAAGGTGGCTTTCCACTGGGACGTTGCGGTTCGTCGAGCGAATGAAGGGTCTGGCGCCAAGGCGCGCAAGCATCCGTTCAAGCATTTCGGCTTGGCAGAAGAGCGAATAGTCGAATGTTGTTGCAAAGACGCAGACTTCGCCTCGGCCTGCCTTCTGCCACCATCCAAAGACTTCGCCGGTTCGCGCGTTCGTCATCGGGGTGTCCGCCCCTTCGGGGATACCGCCTGAAAGGACCCGCTTCGGCGTGGCGCAACCGAATATCCGCGCGCCATCCACCAGTAGAGGGGCGTTGCCCGCGCCAGGCGCTGCGGCGACCCGCTCCGGCAGGCGCAGGAAGTCACGCAGCACCGTGCAGGGGCGCAGGTCGAGGTCGCGCGTCGGGGCGTCGGGCGCGAGGAGCACCCGGCCTCCGTGCTCCAAAAAAGCCACCACTGCTCGCTGCGCCTTTTCGGACATCATCGCCGGTGCTGGCAGGATGAGGGGCTTTTCAGGGTCAAGCGCCTTTTCCGTGAGTTCCGTCCATGCGGCGGGGACGGGCGTCGCTGTGAGCGCGAACACAAAACCCTTCTCGGCGAATCGCTGTGCGCGTTCACCCGAAAGCCCACCTTCGGGAGGTGCCCATCCGCCCATGCGGAGTGTGTCCCACTCGAAACCAATTTGAACGGATGCGGCGCGCTGCCCCCGCAGCAGTTCCGGGTGCGCCGCCATGAAGGCGCCGAAGTCCTTCATCGCAAAGTAGGTCTCGTTCAGGGAGCCGTCGGCGCGGATTGCCGCATTGTAGTCGTAGATGTCGCATGTATCGCCGGTGTCACCGAAGTTTGGCCCGCCTGTGAATACATAGAGGTTGAGCCCCTTGGCTCCGGCGGCGAGGTGTGACATGTAGCATGCCAGGAGGTCTTCCCGAAGAATTGGCGGAACGTCCGACGGCGACCCGCCGGGGATCTCCATCCCCACGGCGGGATGTCCCAGCGCGGCGATGGTGTCCACCGCGAAGCGCGTGCCGAGGGCGTAGCCAACGGTCGGGTTCTCCTGTTTCCATGCTGGCCCAAGGGAGTAGTAGTGATCGTAGCCGAGGAGGAAGTCATCGCCGAGCGCTTCTTTGGTGCCGGCGAAAATCGGGGTCAGCTCGACGCTGCCGCAGTTGTGGCAAACTGGTTCGGAGATGCCGTCCTCGCGCAGCCAGCCTTTAAGCGTGCAGAGGTAGTCGCGCAGCTGCTCAAGATAGCAGCGGAAAAAGTCACGGCGTCGGCGTTCGTCGCCCACGGGCGCGTCGCTGGCGGTTTCCACAAGCGGTGGGATTTCGGCGAAGGCTCGCCATGTGCCGCCGAAAGCCTCGTTCGCGGCATCGATGCTGCGGTATTTGCGGGCTAGCCACATCGGCCAGCGGCCCTCCTCTCGCCCGCATCCGAAGGTTTCGGGGTTGGCGTCCGGCGGGCCAAACCAGAGGTGGATGCCTCCAAGTTCGTTGTCGAGCTGCACGAGCGGCACAGGCCCGCCGCGCGAGGCCATGAAAGGCCGGGCCACCTCCGCGAAGGCGGCGAACCACCGCCGCGCCTTTTCAAGGAACAGCGGGTGCATGTAGGAGACGGGGGAGTCGGGGCCGCGATCGGAGCCGTCGGGCCGTTGCCAGCGCAATTGCGGGTAGTCGCGAAGGAGCCATGTCGGAAGGCCGCCGCAGACAAGCTCGGAATACTGGTATGGGCCGGGTCGGAGCATGACGGGCAGACCCTCCTCGGCGGCGGTTTCAAGGAATCCGGCGAGGTCGCGCTCGGGGCGGTCGCCGAAGATGATGCGGCCCTCCTCCGGCTCATGTATCAGCCACGGCACGTAAGTCGAGATGAAGTTGCCGTCCGCATTTTTCCAGAGGCGCATCCGTTTCCGCCAGTCGGCGCGCGGCACCCGGAAATAGTGCATTTCCCCCGAAAGGAGGAACTCGCGGCGCCCGTCGAAGAGGACGCCTTGGGAATCGTGGGAGAATTTCACCGCAGGTATTCCAGATAGACCTTGCGATCTTCGTTCACAAGCCGCGAGTCCATGCGGAGGTCGCGCAGAAAGCCCCAGCCGCCGGGGGCGCCCACTTCGAGGACGGTGTTCAGCGCTTCGGTGCCCTTGAAGCCAATCTGCATGTCGGAGACATGCGCCCGGAACGGCCCCTCGCACTTGATCGCCGTGTGGCGCTTTCCCGGGGAGGGCGCGTACCAGTAGGCGATGCAGGCGTCAAGCACTGCGTTGTATGCGTTCTGCCCGAAAAGCCAACCGACGCTGAAGTGGTCGGCGTAGCAGCGGTTGTAGGAGGTGTTACCTGCATTGTCGCGGAAGCCGACGCCGTCGGCATATTGGTCGCCTGGGTTGGTCCATAGCGGATGGACGTTGGTGAGAAGGTTCCCGCCGCCCCAGATTTCGACGCCGGTCTGGACATCGGCGATGCGCATGTTCGAGAGCGTGTTGTCGGCCGCTTCGATGAGGACGCCAAGGGAGCTTGGGGCGCGGTTGCCGACGATGTGGACATCGGAGATGTCGCAGTCGGACGAGTTGCCGTTGGCGCCTTTTTTGATGTGGAGTCCGACAGCGACGCGCTTCATTGAAACGCGGCGGATGCGCGTCTCGCGCCCGGACTCTATGGCAACGCCTTTCGCAACTCCGCTGCCATCGATGATGCCGCCGGAGAGTGAATAGACGCTGCCTGGGGTGCGGATGTCGTTGGCGGGGTGGATGCCGCCAAGGCGCACCATCGCCTCTGTGTTTGTCCACCCCGGCGCGGCCTTGAGAATCGCGAAGTTCGAGAGCTGGAGATCGACGCTGCGCCGAGGGTCGGCCGGGGTGAAGATCGGCGCGGCGAGGAGATAGGTTCCGTCCGCGAACCAGAGTGTGCGATTGGGGTTCTCGTCAATCAGCCGCTGGATGGCGGCCGAGGCGTCGGCTGAGCCATCGGACGGTGCGAAGTCCGCGACGTTGATGAAACCCGGCCGGAGCGCGGGAGGCTCGCCCGCAGCCGCGAGGGCGGCAAGGCATATTATGGCTACTGCTTTTTTCAATGTCATTTCACCTCGACAATCTTGTCGTGCGCCTTTCCAGCGGTGTCTGTCCAGGAAAGGCGGTATCTTCCGCGGAATCCACGGAAGACGACCTTCCCCTCTGCAACATGCGCGGAAAGAGTCGTCTTCCATTCGCGGTTCACGAGATCGTCCATCGCGAAATAGGCGGCCTTGGGCTGCATGTCGCGGGTGAAAAGGCCGCTGATGGCGGGTTCGCCCTTGGCGCCGCATCCGTCCACGACGTTCCACCTTTCGTTGTTATTGTCGCGCGGGGACATTTTCCCGTAGCATGACATATAGTATACCACATGCCGGAAACAAAACATCTACTTTTGAGAAAAGTTTTTTTCGTCGCGCAAAGGGGAACCGCTACAGGCCGAGGCGGGAGTTCTGGCGCCGCCACTGTCGCATTGACATCCTGAAGCGCTTGCGAACTGGTATCCGCGACTGGGTGGACTGCGCCTTCGGCACAGGCACGACCTCCCAGCGCCGCGCAGCGGCATAGCGCCTTATCCCGGCCAGCTTCGCCTCTTGAACGAAGCCTTTGTCCAATGCACCGAGATAGAGTATTTTCTGGAACATGCCTATGCCTGATTGGCTCGTTTGCGCCATGGAGATGAAGACACGTTTCCATCGCTGGCGCATGAAGAGCGGATCATTGCGTCGGCTTTTGTCATTTTCCCCCGTCGCCGAATCGTTCGACACGGAAATTCTTTGCGCCGATGACGGGGAAGATGCCGTCGCCCCAGCCGGGATGCCAGACGAGCGAGCCGCGAAGGCGGTTGTCCGGGTCGCTGACGCCGGCGACGAGCTGCGAGACTTCAGGCGGAAGCCCCAGGCCCGGCTCCATGTCCACCGACCCGACCATGACATTGCATGTTCCCGCCATGTGGCCGAAAAGATGATGCGGCGCCGTCGCGAGGATCACGCGGTTGTGCTGCGCCACGACGTGGTTGACGACTGAGAGGTGCGATGCGTCGTGGAAGACGATCCCCTCCTCGCAGTTGTGGACGTAGAGGTAGTCGGCCACGACATGCTCGCCCAGCACCAATCCGTAGCGGAAGCCCTGCACGGCTACGTTGTTCAGCACCTGGTTGTCGTTCTGGTCGCCGGACATCATCAGCCCCACCGTGTGGCACGGGTTTGGCTGGAGCGACTTGCCCAGGATGGTGTCGCCTATGTTGTCGTCAAGGCAGAACTGCGAATCGCGCACGATGGCGCGGGCGCTGTTTTGCAGATTCACGCAGCCGCCTTTGGGATACATGGTGTCCTTGTCGAGGTGGGCGCGGAACTCGAGGTTGGCAATCGAAACCTGCCCGACAGAGAACTTCCCCCTGCACGAGTCGCCCTCCACGGTAGCCAGGATTGTCCACGGGCGCGCCGTCGGGTCATGCTCCTCCGGCGGAGTCCAGTCGGAAAAGAGGCAGGTGTTGGACATGCCCATCTTGCCGAAACGCGTGGGCGTGAAGCCGTTCTCCACGGACTCCGGCGGACGCACCTGGTAGGAGTAGAGCAGCTTGCATGGCATCTCGCCCTCGAAGGCGATGTTGAGTCCGCGAATAGGCGGAATGACAAGCTGCCCCCGGCATGGGCGGCCATTGACGAACTCGCGCCCCGGCCCCGCGATGCGGTAGCCCTTCGGCGAGAAGGGCACGACGATCTTGCCGCCGCCACGTGCGGCCACGGCGTCGATGGCCGCCTGGAATGCGGCGGTGTCGTCCGCCATGCCGTCGCCGACGGCGCCGAAGTCGAGGACGTTCAGCGGGCCGGGGCGCAGATCGGCGGCTTCAATGCGGGGAGTAAGGGATGCTATGGCCATGGCGAAGAGGGCTATTCTAATTTGCATGGACATACATTCTGCCAAAATCTTGCGGAAAACGCTAGCCTGCAGCCGGGGAGCCATTCGCCCTGTCAAGGAAAGGTCCCGACCACAGACTTGCCTATTTTGTAGGAACATCAGAAGCTGGCGTTTATCACAGGCAGAAACGGCACAGGCGAATCCTCAATGTAATTGCCGACGCCGATTTGAACGCCGCAAAGAGACTTCGCGACATTTACGGCTCCGATTTGAACGCCTGAAACCCTTACGCCCTGGTTGTAAACTCCAATCTGCACGCCGTCCACATCCGCAGAGATGTTCGCAACGGCAATCTGGAGGCCGCTGAAGTTTTCCGTGACATTGGCTAGTCCGGTGATCTGGGCGCCTTGGACATCGCCCAGGACGATGTTCGCCAGCCCGTAAATCTCCATGCCGTCAAATGCGCCTTGGGAATAATTGACGCCGCCAGTCAACTGGAACCCCGCCGAATAGCCGTGCGATTCGTTGTAGAGCGAGGAAAGTTGCCAGCCCAGCATGGAACCCCGCGCCTGATGGCCAATCGAGCCAAATGCGAAGCCCTCCACATCGTGATGGCACGCCCAAAGGAGGCCAAAATCAACGCCGCTTATGTTGGAAACGTCATCGCATGTCTGCACCGGCGGCACCAGCCCGACGGAAAACGGCTGTGACGGGAACTTGACCTTGACACCAGTCTGCTGCGCCGGTGTCGAAGACGGCTGCTCCACCTTCCGCTTTGGAATGGGTTTGCGAGGCTTCTCCTTCGGCGTGCCATTCGGTTCGCGGAATGGCCTGACGACCAGCCCCGTAGCGACCAACTCCTTGGTTATGGTCGTTTCCTTGGCTTCCTTGCCGTCATCTTTGCCAGTGACGACCCTGCCATAAGAAAGTTTGGGGTCAGAGCGGACGATTCGTATTGAGGCGATCCTCGTCTCCTCGCGGCCCAGCGATTCGCCATTTCTACCAATAAGTTCATCGCCCAGCTGGAAGACATCGTATAAGTCCCCGGGCTGGACGAGCCCCGCCCCCTGGTCAAGAACAAGCTCCCCGATTCCGTTTACGGAAAGCACGACAATCGGGTAGATGTTTTCAAGAACGGAGGAGACGATCCCGCGGCCCGCATCGGCGATCAGATGCCTGTAGGCAGTCTGCGTGTTGCCTCCGCAGGCATCCAGCGCGTCATCGTCCAGCGTGAGGAAAACGGAATCCGCCCACTTCATCTGCGCGGTTGCAACCATGACGATGCGGAAGTCAACCGTAATCGTCGCGCCCAGAAGCTCCGGCGGCGAATAGCGGTTGTCCCCCGTTATGGAGAATCCGCGGATCGAACCGCACACGAGATAGTCTGCGCCCAGGGTCTGTCCGAGCTTTGCAATCTCCTCCACGGGAGACTCCTCTGTTATCAGGTCCCTCTCGCCCTTCAGCGCCCCGGAGTCCTCACGGGAAAGGACGTCGAACTTGCGCGAATGGATGAAGTTCCGGTTGACGGCATTGAGCAGGTCATCGCGGACTGTCGTGGCGGAAAGCCGCCCGTTCGCGTAGGGGAACGACGTGTCGATGGTTCCAAAAGGCAACACTACGATTTTCCGGCGACGACTGGCGTTGGGCGGCGGCCTGTACGACGCTACTTCCGCACGGAGGTGGACGGACCATTCGCCGCCTGGATCGCGGCCGATGGAGTCGATGCTGTAACTGCGGATGGCGCCCTTAGACGCCGTCCTGACGCGCTCGCTCTGCACTGAGGAAACCGTAGTGGTCTTGGTTGTGCCTTTCCCACTTTGTTCGGCGCTTTCCGAAAACACTCCTGTCAATTCGCGGGATAAGTCAACCTTAACCCCATTGACCTGGCGAAGCGCTTCGGCAAAGCCATCGACCATCGCCGCCTCGCGAGTCGCCCCACGGCCTTCAACGACAACGGTCCTTATCTCCGTGTCTGCAATGGCGGCATTACCCGCCATTAGCAGCAGGGAGGCGGCAAGGCACGCCCGCGCGAGAAGCCGCTTCATCAGAAGTCCTCCAGAGAATTGTATTTGCCGCCCTGGAACACGCCTGAGTTGTTTCCCGCAGGTTTCGCCGCCGGAGCCACCTTGCGTACCGGGTTTTCATAGACGCCGTTGTTGATTGCCTCGACAGCCTTGAGCGTGCTGAACTTCCAAACGCGCGCCACGGCGTAGAACTGCTGCCCGCTCGGAATCGTGAAGAAGGTGCTTGTCAGCGTGGAAATGCCCTGCATTTTCTGTTCGGCGTGCGACTTGGAATATTGGTGGACAGTCTCGACCATGTTCTTCACGACCCGCTCCGTTGAAAGCGACCCCGCCTTCAGCTCGCGCTCGACGAATTTTTCTACGGACTGCCCGGTCTCCCGCGCGTTGCGGACGGACATCTGCCCTGAAACGGATTCCGCTATCTGGGCGTCGGCAAGGTCAATGGCCTTTTTGCGCGCGTTCGTCTTCCTGGTCGCATTGATGAAGGCGTCGTCGCCGTCTGGGATGTAGGCGGCCACCGCATAGGAGACGATCGCCGGATCGCCATTTTCATCATAAACGAGGCGCGTTCCGAAATTGCCGAGCTTCTCGCCCATGTCTTTCGGGACCATGCACGAAAGGTCGCGCCCCTTGCCGGTGACGAGCGAACGCCGCTGGGCGGCTACATCGCGCGCGACCTGCACGGTCTTCGGGGAGAACACGGCGACGACGCCTAGGGTCGCGTTGCCGTTCTTGTCAATTACCACCGTGCTCTGTATCGGGAAAATGCCCGCGATGTCGCCAGCGGCGGATTTCGCCATCTGCTTAGTGAAGTTTTCCATGAACAGGATTTTCTTCTGTTTCGGCGTAGCGGCCTCCACGGTCTTGGGTTCGACGCCAAGTTCGCGAAGCTCCTTGTCAAGGCGCGCGTCGGCGACGTCCAGTGTCTTGTCAAGAATGGCAAACGCCTTTTCCGCATACGTCGCCTTGCTAATGGGGGCGTCAAGCGGAATCTCGCGGGCCAACGAAGATTCGTCGGAGTAGAATTCACGGGCCTTGTCGATGGTCTGGCGCCCGAAGCGGATCATGGTCACTTCTTCCTGAATCTGCAGCATCGCCAGTTCGAAGGCCGCCGAAAGCGCATTGCCAAACTGGGGATCGGTCGCAGGGAACGCAGTCGTCTGCGAGGCAAAGGCGAAAATCTTCCCATCGTGTTCGCCCCAATCGGAAAGATTGAAGGCTTTACGGACGGACTCCTCCCACTCGCCGATGGAGTCTGTGGAATCTTCTATGACATTTGGGTCGGACAATGCGACCTGCTCCTCCGCATCGTTCAGCTCCTCGGCATTGTTCTGCTCCTCGGCAGCGGCCGGGAACGCAGCTACGGCTAAGGCCGCCAACAAAGCGGATGATGTCTTAGCCAATTTTACCATTGATGTGCTTGCCTTCATTGTTTTTCCTTCCTGTGTTTAGTTGTTGAAAAAAGACAGCATTAATTACACCAATAATTATAGCACAATAATCATTTGGTGCAATAGGTTCCAGTTCCCTTTGTAGCTTGTTCCGCCTCAATGGCGTAAACCATTTAATAGCGCCCGCTTGCGCGGCGTGTCCTCCGCCGGACGGAACTCGAATGGCTTGTCGGCTTCGAGTTCCACGTTCCAGGCCTTGGCCTCGTCGAAGGCGTGATAGGTCCAGTCCCAGCCGTATTCCTCGAAGAGGGAGATGCTGTCGGCGAGGTAGCGGTCGGCTCCCTCGGCCCACGCAATGGCGCTGAATTCGCCAACGTAGATGCGCGCGCCATGGCGTCTCTGGAACTCGAGGACAGGCTCCAGAGTCTTGCGGAGGAAGTCCTTGTTCCAGCCTTTCTCCTCGTTCGGCCACTTCTCCGGCACCCAGGGCTTGCTCGTGTTGACGCCCTGGTGCGTGAAGGCGAAGGGCGAGTAGTGGTGCAGTTCGTAGATTACATCCTTCATCTCCAGCGCGGCCATGTCGGAGAATCCGCGCGGGGAGGCGGCGAACCGCGACTCGACGATGACCGGCACGTCCGGGTCGATTTCGCGGATGGCCTCGGCGGCCCGCTTCTGGAGCGACCAGTAGTCGTTTCCGGCTGCCGCGTTGTAGGTTTGGAGCGGCTCGTTGAGGAGGTCGTAGCCGTAGATGACGTCGCCGTTGCCCTTGAAGCGACGCGCGATGCGCCGCCACAATTCGACGAAGTGGTCGGCGTATTCGGGCTCGTAGAAGAGGTTGAGCTCCATGTCGGGGCTTTTTCCGCCGGGCGGCATGTGGAGATCGACCGCGACCTTGATTCCGTATTTCCGGGCGAAGGGAATGACGCGCTCCTTAAGGTGCGCGAGCTTCACTTCCAGCCAGTTGTCGTAGTCGGCAAGGTCGCGCTCGGTGTCGCGGAAATCCCAGTTGCGGCTCATCTGGTATCGCACGAGGGTGACGCCCCAAGAGGCGAGCTTTGCAAAGTCCTCGTCATGGAGCCCGCGCGATGGGAGCATGAAGCCGCGCAAAGGGGCTCCCCCCTCCGGCCCCCCGTTGGGGGGAACAGGCAAGGCCTGGAAGGCCTTGCCACAGGGTGGTGCCAGGTGCGGGGAGTATTCGCATTGGTAATCTGCGTCGCCCTCGGGCCAGGCGACCTTGGCGGGGCCAATCCAGAACGAGGCGAGGTCGAAGTCCACCTCCCCGGTCGTCTCCTGGAGTCCGATGGTGATTGTGCCGACGCCATCGACGCCGTTCGTGAGCGCGGCGCGGTAGCGGATGGCATACCAGCCGAAGTCGTCGGTCCTGCCGATGGGGCCTGGGTAGCGCATCGTCCCGCCGGCGTCGCGATAGGAGAGCATTGTCTTGAGGCCCATCCATGATTTTGATGGCTTGGCGACATTGCGTAAGGCGGCGCGGACGCGCCACTCAACGCCGCTTTCGACGAATGGCGAAATATCGACCTCCGTCGTCGCGACGGCGCTGCGGCGCGTCTTGCCATCGACGCTGAGCGTCAGGACGGTGCCGTCAAGCGTGGCACCATCGGGGATTTTCCAGGTGCGGCCGGCGATCTCGACGTCGGCGGCCACTGCGGCGGCCGCCGCAGTGGCGACCGCCAAGATTATCGACGAAGGGCGAATGGCGCAGTATTTCATCGCATAATCAGCATGCTCACGTCGGGGACAGTCTCGATGGTGCCTTGTCCCGTCACGAAGCTGGGCTGGGATGAGGCATTGATGGAACCAGTTATGGTCTTGCCATTGTTGCGGAGTTTCCCGAACCGTTGATTACCTGTGAAATCCAGAGCAAGCGTCGCACCGTCGGTGAGTGCGATCTTCGCATCCCTTGTGTTGAACGGGCCGCTTTCAATGTCTAGCGGGAGAAGTTCTGCCTTTTCGACACGCACCTTCCCGAGCGTCGCAACGGTGTCGCCTACGCCTTCAATCGCAATGGTGTGCGAGCCGGCCGTTAGGTATGGCAGGCGCACGGGGATGTGCGTGAAGTCTGGCGTCTCGATATCAAACGCCGCCACTTCGTTGCCATCCAAAACAACCTTTGCGTGGGCGGGGTAGTATTTGTAGGAGTTATAGACTCCGGCGGCGGAGGTGCCCTCGACGGCTAGACCCGCTGCCGAAACGGCGAGATAGTAGAAGCCATCAGAGGAGACGTTCAATGTGGCGGAGGCGCTTTCAGCATCGCCAAGGGCGACGGGTGTCGCGCCGGAGTTCTCCGGCCGCGTGCAGTCAAAGACGACATTGTCAATGTATTCGAGGCGCAGGTCGTCGACAACAGTCGCAATACTGGGGCTCGTGCCGATGATATTGGTGACCATGAGAGTGAAGTCGCCAGCTGACGACCAGTCGAAATCTTGCACAAAAGTTTGCGTGTTGACCGAGGAAATCTCGTCTGTCCGGGCAACTTCGTTCTCTCCGAGCATGACCGCGATCTTTTGCCCCGCGCTTGCGCCCCAGTAACTGCGGGAATAGCGCATCGAGAAGCGGAGACGTCCCGCGCGGGGAATGTGAATCGTCTGCGAGGCGTATCCGGCGCGAACGAGGACCAGCTTGCGGTAGTCGCGTTCGTCTGGCGGCTCGCCAACGTAGGCGAGGTCTGTAGCCTGATTGCCTGTGTAGCTCCAGTAATAGTATTGGCTGTTCTGCGCGAGGCGCGCGTGGCAGGAATTGCCATCGATGTAGAACGTCGGGCACGACCATGCGAAAATGTCCGTGCCGAAATTTGATGGCACTGCGTCGTAGCCGACATTCTCGGTGAAGGTGACGGGGCCGGCGCTCTCGAATCCGGCGTTCGGGATGTACACGAACTCGCCAGCGGCGACGGGAGAAACCTCTACCTTGTCGAAGAGAACGGCGCGGTCGGTTGACGTGTTGTTGGCGAGGGAGAGCGCAAACACATGTTCGCCCTTCGTAAGCGGCGGAAGCTCGACGACATAGCGCTTGAAGAGGTTCTGTTCTCCGCGCGGATCGTCGGATACGCAGCCGTAGTAGGCCATGACGCCGTCGACAAGGACCTTGGCGCGGGTGTTGTTCGCGCCCTCGCTGCGGCCTGGGCGGCGGGTCATGTAGAACGAGACCTTGTAGAGGCCGTCGGCCGGGACGGTGATCGTCTGCTGGATGGTCCCGTTGCCGACCTGGATGCCGACGCACTGACTGCCGTCGGGGATCGTCGGGTTCTCCAGGGACGTCGGGTTGTAGATGGCGCTGCCGAGCGTCGCGAGGTAGGTGTTTCCGGACGGCTTCGTCCAACCTGTCGGAACGGCGGCAGCGAACGCCCCGGCGGTCTGCGCCGGCTCCTCGAACGAGCCTTGCGAAACAAAGTTGGTCGTCATGTCGTCGAAGGCCGGGACTGGCGCGTCCATGGCGCCAGCGGAAGCGGGAGCGAACAAGGTCGCCTTGGCACCGGAGACGGTGATAGTCTTTTTCCCGATTAGCGCGGAGAGTGGAATGCTCACGTCCGTCGTGATGGTGGCGTCGCCAGTCGGTTCGGCAGTGGTGGGGCTTGTCAGACCCGTGGCGGCATGTGCGATTGGGGCGCCTAGCCACTTCTCGGCTAGGTAGTCCTCGACCGCCTCGCGCTCCGTGTTCGACAGCACGCGGTCGAAGACGAGGACTTCGTGGAGGCGTCCGCCGCCCTGTGTGATGGTTCCCTGGTTGCGATCGTTGAAGAAGGTATTGAACACGGGCGCGTTTCCATTGGCGAGAGAACCGGGGCCAACCTGCGAGAAGACCTGAAGTCCATCGAAGTCGTAGGTTGTGGTAGTCGGGTTGATGCGAACGCCGTCCAGGCGTGTTTCGCCGTTTTTCATAACGGCGGAATCGTTGGCAATGGCGCCGCCTTCCGCGCCCGGCTGGCGTTTGTACCAGGAGCCTGCCGCGCCGCTATTGCTGGTGAGCGCGGGAATTTGGCCGAAGACCGTGCCGAAGTTGTTTTCCTTGCCAAAGCTCACGACGGCGAAGAGCGAGCGCGATGTGACGGACTGGAGCGTACCTGAGCCGTTCTCGATAAACATCCAGTTGTTGTTTCCGCCGTTGTTCCCGTAGTCGCCGAAGTCAATGTATGGAAGGCCCGTGGCCGCGTCGGTCTTGAGCGTCGGAGGAACGAGTCCGCCTTTGAGGTTGGTGTAGGCCGTAGTCGTCGTGGCGGAGGCCACGGGGTAGGCGAACGAGGCGTGGTCTGCGTATTCCTCTCCGTCTGCAAACGTTTCACGCACGTCGCACCAGTGGATGACGCCGTCGTTGTCGTGGAAAGTGCCCTCGAAGACATTGGCGCCGGCATCAAGCCAGAGAGCTATGCCGGATTGCAACGAGGCCGGTAGGGAAAAGCTGGCGGCGTTCGCCGCGAGGGCCGCGCCTGCGGCGGCGCACAGAGAGAGCATGCGAGGTATGTTCATTGTTTTGACCTTTCCTTGGTGAAGTTTCCTTGGTGAAGTTTGGCATCCATTCTACCACTCGCCACATTGCTTCTGCAATATGCAAATGCCGACAATGACATTGTGCATTTGCGAACATTGTCGGAAGGTGCTAGAATTGTCCTCATGGCTAAGTCAAAAGGCAAAAAAAGGCTGAGGATCCTGGTGCGGCTGTCGATGCGGAGCAAGGCGGGCCGCGCCATGACCACCGGCATCCTGCGCTACGCCGCCACCCACCCGCAGCTGGAGCTGAACATCGCCGAGACAGGCAACGAGGCCGACAGCATCCCCGGCTACGGCGACTGGCGACCCGACGGTGTCATCATGCACTCGCGCGAGGCCATCGATAGCGTTGTCGCCGGTGCCAAAGCCGCTGTATTCCTGCACTCGGACCCGCCTCACAACTGGCGAGGCCTGCCGTGCGGGTTCGTCTTCTGCGACGACGCCGCTGCGGGCAGGATCGCCGCCTCACATCTGCTCCGGCGCAACCTCCGCCACTTCGGCTACTTCGGCTCGCTGCATCGGACGCTCTGGTCGGAAGCGCGCCATGAGGCCTTCGCGGAGGCTATTCGCGATGCCGGAATGCCGGAGCCGTCCGTTTTCGGCATCGAGCCGCCATACGACTTGTCCAAACAGCGTAAGGCGCTAGCGGAATGGGTGCGCGGCCTCCCGAAGCCTTGCGGCATCCTGGCGTCGAGCGACTGGCCGGCGAAGCAGATTCTAGACATCTGCCGCGAGGAGGACATATCCGTTCCAGAGCTGGTGCAGGTCATAGGCATCGACAATGAGGAATACGTCTGCGAGCAGAGCGTCCCGACGCTCACCAGCATTGAGCCGGATTTCGAGGGCGGCGGCTACGAGGCGATGCGAATGCTCCACGCGATGTTGCTCGGGCGCCGCGTTCCGGCCAAGCCGTCGCTCTACGGCATCCGCGGCATCGTGGAGCGGCGCTCGACCCGCGACGACCGCGGGACGGCGCGAATCGTGAACCTGGCGCTTGACTTCATTCACCTCCATGCCACGTCCGGCGCGACGGCGGCGGACGCCGTAAAGGCGGCGGGTTGTTCGCCGAGCCTCCTCCAGCGCTACTTCAAAAAGGCGCTCGGGCGGACAGTAATCCAGGAAATCCAGCGCGTGCGGCTGGAGAAGGCCTGCCGCCTGCTGCGCCACTCGGAGACGCCCATCTCGGAAATCGGCCCCCTTTGCGGCTACGAGGACGAGATATACTTAAAACTCCTCTTCCGCCGCGCATACGGCAAGTCGATGCGCGAATTCCGGCGCGAGGCGCGCCGGTAAAGGCTCCCGCCATCAGCGGCCTTTCTCAGGCGGCAGAAGCCGGATGAGTGCGCCCATCGGGACAGTCGGCTTGAAAGTCGCCCCCGGCGCAAGGTCGAAGGCCTTCCCTTCCATGCAGCGCACGTCGGGATGCTGCGAGCTGTCCTCGTCACGATACCACAGCCTGACCTTCAGCATCCCCGCGTCGCGCGAGGCGACCCCCCAGCGAGAACCGTCGTCAAGCATCCAATAGCCTTCGACGGGGCCCTTCCAGAGGTTGGGGACGCTGTCGGTTTCGCCGGGATTGGCCTGGATTGCGAATGGGCGCATGAAGAGAACCTTGACATTGAAGGGGGCCGCGCCAAGGTTTTCAAGTGAGACGATTTCGGCAAGGATTTCGGCGCGCCCTGGCGCGAGCGACAGCCGGTGCGTGAAGGCGAAATGCGGCTCCCCCTCCGCCTCCCGCTGAGCGGAACCCGCGACCTCAGATTGCGGCGTGACGTTTGCCTGGGCGCGGGATATTCCGTCCGCGCGGCCAAAGCCTTCGGCGCGGATGGTGGCCGTGACGATGCCGGTCGCCTCGTCGCGGGCGAAGGAGACGTCCGTCACCCGCGAGACATCCGTCCAGTATGGGATGCCGTCGAGTTCGCCTTCCAGCAGGGCGCCCCAGCGTCCGATTGCCGGCGCGCCGCCGTATGCGATCTCGTCGGCCATGTATTTGCCTCCCACGTGCCCGGAAAGCCGCACGAGTCCGTTGGAGAGCGACCAGCGGTCGCCTTCGCGTGTGAAGGCGACAGCGTCCGCCGGGGACGGTGCCCTAGCGGCAACACTCTTACGAGCCTCCTCGAAGAAGCGCTCGCGTTCGCTTTCTTGCTGTTGTCCGCTTGCTGTCCCCACACAGCTCTTCATTCGTTGCTTGCCGCTTTCTTTCGCTGTGCGGAGGCGCGCCGCGTCGCGGTGCAGCCGAGAGAACATTTCCGTGAGGGCGGGGTAGGGAACGCCTTGCTCGCTCACGAGGCCGTAGTTGGAGTTTTCCGGGAAGGTCTTGCGAATCCCGAGCGGCGGTTGGTCAACCCACCGGAAGTAGGAGTATCCCGTGAAGAAGGGCAGGGAGAGCAGCGTATTCGCGTAGAGTTCGCTTGCCTGGACGCGCTCTGCCTGCGTGTAGAAGCGTTGCCCTGCGCCGTGCGTGCATGGCATCCCTGCGTCAAGCGCCGGGAAGCTCCACTCGGTCAGCAGAAGCGGCTTATTCGCGTTGTCGTGCGCATCACGGTAGAGCTCGGTGACCGGCACCTTGTTGGAGCGCGAGTCATAGACAATCCCCTCGTCGAGATCGGCCCACGGGTAGTGGTTGAAGGAGACGACGTCGCAGTATTTGCCGGCGACTTCCATGACAACGGGGTGGATGCCGTTGGGACCGCCCGCAAAGCGGCAGCCCAGGATCATGTGGTTGGGGTCGGCGCGGCGAATCGCGGCGGTCGTGGCGGCGAAGTAGCGCTCCGCCACCAGCTTCAGGAAGTCAATCTTGACTTCCGACGGGACGGCAGGAGCCGTCCCTGCAAAACCCCGTTCCGCGAGGAACGCGGTGAGCGCCTTCTTCGCGTGGTGGGTGTTGGGCTTCTTCATCACGAGGTCGAAGAGTCCGCCGGCCTGGTTTGCGAACACTCTGCCCCACCATGCCAGTTCGTTGTCGATGAAATAACCCACCATCCAGGGGTCGTCGCGGTAGGGCGCGCAACGCTGGCGCGCCCACCAGTCGCAGGCCTTCTCGAAGTCGGGGTGGAAGACGTTTGGGAACGCAGTGCATGGCGCCGGCCTGTATTCGGCGATGCGCCAGTCAGGGTCGCCGCGGCACATGCGGTGCGAGAAGTAGAGCCTGTCGGCGGCGTTGGCGTAGGCGAGCGTGCGGTAGTAGAGGCTGTCGTCGCCGCCGCAGGGCAGGAAGGTGAAGCCCCAGTCGCCGAGCCGGGCCGAAGTCTCCTCCGCCCACTCCTTCGTAGAAGGGTAGTGGCTCTTCACCCAGCGGCCGTAGATCGAGTAGCCAAGCGCCTCGCAGTTGCTTCCGCGCGGGTTGCACCAGTCGGTGCCTACGAGGAGGACGCCGCGCCCGAGCGGGTCTATTGCCCAATCCACGCCGTCGATCTTCTCCATGTGGAAAAAGCCGGTGGCCTTTCCCCGCACGCCAGTTTCTGGCCCGACGGGACGGTAGGCCGGGAAGTCGCGCGTTTTGTCTGGCACTTCGTCCTCAACGGAAAAGCGCACCTTCTCCACGCGGCCCTGGAGGTCGCCGTTGACGAAAAGGCAGGGGCGTCCGGCGGGAACGGGAAGCGGCTCGCCCTTTTTGGGAACGTATGCGCAGCGGTAGAGTTCCTTGCCGGTTGCGGCGTCGAAGACGAAGCCCTCTATGCGGTCTTGCGTGAATGAGAAGCGCAGATCGAGTTCCTGCCCCCAGGTCCATTCGGCGGCGCATTTGTTCTCCACGCGCTCCATGAGACGCGTTTCGGCGCCCCATTCCCCGCCGCACTGCGCCTTCAGCTCGTAGCGGTGCCAGGCGCCTTTCGCGTCCGGCCCCTTGAGAATGGCGAGGTTCCAGAAGCGGTCGAGGTCGTCGAAGACGCCTACGCCGACCGAGGCGTATTGCGGGTCGGACACCTGCCGGGGCGTGACGCGGGCGCTGATTTCGACGCGGCGCCCCTTGGGCGCAGGCGCCAGCGCCCGTCCGGCGTTGGCGCAGGTGAATGCGTCGCCGTTGGCCCGCCAGGCGACGGGGTCGATGTCCCAGGGGGGAGAGGGAACGACGGCGCGGCTGGACGAGCTTTCGGGGCGGGCCGCATCGGCCCCTGCGGCCGCGACGAGGCGTGGCCCTCCAACAACAAGCGCTGCCGCCAGCGCAACCGCAAGATGAGTAGTGGTTGTCTTTTTCATCGTTCCTATTTTAGCAAAACCCGTCTCTTGTCATGGGTGTTTTGGTATAATCTTAACCGCTAGTTTGCAATGAAAAGCATTTTGAAAATCGCGGATTTGGCGGAGATGCGCGCATTCGCCGCCAATGTGGCGCGGCGCCTGCAGGGGCGCGGCGCCATCATCGCGCTCGACGGCGACCTCGGCTCCGGCAAGACCACCTTCACCCAGGCCCTGGCAGCAGCGCTCGGTGTCCGCCGCCCCGTCACCAGCCCCACATTTACCCTTGTCTGCGAATACCCGCTGCCAGATGGCCGCCGCCTTGTCCACATGGATCTCTACCGCCTTGGCGGCGCATCCGACCTCGATGCCCTCGGCTTCCACGAATACTTGGACAGTGGCGACGTCGTTTGCATAGAGTGGCCCGACCGCGCCGGCGACGAAATCCCGCCGGACGCCTGGCGCCTGCACTTCGCAATCGGCGCAGGCTCCGAGGAGCGCACCATCACCGCCGAAGCCCCAATCGACTTCTTGTGCCAATGACAAGATTTATTACGGGTGTTCCCCTTCAACGCCATCCGGCAAGGTGGCCGTTCCGTCAGCAGACGCGGTGAAGCGCAGTTCCTTCGCGTCGGTGATTCCCGTCTCCACGGCAACGCCATGCTCCATCCAGAAAACGCCCTTCCGGCGCTGGCCTTGGTGCTCGTATTCAAGTCCAGGGGCAAGGACGGGGCGCACCGTCGTCCTGTCCTGGCGCGAACGCCTCGTGGCGACGACTACGCGCACGTCCTTCAGCGCCACGTCGCTGTATTGAAGGACAACGACCTCCGGCGTGTCGCACAGCACGCGGCCGACGGCCTTGCACCAGAACGCCGCGTCCTTCTTCTGCTCCGCGACAAGACTCCGGAAATATTCGGCGTGCTTTTCCGAAAGCGCCGTGAGGTCGCATGAGAAGCCCACAGGCCCGCCAGCGGTGAAGGCCGCGACGAAATCCGGCGCAATGGAACGCACATCGCGCCACCAGGCGTCCTCCGTCACAAGCAGGCGCTCGTCGTTGCCGAAGTAGTCGGGTTGCAACTTCTCTGCGCTCCGCGCCGTGATCCAGCGCTCAATCTTGCTTGGCGGCAGCCTGAGCATCGTGTCCTTTGCGATGTGCAGGCCGTAGATCGGGCTCTGGTTGTCGCTCAGCCAGAAGCTGTCGAAGTCTCGCGCCCAGCCGAGGTCCATCATGAGGCCGCCGCTGGCGCATCCTTCGAGGTAGATGCCGGGATGCCGTTCGCGCACCTCGCGAATGAAGCGACGGTAGCCGGCGTTGTAGTCTGCAAAGTCTTGACCCGACGGATCGACGCGCGGGTCGCAGTTGAAGTCGAACTTGATGAACGAGACGCCATACGCCTTCACGAGGGAATCAACGGCGCCCAGCAGGTATTCCCGCGCGTCATCGCGCGTGAAGTCAAGGTAGAACTCGCCGCCGAGCCGCCGGAAGTATTCCGGGTGTCTGCTGACGATTTCGGACTTCCCCGAGGCATTCTCCGCCTCGATCCAGAGGCCGAACTTCATCCCGGACGCCCGCACGGCGTCGGCCAGTTCTCCGAGCCGCCCACCGAACCAGCCGTCGGGAAACTCCTTCCAGTCGCCGCGAGCGGCTGTCCAGTCCTCCGCCTTGCCGAACCATTCGGCATCGATTACGAAATACTCGAGCCCCAGCTCTTCGGCCTTCAAGACCTGCTTCATAACGAATCCGAAGTCCAGCTTGTCGAAGCGGCATAGCCATGTGTTGTAGATCGCCGGCATTGCCCGGCACGGATAGTTCTCGTGCCACCATTCGTGGAGTCTGTGGCAGTCGAGGTCAGTTTTGTCCGTGAATTCGTAGAAGACGACTTCAGGCAGGGCGACTTCACCGCCAGGCTGGATCGTGCAGTGCAGATGGCGGGAGTTCATGCCCGTCTCGATTTGAAGGAATGTCTTTTCGCCGCCGCCTGGCATGACCGAGGCCCGCATTTCCCACGCAGCGTCGGACATCAGGTGGAAGACGCGCCCGCGCCGCGACTGCCTGTTCCAGACAGCAAGCACCGGGGCCGCGCCGAATGATGTGCGCATCCCGCCGCCCCGCGTCTCCACGCACGTATGGAGCGGCTGCCAAGCGCCGCGGCTCTCGTTCATCCATGTGTTGGCCTGAGTATAGACATCGAAGTCGCCGCCATCGAAACGGAACACGTCAAGGAGGCAAGTCGCGGCAAGCGGCTTATTCGCCATGTTGCGGACAACGGTGCGGCGGCGGGTCACGCCCGCCGCACCCACTTCCTCGGCCGTCTCGACGCGAAGGCCGTTCGATTCAATCTTCAGGCTGTCGCCTGATTTTTCCGCCATTCCCTCGACGCGGCCGAAGTCGCCGAAGATGTCCCAGAGTTCTTCCGATTTTCGCTGCATCTTTTCGTTTCCCATAATGGAACCATCCTACTTAGATACGGCGTAGCGCCGGGTGTCGGCGAGCGTCATCTCGTGGGGGCGGTCGCCGGTAATCGTGTCGAGATAGAGGATTACATGCGTGCGCATTACCGCACGATGGAGGCGTGGTAGTCCTGGAGCGATGCGACTTCTCCCTTGCTGCGGCGCGCCGCGGCGATGCCCAGCGCTGCGGCGCGGGCCGCTGCCGGAGTCGTGATGTAGGGCACCTTGTATTTCAGCGCGGCCTTGCGGATCGAGGAGTCGTCGGCACGCGAGTCGCGCCTGGGCGACGGCGTGTTGACGATGATCGACACCTCCTTGTTCACGATGAGGTCGATCACATTCGGACGCCCTTCGCCGATCTTGGCCACCACGGTCGATTGGACGCCATGCTCGCCAAGGAAGGCCGCCGTGCCGGCGGTCGCGAATATCTTGAAGCCAAGGCCGGAGAAGAAGTGCGCCGCCTCGACGTCAGCCGCCTTCTTCTCAGAGAGCGAGATTAGAATGGCGCCGCGGTCAGGCAGCTTCGATCCGGCAGCCTCCTGGCTCTTGTAGAAGGCCACGCCGTAGTTGTCGGCAAGCCCAAGCACCTCGCCCGTGGAGCGCATCTCAGGCCCGAGGACGGGATCGACCTCCGGGAACTTCTCGAAGGGGAATACCGCCTCCTTCGCGCCGTAGTGGGTGATTGTCCCGCGCTCCAGCCCGAGAGACTTCATGTCCTGGCCCATCATCAGGCGCGTTGCCACGTTGGCCATGTTGATGGCGCAGACCTTTGAGACTAGCGGGACGGTGCGCGAGGCGCGGGGGTTGGCCTCGATCACGAAGACCTTGCCGTCCTCGATGGCGTATTGCATGTTCATCAGCCCGCAGACCTTGAGGGAGCGCGCAATCTTGCGGGTGTAGTCCTCGATGGTGCGGAGGGAGTCCTCGTGGATTGAGACGGGGGGAATGAAGCAGGCGGAATCGCCCGAGTGGACGCCGGCCAGCTCGACGTGCTCCATGACGGCTGGGATGAAGACATCGTTGCCGTCGGAAATGGCGTCGGCCTCGCACTCCAGCGCGTTGCGCAGGAAGCGGTCGATGAGGAGCGGTCGGTCGGGCGTCACGCCGACGGCCTTGTCAACGTATTCGCGCAGCATCTGCTCGTCGTAGATAACCTCCATGCCGCGCCCGCCAAGGACGAAGGAGGGGCGGATCATCAGCGGATAGCCGATGGTGGCCGCTGCGGCGAGGGCCTCGTCGAGGTTCACCACCATCGCCGACTCCGGCATCGGTATGTCGAGTTCGGCCATCATCTTGCGGAAGAGGTCGCGGTCTTCGGCGATGTCGATGGAGTCGATCGAGGTTCCGAGGATCTTCACGCCGGCCTCGCTGAGCTCGCGCGCCGTGTTGAGCGGTGTCTGGCCGCCGAACTGCACGATCACGCCCTCCGGCTTCTCCTCGCGGTAGATTTGGAGCACATCCTCAAGCGTTACCGGCTCGAAGTAGAGCTTGTCCGAGGTGTCGTAGTCGGTGGAGACGGTCTCGGGGTTGCAGTTGACCATGATTGTCTCGTAGCCCATCTCGCGGAGGGCCATTGCGGCGTGGCAGCAGCAGTAGTCGAACTCAATGCCCTGGCCGATGCGGTTCGGGCCGCCGCCAAGGATCATCACGCGGCCTTTGGATGCGCTGATCTTCTGTTCCCCGTTCCCCGTTCCCCGTTCCCCGTTCCCCGTTGTCTGTTCCCTGTTCCCCGTTCCCTGTTCCCCATTATACGTTGAGTAGTAGTAAGCCTTGTCCTCGACGCCGGAGACGGGGAGCGGGAACCAGTGCTCCACCACGCCGAGCGCCTCGCGGAGGCTGGCAGGGTCGTCGAAAAGGACGCCTGGGCGGACGAGACCACGCCTCGGCGCGAGTCGGGCAGCGTCAGGATTG
>JAGCUY010000184.1 GCA_017962605.1 Kiritimatiellia bacterium | reverse complement strand
TCGGCTGCGGCAGCCGCCGCGGCCTCGGCGCGGGCCTTGCGGCGCGCCTGCTGCTGGACGACGAGCGCCTCGCGGCGGTCATCGACGGCCAAAATCTGGACGCGGAAGACGTCCTCCATGAGGGCGTAGCGGGCGCGCAGGTCGGCCACCTTGGCGGGGTCGAGCTCGAAGCGGATGCGGACGTAGATCCCCGCCTCGCGCTTCTTGAGCTCGCGGGCGAAGGTCTTCTGTCCCAGCATTTCGCTGCCGAGAATCGTGCCGCCGAGGCGGGTGATTTCGGCGCCGACCTTCTCGGTCAGCGGGTCAACGGCCTCTTCCTTGGGGGCGTTGACGAAGATGTAGAGGGCATCGTATTTCTTCATTTTGGGTCCAGTCCTGTTCCCTGTGCCTGGGGCGCGACCACCGCGTCCCGGGCGGTGCCTTCGGCGGCCTCGCCGCCTTCGGCGTTGTTTGTGATGGTGAGATTAAAACGGTTGAACGAGTTCATGGCCGCATCCACCCCGCGCCTGGCGACGCAGAGGGCGGCCTTCGCGGCTTCGGCCTCGACTTCGCGGAGGACCTTCTCGGCCTCCGGCTCGAGGCGGCCGAGGACGTAGCCGACCAGCCCGCCTTCCCGGCGCTCCGGGCGGCCGACGCCAACGCGCACCCGCGCAAAGGCGCCGCCTCCCATGCAGTCGATGATCGACTGCAGGCCGCGATGGCCGCCGGCGCTGCCGTCCGCCCGCACCCGCAGGCGGCCTATCGGCAGGTCGGCGTCGTCCGAGACGACCGTCAAATCGCCAAGCTCCACGTTGAAGTAGCGCATGAGACGGCCAACGGCCTCGCCGGAGAGGTTCATGTAGGTGGTGGGCTTGAGCAGCATGAGGTCGAGCGCGCCGGACTTCGCGCGGGCGACGAGCCCGGCGAACTTGGCCTCGGCGCGCCACTGCGCGGCCGAGTCGGCCGCGATGGCGTCCACAACCCGGAAGCCGACGTTGTGCGGGGTCTCCGCATATTCGGCTCCCGGATTCCCGAGTCCGGCTATGACCTTCAGCTGAACGTGCAGTCCCCAGTCTCGCTACTTCTTGGCCTTGGCGTCCGCGGCGGGCGCGGCGTCGGGGTCTTCCTTCTTGCCCTTGCTCAGCACTTCGGGGGCGGCGGGCTCCTCGCCTTCGGCGGCGGGGGCCTCTTCCTCTTCCTTCACGGCGGAGACGCCGGCAACGGCCGTGTCGCCATGCGTGAGGACGGTGATGCCCTCAGGCAGCTTCACGTCGGCGACGGTGATGACGTCGTCGATCTTCAGCGCCGCGACATCGACGTCCACGCTCTCGACGAGGGCGGACGGCAGGCACTCGACTTCGATCTCGTGCGTCATCTGCGTCAGGACGCCGCCCTGGTTCTTCACGCCGTCGGGTTCGCCGACGAGGGCGAGGCGCACCGTGGCGCGGATCTTGCGCGTCATGTCGATTTCGCTGAAATCGACGTGGATCGGCGATCCGTCGATGACGTCGCGCTGGATTTCGCGGACGATCGCGTGGATGGAGGCGCCATCGATGACGAGTTCGCCAAGGATCTGGTCGCCGGCTTCCTCGCGCGTCGCCATCACGAACTCGTGGGCGTCGAGGCGGAGGGTCTCGGTGGTGTGGTCCAGGCGCGTAAGAGCGGCGGGGATGCCGCCGGCGCGGCGAACGCGCCGCGCCTCGCCCGAACCATTCGCGACTCGCTTGGTCGCGTTGAACTTTATCGTGTTAGCCATAGTATGGGGTTCCTTGTGAAATGTGAAAAGTCCTAAACCTTAAACAGCTCGTTGATTGATTGGTTGTTGTGGATGCGGAGAATCGCCTTCGCGAAGAGGTCGCTCACCGAGAGCACCGTCACGGGGTAGCCCTTGAGGTCGCCCAGCGGCACCGAGTCGGAGACGATCAGCTCCCTGATCGGCGAGGTCTTCAGCTTGTCCAGGCCCGTTTGGTTGAGCATGGCGTGCGTGACGGCTGCCCGTACGGACTTCGCGCCGTTCGCCTTCAGCATCTCAGCTGCCGCGATCAGCGTTCCGCAGGTGGAGGTCATGTCGTCAATGAGAATGGCGTCCTTGCCCTTCACGTCGCCGACGACGTTGAGCGCCTTGACTTCATGGCCGGAGGTGCGCTGCTTGGCGACGAAGGCTATGCCCGTGTCGAGCGCCTTCGCGTAGAAGTTGGCCGCCTTGACGCCGCCGGTGTCGGGCGAGACGACGACGAGGTTCTTCACCTTTAGCGTCTTCTTCAAGTAGGCAAGGAGGACGGGCGAGAATTCGAGGTGGTCGACGGGGATGTCGAAGTAGCCCTGGATCTGCGGGGCGTGGAGATGGAAGGTTACCACGCGGTCGGCGCCGGCGGCCTCCAGCAGCTTGGCCACGAGGGCAGCCGAAATCGGGACGCGCGGCTGGTCCTTGCGGTCCTGGCGCGCGTAGCCATAGTAGGGGATGACGGCGGTGATGCGCGCCGCCGAGGCCCTGCGCGCCGCGTCGATCATAAGGAACAACTCCATGTAGGCGTCGTTCGGCTGCTTGCAGGTGGGCTGGATGATGAAGACGTCCGCGCCGCGAATGCTCTCCGAGATCTTAATGAATGTCTCGTTGTCGGGGAAACGGATGATTTCGACGCCCCCAAGCGGGACGCCTGCCTTCTTCGCGATTTGCTCCGCGAGAAGGTGGTTAACGGAGCCAGCGAAGATCTTGAGGTTCTTCGTGGCTCCGGCCTTGGACTGAGATGCCTTGGTTGCCGCCATAATCTAAAACCTTTAAGAAGAATTTGGCTGAAGGGCGCTGCGTTGGTTGCCCGACATGGATTCGAACCATGACTCTGGCCTCCAAAGGGCCGTGTGCTGCCGTTACACCATCGGGCACCCTTCTTCAAATTCAAGAGATAACATGATACTAAATCGCCGCCTTCTCGTCAAGGTTTTTTTCTGCCGCATTGACAAAAAGCCGTTCTTTGCTAGAATGGTTTACCTGCCTCGCCTTGACGTGGCGGCCTGTTTACAACAGTGGAACAAATGCTCGAAGTGCTGAAAACCTGGATGACGGGGCCATGGGCGGGAAAGACGATGCTCGCGCTGCGGGTGTCGTTCTTCGTCTTTTTCTCCCTTTCGGCGCTGCTTCTCCTTCTCCCCGGCCGCGACACCATCCGGCGCGGCGCCATCGGGCGTCCCCAGCGCCTGCTGGCGATTATCGCCGCCATGGGCTTCGTCGCCATCGCCGCCTTTCAGGCGCGCTGGCAGGTTTTCGGCGCATCCAACCCCGACCTTATGCGCTTCGTTCGCCGCCACAACGTCCGCCCCGATGTAGATGTCCGGCGCGGCTCCATCCTCGACCGCAACGGCTCCGTCCTGGCCATCGACGGCGAGGGTGGCGTCCGACGCCAGCCGCTCATGGCCGCCGCCGCCCATGTCGTTGGCTACATCGACCCGATGGCTGGACTCGCCGGCCTCGAAAAGGCGGCCGACGACATCCTGACCGGTTCCGGCACCACGCCCCTGGAAGACCTCAAGCGCCTTGGACGCGGCATTCTCTCCCTGCCCCCCGTCGAGGGCACCGACATCCGCGTAACCATCGACGCTCGTCTCCAGCGCTTCGCCTTCAACGCCCTCGACGGCCGCCGGGGGGCAGTCGTCGCCCTCGACGCCGACACAGGCGAAATCTTCGCCCTTGTATCCTCGCCCTCCTTCAACCCCCTGCGGCCGCTCGACGCCTCGTCGTCGCATTCGTCCTCCGCTCCGCTGCTGAACCGCGCCCTCCAGGGACGCTACCCGCCCGGCTCCACCTTCAAGGTCGCCATGGCGCTCATGGCCGCAGACCTCGGCATAGCGCCAGTCCTCAACTGTCCGGCCGAGGGCTACCGCGCCGAGGGGGAGTCGCGCCCGATCCGCGATTCCGAATATTACTCTTACGCTCGCGAGGGCCGCACATGGCGCGGCTTCGGCAAGATCGGCCTCTCGGAAGCCCTCATCCACTCGTCAAACGTATATTTCGCGCAGCTATCCCGCCGCATCCCGGCTGAGCATTTCAATACCTACATTGACCGCTTGGGCGTCAATGAGGCGCATACCTTATACGGCTCCGGCAAGTCCGCCGTCGTGGCCCCTGCCGGTTCGGTGCCGGTCCTCGACGCCACGAACGCGAAGTCTATCATCCAGCTCGCGATAGGGCAGGGGAGGATGCTTGTCACGCCTCTTGACGTTGCGCTTTGGACGGCCGTTGCAGCCAATGGCGGCGAGTTCGTGGCGCCGACCCTCGACCTGGCCTCGCCCGGCCAGGCTCGCCGACGCGTTGTCTCGCACCAGGCCGCTTCCAATGTGTCTTACATGATGCGCGCCGCCGTGAAGTCTGGAACTGGCCGCGCCGCCGACATCCCCTCGCTTGGCGTCTGCGGCAAGACCGGCACTGCGCAGAATCCGGGCGGAGAGGACCACTCCTGGTTTACCTGCTTCGCCTCGCAGGCGAAGCCTAGGCTCGTCGTAACCGTCCTCGTCGAGAATGGCGGCTACGGATCAAAGGGCGCGGCGCCTGTCGCGCGGAAAATACTCGAGGAGGCGGCGCGGCTCCAGATCATCAAGGCGGAAGGGGGCGCGGCGAAATGAGCGAACGCGGCGAAAAAAAAGGACATGACGACAAGCGCGAATTCGGGACGCTGGCCGCCGCCGGAACCCGCGCCCTTGCGGCTCGGCTTTTCCTCGTCTGGCTTGCGGTTTCCCTGGCCGTGTCAACCGTCTTCATGGGCCGCCTCGCCTGGGACGACACGGTGTCGCTCCGTGAGCTTGTCCCGCTTGGCGTGTTCACCGCCGCCGTCGTGCTTGAGTTCGCGCTGCTCGCCGGAAAAACCCTCTCCTCTTCCGCACGCCTCTTTGAGATTGTCACCTTCCTTGTCGGCATTGGCATGGCCATGCAGTTCAGGATGGGCGCATACGCGGGCAGTTCCCTAGGCGTTAAGTTCGCCCTGCCCGCAGGATTCGTGGCGATGCTGCTGATGTTCGCCGTCTTCCGCAGGGGGCGCTGGCGCTTTTTTGAGAAGATGGCGCCGCTCTGCTATGTCGTGGTCCTTGCGGCGCTTGGCGCGATGCTCGTCTTTGGCCGGCGTTTCCGCGGCGGGCTCTACCTTCCCGGCAACGTCAACCCAACGGAGTTTGTGAAGCCGCTTCTGGCCGTGGCTCTCGCCGCCCTTCTCGCAAAGAACGACGACGGCCTGCGCCGTTCGCTCCTGGGCCTTCCATTCCCGAAGGTCATGCCACTGGTGAAGCTCCTCGCTCTGTGGTTGCCGGCGATGGCGCTCACCCTCGCCGTGCGCGACCTTGGACTGGCGCTTCTGCTGAACGCGCTGCTGGCGTTTATGCTTGTCGCCGCGACGCGTCGCCCGGGTTGGCTCCTCTGGTTTGCGGCCTCGGCCGCCGCCATTGGGTGGCTTGCCTGGAAGGCGCCGGGGCATGTCCACGCAAGAATAGCCGCCTGGCTGAATCCGTTCGCCGACCCCACTGGCTCCGGCTGGCAGCTGCTGCAGGGGTTCTCGGCGATGTTCGCGTGCGGCCTCTGGGGTTCCGGACTTGGCGCAGGGTTGCCGATTGAGGTGCCGATTGTCGCCACGGACTTCGCCTACGCCGCCATCGCCGAGGAGCTGGGCATGATCCTCTCGCTCCTCATCCTTGCGCTCTACGCCGCCCTTGCAGTCCGTGGTTTCATCAACGCCGGACGCCCCCAGGGCAAGTTCGGCCCTGCGCTCGCCTCAGGCTTGTCGGCCGTGCTGGCCCTCCAGGCGCTGCTGAACCTCGGTGGCGTCGTTAAGGCTCTGCCGCTCACGGGCGTCGTCCTCCCCTTCATCAGCCAGGGCGGCAGCGGCCTTATCGCCATGATGGCCACCGCCGGCCTCCTCGCCGCCGTCGAAAGCGACTGATTGCCTTGGCAGAATTTGAAGCGGGGGCGGCAATTTGATATACTAGTTTCACTTTTAGCCGGAGTGGCGAAATGGCAGACGCAGCAGACTCAAAATCTGCCGCCCGCGAGGGCATGTGGGTTCGACTCCCTCCTCCGGCACCATCCGCCTTTTATGTGCTGGAAAGACCGTGAAATAATCCCCCGCCTGCTTCGCGTCATCGCTTGCATCCTCATGCTGGCCGCTGGCGCGGCCGCCAGAAGCGGACGCCTCTTCGGGTGCGATCTTCGACCTGCGACCCTTTCCCAGTTCCCCATTTCCTGCCATTTCCACATTGACTGTTGGCTGTTTCCACACTTTCACATTTCCACATTCTCCCCCGTTCCCACTCCGCGCATCGCCGCCCTGGCGGTCCTCGTGGCTGCGGCGCTGCTTCCACTTCTTACGCGCTCGCGTCGCTGGCGCATGGCCCTGCTCCTGTTGGACATCGCCGTGCTTGGCTTCTGGAACGGCCTGTTCCTTTCAACGGCACGCATGGTCGGCTGGGCCGGCGCCGGCCTCCCTGCCGCGCCAGTCGATCTCGCGGCCGCCCTGCTCATGCTTGCGATGGCCTTCCTCTATCCGGTCTTTGGCCGCGCAAGCCACTATTGCCTCAACGCATGCCCGTTTGGCGCGGCGCAGGAACTCGCTGGACGCCTCCCCGCCCGCAAGTGGCGTCTTTCGCCGACACTCATCCGCCGCCTCGAATCCTTCCGCCGCCTGCTCTGGGCGGCGCTGATGCTCGCCCTCTGGTGCGGCTCCTATGGACGCTGGATGGAGTGGGAGCTCTTCGGCTCATTCGCGTGGCGCGCCGTTCCCCCGCTTCTCACGGCGCTGGCAGTCCTCTTCGTCGCGTTGTCGGTCTTTGTTCCCCGCGCCTACTGCCGCTTCATCTGCCCAACAGGCGCTCTCTTCAAGATTTCTGAGTCTAACCAATAACCCCAAAAAACAACCAAACCATGAAAACCTCAAACTTCCTGAATGTCCTGATGGCCGCCGCACTCGTCGTCCTCGCGGCCAAGCTCCACTTCGTCGGCATCTGCTGCGGCGCCGGAGCCAATGACTCGGCAGCCGCATCAGCCGCTACACCAGCCGCCGCGCCAGCTGGTGCCGGTGCAACCGTCATCGACTCCACCGGCCTCCTTCCTGGCGTGAAGGGCTTTGGCGGTCCAGTGCCAGTTGAGGTTGAGGTGAAGGACGGCCATGTCGTCCGCGTCGCGCCAAAGCTACCGAATGAAGAGACTCCAGGCTTCTTCCAGCGTCTTGCCGATGCCGGACTGTGGCGGGCCTGGGATGGCCTTCCCGTCGAGGTGGCGGCCACGTCGCGCGTCGATGCGGTGACCGGCGCCACATACTCGTCGGAAGCCGCCATAGCCAATGTCCGCGCCGCCCTCGCCGTCGCCGCCGGGAAGAGCCGCGAAGACTTCGCGGCCGAGGCGGCAGCCCGCGCCCGCATAGCCCTGCCGCCGCCGTCCCGTTCCGCAATGCCGCTTGGCGAGGCTCTCGCCAAACGCGCCACGTACCGCGACTTCTCCCCTGAGCCGCTGACCGACCAGGAGCTCTCCGACCTCCTCTGGGCCGCCAACGGCATCAACCGTCCAGACTTAGGCAAGCGCACCGCTCCGACGGCCATGAACCGCCAGGAGATCGACATCTACGTCTGCCGCGCCGACGGCGCATACCTCTGGGATTCCGAGGCCAACGCCCTCGTCCGCGTGAGCGACGCTGACCTGCGCGGATTGACAGGCCGCATGAACGATGGCGACGCCAATTTCGCGCTGGTCGCGCCGATAGCGATAGTCTTCGTCATTGACTTCGAGCGCCAGAAGATGCAGGGCAGGCCGCAGGATGCCTTCAAGTACGCGAGTGTCGATTGCGGCTTCATCGGGCAGAACATCTATCTGCACTGCGCTGCGACCGGACTGCACACCGTGTTCCTCGGCTCGCTCAAGCCGGAGCAGATTGCCCGCGCGCTGTCGCTGCCGCCGGCGAGCGTTCCGCTCTTCGCGCAAACCGTCGGCAAGCCCGCGAAATAGTCTTAGTTGTAGTCCTAGTCCCTGACCCCTAGCCCCTAATCCCCCACTGTTTGGTATAATGTCATCGTATGAAAAACGATCTCATTACCCAGGCCCTTTCAACCGCGACTGACACGCGCGAGTTCCGCGTCGGCAAGGGCATCCTCCCCCAGACCACCGAAGTTTTCAAATCCAATTTCCCAGGCTGCGCCGCCCTTGTAGTTGCCGACGAGACTACATGGCGCGTATGCGGCGCCGAGGTCGAGTCTCTCCTGAAGGCCGGCGGCGTCGAATGTCGGAAGCCCCTGATCTTCAAGGCCGAGCCGCCGCCAACCGCCACCTACGAGAACCTGTGCGCCGTCCAGGAGGCCCTTGAGGCCGCCGGACAGGACACCCGCGCCGTGGCCGTCGGCTCCGGCACGATCAACGACCTCTGCAAGTGCGCCTCCGACCACCTGAAGCGGCCCTACATGTGCGTCGCAACGGCGGCCTCGGTCGATGGCTACGCCTCATTCGGCGCGCCAATCACGAAGGACGGCTTCAAGAAGACCTGGCCTTGCGCCGCGCCCCTGGCGATTGTCGCGGACTCCGCCATCCTCGCAGATGCGCCGCGCCATCTCTCCGCCTCCGGCTACGCCGACCTGATCGCCAAGGTTCCGAGCGGCGCCGACTGGATTCTCGCCGACGCCGTTGGCGCGGACCCCATCCGCGACGACGTCTGGGCGACGACCCAGATTCCGCTGCGCGGCTGGACGGACGCCCCCGCCGCCCTGGCCGCAGGCGACGGCGCGGCGATGGACAACCTCTTCACTGGCCTCGCCCTCACCGGCTTCGCCATGCAGACCACCCACACGTCGCGTCCGGCCTCCGGCGCTGAGCACCTCTTCTCCCACTGCTGGGAGATGCTGGAAATCCGCTGCCCCGACGGCTCCCACCCCTCGCATGGCGACAAGGTGGGCGTTGGCGCACTCTCCACGACGCTCCTCCTTGAAAAGTTCTTCTCGGAGCCGTTCGACCGCAACCAGATTGACGCCGCAGTGGCCGCCTATCCAGACTTCGCCCGCCGCGAGGCGTTCATCCGCGCAACCCTGCCGCCGGGCCGCATAGCCGACGAGGCCGTCGAGGCATCCCGCGCCAAGCACCTGGACGAGGCCGCCCTCTGCGAACGCCTCGGAGTAATCGCCGACCGCTTCGACGAACTCAAGAAGCGCGTCGAAGCGCAGCTGATCCCCTTTGCGCAGTTCCGCGAAATGCTCAAGGCGGCCGGCTGCCCGGTCGAGCCTGCGCAGATCGGCGCATCGCCGCACGATGTGCTGCTCGCCACCTACGGTGCGCAGATGATTCGCAACCGCTACACCATCCTCGACCTCGTTTACGAGACTGGCCGCCTCCCCGCCTATGCGGCGTGGCTGGTCGGGAAGCTATAAGATGCTGAACCTTTTCGCAAAGACCTTCGCCTTGGTCTTCCTTGCCGAACTGGGCGACAAGACCCAGCTCGCGGCTCTGACACTTGCCGCCTCTTCACCGGGCGGCAAGTGGGCGATTTTCCTTGGCTCCGCGCTGGCGCTGGCGGTGACATCCCTGATAGCGGTGTTCGCCGGCGACGCCATCACGCGCCTCTGCGGCTCTGGACGCACCATCCGCGCCGCCTCCGGCATCCTCTTCATCCTCGTCGGCGTCATAACCCTCATCTCCGCCCTGCGGCGATGATTTTAGTGTGAAATTGTGAAAACAACCAACAGCCAACAACCAATTATTTAGGGCTGGTTTCATCGAGACGTGGGGGCGCGGAATCCAGAAGATTGTTGACTCATGCGCGGCAAACGGGAATCCTCCACCGACCTTCGAGTATGACGGCTCCATGCTCTCGATAGTGTTTAAGGCTGAGCAGGGGTCCCAAAGGCCAAGCAGGGGGCAGGAAAGAGCAAAGTGCTTGGAAAAACCGAACTCGCCGAACGGGATGGCGCCAATGTCAGGATGAGGATTCGGACGGGAATCCGTGAGAATGCCACAGTGACGGCCTTGCAGCTTGTTTGATTATCAAAAGCGAACGGAAAATCAAAAAGCATCTGGCAATCCATCACCGCGAAGGGGCTATTCGTTGCGTTGGCGGTCGAAAATTCGGCCATTGGAAAGACCTTTGACCATCGCCGGTGTCCGAAGTTCCGTGAGTTTGGCAAAAGATTGTCGGAAGGCAAAGGCCACAATAGGCCCTGGTGATGTGCCAATCCCCACTGCTACGCACTTGCCAGTGCGGCGCCGTCTCTCGTCGCAGTCACGCCAATCCGCCACTTCGACCACGCAAAACCCCTCACTGGCACTTCCCCCAGCCTCTCCTCGACAACTCTCTCCAATCGCGCCACTTCTCCCCACCTTCCTTTTCCCTTTCCGCACCGTAGTCTATCGCTAGCTTCCGCCTTGGCATCCCTCGGCTTCTTCCCGCCAGCCATCCCCCTGGCCGTTGTCTTTCCGCACCGTAGTCTTGCATCGTTTCTTCCCTCGCATTCCTTGAGAATCTCGTGGGCGCGCTTCCACGCCGCCTCCAGCGTGTCGGCCTCCAGTGCGTATGTTCCGCTCACCGTCATTCCGGCGCGATGCCCATTCGCCTTCCTCATCCGCACCGTGACCTTGCGGCTGCGGCCGCCGCACAGCAGCCGCAGCGCGTCGCCGGGATTCTCCCCCGCCAACGCCGCTGCTGGGATTGGGTCTGCGGCCCCGGCCACCTGCCGGAACTTCTCCGCCAGACCCTTGTAACGCATCGCGTTCTTGTAGTGCGCAAGCAGCTCAGGGCAGTTCTCCCCGAGCCACCCCTTCACTCCTGAGTTGCGCCCCACGATCTCGCCGTTCCCGTTCCGCAGCAGGGAGTTGTCGCAGTAGGCCTCCAGATCGCAAAGCATCGAGCCGAACCGTAACGCTTCGCGCGCCCCCGTCCGCGCCTTAGCGTACTGCACCAGCAGTTCGTCCGGTTTGGGACACGCGCCTGTGGTGAAGCGGTCGCGGACGCGCCGCCGCTCCCGCGCGAGCCGCTCCCTGCGGCCGCGCTCCTGGGGGTAGTAAGCCGGCCTCCGCACTTTCGCAAGAAGGTTCCTTGTCATCCTGCCAAGGGTCCACAGCCCCAGCGCGACAGAGACGCCTCCGGCGGCGGCGAGCATCCCCGCCAGCGCAAAGCACAAGTCCGCGCCGGCGGGTGCCCGGCCAAATGGGCCGTTGTCGTTTGCGAAGTGACTCCCGGCCTTCGCGCCGGACAGCGCGGACGACGCGACGAGGCACAGCGCGTCGCGCCCGTTGAGGATGTCGAAGGTTTCGGAAAAGACCTTCCTCTGATGCGATGAATATCTCATGAAATCAAGGATATCACAACGGAAAAGGAATTGCAAGACTACGGTGAGGAATGATATTGCACTTTTCCTCTAGCATTTGACATTCACTCCATCCTTTGATGTTCTATTTGCATCATCTTCACTCAGCGTAGGTGCTTGCATCTTGCTCTCCGCGCGGCGACTTGGTATGATGGATGCCGGTATGCCTCCCCCTTTCAATAGATCCCAACTGGGCGGGCCGAACAGCAACCCCAAGTGCCCGAAATGCGGACGGCGCATAGCCGCGCCGGACGCGCCCTGCATCTACTGCTCGGGGCAGGGGTGGCGGATTGTGCGGAGGCTCCTCGCCCTGCTCGCGCCATACCGCCGCAAAGTGGCGGCGATGGCCTTGCTGAGCATATTCGTGGCGATCGTGGGCCTTGTTCCGCCATATCTCACCAAGCGCATCATCGACGACGTCATCCTCGGCAACTGCGCCGGACGCATCCGCGCCCTTTGCATCATCGCGGCCGCGATGGTGGTGCTGTCGCTTGTCCGCGTCTTCGTCAACTATCTCTGCGGCCTCCTCTCTGCGCAAGTGGGCGCGGGCGTCGTCCTTGACCTGCGGCGGCGCCTCCACGCCTCGCTGCTCCACGTGGAGCTGAAATTCTTCGGCGCGCGCAACTCCGGCGAATACACGGGCCGCATCATGAGCGACACCGAGGACGTGCAGCGCTTCCTTGTGGATGGCAGCCGCGACATCGTGGTGCAGGGGCTGACAATGCTCGGCATCGCGGCTGTCCTCCTCTGGATGAACTGGCGGCTCGCGCTGATTGTCTTCGCGCCTGCGCCGTTCCTCGTCTGGATTTCAAGCCGCTTCCACCAGCGCATCCACTCCGTCTTCCATGACCAGGGCACCGGGGTGGCGCGTCTCAATACGCGCATCACCGAAACCATCGGCGGCATCCGAACCATCAAGGCATTTTCCTGCCAGTCGCTGCGCGACGCCGTCTTCGGCGGAGCCGCACGCGAGGTGGCGGACGTCCGCATCGACCTCACCCGCCGCTTCATGGTGTTCTTCGGCGAGACGGGCTTTCTCATGGACTGCGCGACTGCGCTGATGTGGCTTGCGGCGGCCTGGATGCTGGTGGGCGGCGGCCCGCTCACCCTTGGCGGCATCACGGCCTTCGCCGGATACACCGCCATGTTCTACGGCCCCCTGCGCTGGCTCACCAACGTCTTCAACCACGCCGTGAACGCCATCGTGGCCGCCGAGCGCATTTTCTTCGTCCTCGACGCGCCGCGCGAGGACACGGGTGGCGGGGTCAAGTTGCCCGAGCGCATGGCCGGCAAGGTCGAGATAAGGAATGTCCACTTCGCCTACGAGCCTGGCAAGGAGGTGCTGAAGGGGCTTGACCTCACCATCGAACCGGGCGAGACAGTGGGGCTTGTCGGGCGCTCCGGCGTTGGAAAATCGACGCTCGTGAACCTGATCTGCCGCTTCTTCAAGGTCGATTCGGGCGAAATACTCATCGACGGGCACAATGTGAACGACCTAGACCTCATCGCCTTCCGCCATCGCATCGGCATGGTGCTGCAGGACACCTTCCTCTTCAACGCGACCATCTTCGAGAACATCGCCTGTGCCAAGCCCGGGGCTACCGAGGAGGAGGTCGTGGCGGCGGCGAAGGCCGCGAGCGCCCACGACTTCATCATGGAGCGCGAGAAGGGCTACCAGACGGTCATAGGCGAGGATGGCGCACGCCTCTCCGGCGGCGAGCGGCAACGCATCGCAATTGCGCGCGCCATCCTCCACGACCCGCCGATCCTGATTCTCGACGAGGCCACTTCGTCGGTAGATACGGAGACGGAGCGCAAGATCCGCGACGCGCTGGCCAGTCTCTGCAAGGGGCGCACGGTGATCGCCATCGCGCACAGACTCTCGACGCTCCGCAACGCCAACCGCCTTGCGGTGCTGGACGACGGCAAGGTCGCCGAACTCGGTTCGCACGACGAGCTGCTGGCGAAGGGCGGAATCTACGCCCGCCTCGTAGCCGCGCAGACGGAGCTGAATGAGATTGGGGCGGACAAGTGGAATCCGGTGTAGGCAAATGGCAGAGGGCGTGAAAATTCATTTTATGGGGATTGGCGGCATCGGGATGTCCGGGCTGGCGCTGCTGATGGCCGGGAAGGGCCATCAGGTCAGCGGCTGCGACCTCGGCGTTTCGCGGCCAATCGCCCGCTGGCTGGAGGAGGCGGGCGTCCGGCTCCACGCCGGCCACTCGCCGCGCCACCTCTGCGGCAATGCCCCCGACTTGCTCGTCCGCACCCCCGCCGTTCCAGATAACAGCCCGGAACTCGCGGCAGCGCGGCGGCGCGGCATCAGAATCGCAACCAGAGGCGAGGCCCTTGCCGACTACGCAAACGCCGAGCGCACCGTCGCCGTATGCGGCACCCACGGCAAGACAACCACCTCCTGCTTCGCCGCAACGCTGCTGCGGGAGGTTCGGAGCCGGGAGCCGGGAGTCGGCTGGTGCATCGGAGGCTGGACGGATTCCCTCGGCCGCGTGGCGAGCGCCCCTGTGGCGGGCGCGCCGTTCGTCATAGAGGCCGACGAGAGCGACGGCACCCTGGCGCTATACCGTCCTGCCGTAAGCGTCATCACCTCCATCGAACAGGATCACCTTGAGCACTTCGCCTCGTTCGACGATCTGGTGTCCTGCTTCCGCGCGGTCGCGCGTCAGACGACCGGCGCAGTCGTCTTCTGCGCCGACGACCCCATCTGCCGCGAGGTGGCGCAGTCAAAGGGCTCGGCACCTGAAACCATCGGCTACGGCTTCGGTGAAGGGGCCGACCTTCGCGCAGTGAACCTGCACCCCGATGGCGATGGGCAGCTCTTCGACCTCGCCTACCGTGGCGGGCGCTTCAAGGGGCTGCGCCTCCCCCTTCCCGGACGGCACAATGTCCTGAATGCCCTGGGAGCAATCGGCGCGGCGCTGGCGCTTGGCCACGGCCTTGACGAAATCCTGCCGCACCTGGCCGCCCTTTGTGAACTTCCGCATCGGCGCTACGAGCGCATCCGCTGCCGTGGCGGCTTTGAGGTCGTATCCGACTACTCCCACCATCCCACGGAAATCCGCGCCCTTCTGGAAATGGCCAAGGCCGATGGAAAGCCGCTCTTCGCCGTCTTCCAGCCGCACCGCTTCTCGCGGACAAAGGCCCTGCTTGACCAGTTCCCCGATGCCTTCGCACCTCTCCGCGTCGACGGCCCCAACCCCGACCGCCTGGTGCTGCTGCCTGTCTATTCGGCCTTCGAGCAGCCAATCGAGGGCGGAACCACCGCCGACCTCTACGCGAGGCTGCGCGAAGCCAACCTCGCAAAAGGGCTGGGCGTCGTTCCAGAGTTGGCCTCATCGGTTGATGAAATCCTCGCCTACCTGCGTGTCCGCAAGTCGCTGCTGGGGAAATACAACATCCTCGTAATCGGGGCAGGGGATGTGGTGGCGCTGGCCGAACGCCTGAAGAGGGCGGCCAAGTTCGCCGATGTGCCGCCGGTGCCGTTCCGTGTCTCGCTGGGCGTTTCCGCCTTCGCCGACAAGGTGGTTGAACTGGACGGCTCGGCGGGGATGCCTCGCCCCATCGGCAGGGTGCTTGGCCAGGGCACGAATCTCTTGCCCCCGCCCCTAGGCGTGCGCGGAACGGTCGTGCGCCTGGGCGATGTAGGCTTCGAGGTCGCCGAATCCGCCGATGGCGACATTCGCGTCAAAGTCGGCTGCGGGATGCCGGGCGCCAAGTTCATTTCGGAACTTGCCCGGCGCGGCATCTCCGGCCTTGAGTTCATGGCGGGCATACCTGGAACGGTCGGCGGCTGGCTGGCCATGAATGCGGGAACGCGCCATGGCGAGGTCGGCGACGCCATCGTCTCAGTTGAGGCGCTTGCCAAGTCGGGGCGCAAAGTCGTCGCCGACAGGCGCCGCTGCCGCTTTGGCTACCGTTCCTGCCGCTTCCTTGAAGGGAAGGTCGCCCTCTCTGCGGAGTTCTCGCTTCGGCGCGGCAGGCCGGAGGAGATTCTCGCGTCGATGCGCGGATACATGGCGAAGCGCTTTGACTTCGGCGGACTGCGCACCGCCGGTTCGGCCTTCGCGAATCCGCCGGGCGGCTTCGCGGGGGCGCTGCTGGAAAAGGCGGGATGCAAGGGGCTGCGCGTAGGCGGGGCCTTTGTGTCGGAACGCCACGCGAACATCGTCGCCGCCGACAAGGGGGCTACGGCGTCGGATGTCCTGGCTCTTTTGGAAATCATGCACGGCCGCGTGTTGCGGAAATGCGGAGTGGATTTGAAACAGGAGATTAAAAAATGGTAAAGTTCAAGAAGGTGGCCGTCCTGATGGGTGGCATTTCAAGTGAGCGCGAAGTTTCGCTCCGTTCTGGCGCATGCATCGCCAAGGGTTTGGAAGATGCCGGATGCCAGGTGGAGCGCGTGGTTCTGGATTCCGAGTCGGTGGCCGGAAAGATCCCCGCCGGAACGGAGGCGGTTTTCATCGCCCTGCATGGCGGCTACGGGGAGAACGGCGGCGTCCAGCGCGACCTCGACGCCCTTGGCATCCCCTACACGGGCCCCGGTGCGGCCGCAAGCGCGATTGCGATGGACAAGTGGGAAACCAAGCGCGTCTTCCTGCGCGAGGGAGTGCCCACGCCCCGTGGCGCTCTGGTCGAGGGTGAGGGCGCAGTCTTGCCGGAGGGGCTTGCCTTCCCGGTGGCCGTGAAGCCGCGTGCCGATGGCTCCAGCGTCGGCCTGACCTGTCCGTGCAAGGAAGAGCAGTGGGCTGCGGCCGTGGCCGAGGCGGCGCGTCTTGGCGAGGGCGTGATTGTCGAGGAATACATACCGGGCAAGGAATGGACAGTGGGCATTGTCGGCGACAAGCCGCTGCCGGTGATTGAGATTGCGCCGAAGGGCGGCGTCTATGACTACGGCTCCAAATACACCAAAGGCGCGACCGTGTATACGCCGCTTGACGACACCCCGCTGACGCGCAAATGCCAGGGGATTGCGATGGACGCGTTTCGTGCGATTGGCGCAAAGGGGCTGTCGCGTGTGGATTTCCGCGTTACGCCCGATGGCCGCTGCCTGGCGCTTGAGGTGAACACCGTTCCCGGCTTCACGGAAACAAGTCTTGTGCCTAAGGCGGCCGCGAAGGCGGGTCTGACCTTTGCCGAAACCTGTGCCGAGATTCTCAATCTCGCCCGCCACGACTAAAAAAAGTCGTCGCGCATTAGCCAACGGGGCGATTCTGCCCCGTTGGCCAAATAATCGACACCGCGCTTCAGCGCGTGAACTGTCGCGGTTTTTTCGCCTTAAGAGGTAAAACCTTTGAGGTGCCAAAATGTTACCTCAATCCGCGATGCGACAGCGGAGCGCAAAGAAAACATCATGCATCCGAAATTGCGTGGATAAAGGCAAGAGCGTAAGGGAATATGGTATAATTAAGGCCGATGTTAATAACCTTAACTCAGACCTAACGAACTGTTACCTCATCATAAAGGGACATGCTGACGAATTGATTGCTGCCTAGGAGTTTTCCAATGAGGGATAAGACACAAGAGTCACAGGTAATTGAGGCATTGCGAAAAAACGGGGGATTCGCGACATTTAGGCGGTTGAACGAAATCATTGATTTCTCGTTGTGGAAGACAAAAACGCCTGAGGCGAGCGTGCGCCGCATTGTGCAGACTAGTAAGGATATCTTCAGGGTTCAACCGGGGCTTTGGGCATTGGAAAAAATGCGCGAAGAAGTCTTACAAAAGTTTGAGTTAAAGCCTGGCGATAAGAAAAGCGAAGAGCAGTTTTCGCATGGTTACTTTCAAGGATTGCTTATTGAAATAGGCAAATTCCAACACCAAACCACATATATTCCTGCGCAAGACCGCAAACGTATCTTTCTTGACCAGAGACTTGAAACTATTTCTACAACAACCGAACTTCCGCCGTTCACTTGTGAGAAATTGTTGCGCAAAGCGCGGACGATTGATGTCATTTGGTTTAACGAGCGAGAGATGCCGTCGGCATTCTTTGAGGTTGAACATACAACTGACATAAAGAACTCTCTGTCGAAATTCTACGAGTTGCAAGACTTCTTCGCTCAATTCTTCATAGTTGCTAACGAAAACCGCGAAAAGGAGTTTGCGGATAAAATAGATGTGTCAATGTTCGCGCCTATTGCCAAACGGGTGAAGTTTCTTGGCTATGGAAGTGTTGTGAAAAACTACGAAGGGTTGACAAAAATACATCTATGTGGTTTGTCAAGCGGTTTGACCTAAGCCGTTTTCCGAGTCAACCTTTTCCGGCAAATGAGAGTAAATCGTAGAACAGGTTGCGGCAACGAACTCCTTGACGGAGGCGAACCCGGTGGCGCGGATGGTGTCCTT
>JAGCUY010000183.1 GCA_017962605.1 Kiritimatiellia bacterium | reverse complement strand
GACAAAGCCTGGGAGAAGTGCTTCGGCGAACCCTACGAGCCAATCTGGCACAAACGGGTGAAGGGATACGACTTCATCGGCGGCCACAGCGCATGGAATGCACCTGCCGGCCTCGCTGAGTGGTTTGAGAAGAACGCATCCTCGCTCAGCACCGACAAGCCCTTCTTCTACTTCCAGCACCCGCACCTCAAGGACACCGTTTACGGTCCGGACGCGCCGGGATGCGACGACGGGACCTCCACGCGCATTCTCTCCGCCTTCCCCAACGCCATAGCCATCTCAGGCCATTCGCATATTTCCGTCGCGGACGACTCGGCAATCTGGCGCGGCGCCTTTACCTCCATTGCGGCGGCATCGATGAGCTACTGCTACTGGCCGGACTCGCAGGAGAAAACGGAACGGTCGCGCGCCGCAGCGATTGGCCTGGAGGGCGGAGTCCCCTTCGCGCAGGGATTGCTCGTGGACGTATTCGCTGACAGCATCAGCATCCGCCGCCGCGACTTCGTCCTCGACGAAGATATCGGCGAACCTTGGACTCTGCCGCTAAGCTGAAAACCAGACGCTAAGCCTCGGCAGGCCGCATCCCGTTCCGCCAATCACGCATGGTGCAGTGGAAGCGGCGGCGGAACAGCTTTTTCAGATATGCGTCGTCGCCAAAGCCGCAGAGTTCGCCAATCTGGCCGATGGGCGTCTGGGTTTCGGTGAGCAGCTCCCGCACGCGCTGGAGGCGCGCCGCCTGGATAGCCTCGCAAACTGTCGTTCCAGTGATTGCCTTGAAATTCTTTTGCAAAAGGCGGATTGACGCGCAAGACGCCTTCGCGACCTCCCCCACGGATATATCGGACGAAGTTGCGTAGGCGCGGATGAACTCTTCTGCGAGACTCACCATGCGCCCTGCCCCGTATGGATCACTGGTGGAGGCGCGCCCGACGACACCCTGCACGCCAAAGGTGCGGCGCGGGAGAAGGCGCTGCCGGCCGCGAAGGAGTTCGACCAAAGTCTCGGCGGCCAGATAGCCCCCCTTCTCGAAGTCCGGCACCACGCTTGACAGCGTCGGCTGCACCTGGCGGCAGATGAACTCCTCGTCGTTCACCCCCAGCACCATGACCTGTTCCGGAACGGGGATGGCGGCCTCGCGGCAGGCGTCAATTACGTCCTTTGCCCGTAGGTCGTTTGCGGCGAAAATCCCGCACGGCTTCGGGAGTCCGGCCGCCCAGCGGGCGAGGGCGGCGAGATTTCGCCTCTGGCTGGCGCGGGCGGACCGGGGCGGGTCAAACGACGCGAAGGTGCCGCCAACCTGCTGGGCGCAATCGCGAAGGGCGTTTCCACGTTCGACGGACCAAGGTTCACCCTCTCGCGTCCCAACGAAGGCGAAGTGGCGAAGTCGCAGACGCTTTCCGGCGAAAAGCCCGAACGCCGCCTTCGCGATGGCCTCGTTGTCGCAGAAGACGCTGCCGCAGCGCAGCCTGGTCTTTGCCGGCGGATCGACGTTGACGAAGACAGCGGCGCGGCAACCAGCGCGTTCGATTTTGCGGATTTCGCCCGCGACATCGGTGGAGACGATCACCCCTTCCGGCTGCCAGTCGCGCAGTTCGGCGATGTTGCGCTGGGCCGCGCCAAGGCCGTAGAGCCGCACTTCCACATCCTGATGCACGGCGGCGTAGCGCAGGATGCCGCCGGTCATTTCACGGGAAGCCTTCTGCGCAGCATAGAGGTTGGCAATTATGCGGAGCATAAGTTGAAAGTCGAAAGTCGAAAGTTGAAGGGTGAGAAAAGCATACCATGTTGCCGCGCTGGAAGCAAGCGGCTGTTCGCAAAAGGCAATATAAAATGCGCGATTACCTCTTTTATTTCCTGCCGCACTTTGCGATAATGGTTGGCGTCAAAAGGAGACAACCACCATGAATAAAAACACAATGGCAGCAGTCGCCGCAGCCGCGCTGGCAGCGGCAAGTCCGCCGCTCCTGGCAGACGCAGACCTCAACACCTTCATCCACGGAGGCTCGATGGCGCGGCCCCTTGCCGCGACGACGGCTTCGGCCGAAGCCGTCCTTGGAAACGACTTCAACTCAATAGTCTCCTCCAGCGCAGGCGCCACTCTCGGCAGCTCCTTCGACAGCTGGTGGCAGTATTTCGGGGAGGCGATCCTGAACGGAAAATTCTCGACCTTCAACTTCCCCTTCTCCCTCATCATGCATTAACCAACACCTCTAATCAACTTAAGGAAGGAAAACACCAATGAAATCCATCATCGCAGCAGCAAGCCTCATGGCGGCAATTTCAGCCTCCGCCTCCGTCGCAACCGTCAGCAACGTCGCGGTCTCGCAGGACGCCTCCGGCAAGGTGTCGGTCACATACAGCATCGACGCGCCAGCAGTCATCACCGTCGACATCCAGACGAACAGGGGCGACAACGTCTTCGTCTCCATAGGCGCAGAGAACATCAGGACCGTGTGGGGCGACGCCAACCGCGTCATCCAGGCGGGCAACCGGGAAATTCTCTGGGCCCCCCGAAAGGACTGGCCAGAGAAGTCGCTTGCCGCCGGCCAAGTGAAGGCGGTCGTCACGGCCTGGGCGCTCGACGCCACGCCTGACTACATGGCCGTCGACCTCACGATGCCGTCCAATGTCTGGTACTACGTCGCGGCGGAGTGCGTCCCCGGCGGCGCCACGAACGCCAAATATAAAACCGATTGGCTTCTCCTCCGCAAGATCCCCGCGCAAGGCGTGACCTGGCGCATGGGCATCGCCCCGGCGGACGCCTCGCAGGACTCCGTAGCTGTCCGCGCCACCGCGCATCTCGTGCAACTTTCCTCCGACTACTACATCGGCGTCTATCCCGTCACGCAGAAGCAGCACTCGCTGATGGGTGGCGGGTATCGCACGGGTGGTCCAAGCGGCGACAACGTCGGCGAGATGAAGCCGGCGGGCGGGCTTGACTGGAACTATGTCCGCAACAGCGACTGGCCGGATTCGCCACTGCATTCCTCCGCCGCCGCGGTGATCGCGAAGTTCCGGAAGCAAACAGGCGTCGAGTTCGACCTGCCGACCGAGGCCCAGTGGGAATTCGCCTGCCGTGCCGGGACGGGCGGATGTCTCTACACCGGGGAAGCCTGGAACGATGCGAACCTGGACGGAATCGCCTGGTTCTCCGGGAACACGACGCATTTGCAGGATGTCGGGCAGAAGGCGCCGAACGCCTGGGGGCTCTACGACATGATTGGCAATGTCTGGGAAATGTGCCTGGACTACTACAGGGACAGCTACATAGTCGGGGCAAATGGCGAACCGATTGTCGATCCCCAAGGGCCTGAATCCTGGACGGCGTCGTATGCGAAGTGGCCGCATAGCATGCGCGGCGGCTGCTTCAACGCCGACTACACGGAATGCGCCTCCCACCGCCGCGCGAACAACATGTCCAAGGACGGCTATGCCCCGGTGATAAACGGCTACCGCCTGATGGCGCCGATGGGCGGCCAGTGGTAGAATAGCAAGAGAAATGAAACATTCCTTTCTTGCTCTAGTAGCGGCGGCGGGGATTGTGTTCCCTGCCGCCGCCATTGATTGGACACTTGGCCACAATGCCACGCGGTCAGGCGACATCGCCGTCATCGACACACACGGCAGCCGCGCTGGCGGCGCGGTCCACGCGACGATCGACCTCGGCGGCATGACGGGCGGCATCCGCGCCACGATCCGCGCTCGCGGCGCCAGCATCGGCCGCCCCGACAAGTCCTGGTTCGGCCTGAAGTTCATGTTCCACTATTTCGATCCCGTCACTCAGGCCGCCAAGTGGCCCCAGGCCGACCACAGGGGCGGCGACTTCGACTGGACGACGCTGGAACTAACCGCCGACCTCGGAAAGGCGCCCGTCGGCGAAGTCGAAGTCACGCTTGGCCTCCAGAACGTCGAAGGCCGCGTTGAGTTCGACCTCTCATCATTCACCTACGGCCCCCACGAACTCTACGACTTCCCGCGCCACAACCAGGACTACAAAGTCACCTATCCACCACGAAGCGGCGGCGCTTCCGCGCAGCTGCGCGGCGCGATGCTGCCCTACGACCCCACGGAGGAGGACATCCGCACCCTCGCGCAGTGGGGCGGGACAATCGCCCGCTACCAGATGTCTCGCAACTTCCAGAAGATAGACGGCAACCTCGATTTCGACGCCTACGTCGCATGGCTCGACGGGCGGCTCGACCTTCTTGAAAAAGTCCTCGCCTGGGGCCGCCGCTACGGGGTGAAGATATGCGTCGATCTTCATGTTCCGCCGGGAAGCGTCCGCGACAACGCCTAGATGAGGATGTTCACCGACAAGACTTGCCTCGACCTCTACATCGCCTGCTGGGAGAAAATCGCCCGCCGATTCAAAGGCAACGCCGACGTCATCTACGGCTACGACCTCCTCAACGAACCGCACCAGAATCGCCACGAGGTCCCTTACTCCTACTGGGACGCGCAGCGCCTCGCCGCAGAGGCCATCCGCCGCACCGACCCAGATACGGCAATCATCATGGAGGCGAACCTCTCCTCTAGCGCACCGGCCTACGAATACATGTCGCCCCTGGCGATGCCGAACGTCATCTACGAAATCCACATGTACATCCCTTCCGAATACACCCACCAGGGCGTGACGGGCGGGTGGAGCGAGCCGCGCCGCTGGCCAGACGAATCACGCGGCTGGAACCGCGAGATGCTCCGCGAGCGCCTCGCGCCAGTCGTCGCATTTTCAAAGCGCCATGACGCCAAAATATTCGTAGGCGAGTTTTCCGCCATCGCATGGGCGGAGGGCGCCGACCGCTACCTGCGCGACTGCATCGCACTCTTCGACGAATACGGATGGGACTGGTGCTACCACGCCTTCAACGAGTGGCGCGGATGGAACGTGGAGTTCGGCGGCGACTCCCTCGCCACCCTCCGCCGCGTTGGCGACACCAGGCGCAAGCGGGCGCTGCTGGACGGGATGAACGGCGTCCCCGAATACTACGAAGGACATCTGGCGAAGGTGCGCGACCGCCTGAACACCCTCTCCACGAAATGCGACGACGCCTTCTTCTTCATCACCGACCTCCACCTCCCCGCCAACTGCTTCCACTCCGGCCCGATCCTCGCCTCGCTCATAGCCGGCACGGACATCAGGAAAGTCCTATGTGGCGGCGACATGACCGGCGCATTCGGCGACAAGGCGGACATCGACAAGACAGTCGCATCCTATCTCGGCAGCTGGGTCGCGCCCGTCGAGCGCGCCGGCGGCGACTTCTTCCCAGCCAAGGGCAACCACGACTTCACCATTCGCGAGAGCATGTCATCCACGAACGGCTACACATATTCCGGCCTTGAGACGCGCAACATCCTCATGGACACCGAGGCTGTCCGCACGAAGGCCGTAACGAACGCGGACGACCCCGAGGCATGCTACTACTACGTCGATTTCCCCGAAAAGAAAATCCGCTACATCGTGGCCGACACCACCGACTCCATCCGCACCGACCGCGCCTACTGGGGCCTGAAATACGGCATGGGCGAGAAGCAGCTGCACTGGCTCGCGGAGAAGGCCATCGCGACAATCCCCGACGGCTGGGCAGTCCTCGTGATGAACCACATCCCCGTCGCGAAGATCGTCAACTGCGAGTGGGATGACATCCCGGCCCTCATGGCGCCATGGCGAAACCTCCTTGAAGCCTACCAGAACAGGGGCAAGACGAAGATCGGCGAGCAGGAATACGACTTCTCCTCGGCTGGCGGCACGCTCCTCTGCGACCTCACCGGCCACGAACACGCCGAGCGCCAGACCTTCCAGCACGGCCTCTGGCACATCACGCAGCCTAGCGACGCAGCCTACAACGCCGACTACCAATACGGCTCCGCGCCATGGTGCGAGAACCTCCCGGAGCGAAAGAAAGGGACGCCATGGGAGCAGAACTTCGACGCCGTCCACATCGACCTCGTGAACCGGGCGCTCCACTTCACCCGCATCGGTGGCGGCGGCAACAGGACATTCCACCTCGATGCCCGCCCCGCGCGCGTCGGCGAACCGTTGCGGCTTGCGGCCGCGCCGGAACTCGAACAGGTGAAGTGGGCCTGCTACGATGCAGACCGCGTAGGCATATACCCTCATCCCGACAACAAGTGGCAGAAACGCTACCGCTACTACAACGACATCGCCGAGATATCCCCTGACGGCGTCCTCACCGCCAAGAGGCCCGGCGAATGCGTCGTCCTGGCAACCGCGCCCAACGGCGACAGGGAACTCTTCGCCGTCCGTTGCGAGGAATAGCTTCATTGCCATTACCTGACGGCGATGGGGCCACCCCTCATGGCACATCGAGGCGCGGAGGGGGAATGTCGAGCAGGAAAGGCCCGGCAGGGAGGTTCACCTCATTGTATAGGCAGCCGAACCAGGGACGCGAATGCAGGTAGCGCAATTTGACCGGGGCATCCACGCCGTCGGCCACGACGACGAGCCGGGGGCCGGCGATTTTCCCGCCAGACCCGTCTAGATTGCGGATTTTCGCCGGCCTCCATTCGCCATCGGCCCCGCAAATCTCAAGCCCCGCTTCAAGCGATTTGTCCGGATTGTAGAGGTAGAGCGACTTCGCATGGTCGAATTCGACGACGAAGGCGTCGCCATCTACACGCCACTCGCGCGGAATCGGCGAATCGGCGTCGAACGGGAAGCCGTAGTCGCGCGAGAGCGCGAGCAGGGCGAGGCGCTGGCCGACGGTCTCCTTGTCGTTGGGGTGGATGTCGTGGAGGTTGGCGACATCGTTCACGACGGCCATCGCGGCGTTCGGCTCCTCGGCGGCGAAACGCGCCTGGGCCATTTGAAGGGCCGGGACGTTCGCGTTGCCCCACGGCGCGACTTGCACAAAGCGCAGCCGCAGATCCGGGTTCTCGAATTCCTTCGCCCAGCCGTTGTAGAGGGCGTGCATCTTAGGCGCGTAGGCCGCGCCGTCGGCGACGTTGTTCTCCCCCTGGTACCAGATGAACCCGCGCGCGGCGTATGGCGCCCACGGCGCCAGCATCGCGTTCCAGAGAACACGCGGCTGGTCCTGGGCGCGCTTCCATTCACCGAAGCCCTCCTTCGGCCACTCCCATGAGCCATGGACGGGAACGTCGGCGAGCGCCGTCGTTTCGGGGACGGAGGCCAACCCGCTCGCCGGCGTCCAGGCCTCGACCGGTGTGCCGCCCCACCAGGCACCGACGATGCCAACCGGCACGTCCAGCGCGGAGAATAGTTCCAGCGCGAAATAGACGCCCATCGCCGAGAACGAGGGCGACGAAAGCAGGGTGTCCTCCGTGCAAGGCTTCCACTCGACCTTCTTGAGGCAGTTGGTGCGCGGTTCGGCGTTGCACCAATAGGCGGCCTGGTAGCAAAGACGGATGAGCGGCCTGTGCGTCATGCGGGCGCGCATCGCGCCCTTGCCGTCGCGGAAGCGCGGCGAGCCACCGACGAGCGGCAGTTCCGCATTGCTTTGGCCGGAGCAGAACCAGACCTCGCCGACGAGGACGTCGCGCGCCTCGGCGGGAACGCCGCCGGCGTCTCCCGCCGCCGAGAGGACGCGCCCTTCGCGACTGGCCTCCATCGGCGCGAGATCGACGCGCCAGCGCCCATCGGCGTCAGCCGTGGCCT
>JAGCUY010000182.1 GCA_017962605.1 Kiritimatiellia bacterium | reverse complement strand
GCCTGCTCCCCGGCGGTGAGGTTCGCGAAGAAGCGCATGTCGTAGTGGAAGTCGCCACGCGCGAACTGGCAGAGGGAGATGGTTCGCTGCTGGCCGTCGATGATCTCGAAGGAGCCGTCCCCGCGCCGCGCCCAATACATGACGTTGAGGGGGAAGGAGTGCATCACGGAATCGACGACGGCGACGCGCTGCCTGTCGCCGTAGATGAACTCGCGCTGGTAGGGCGGGCGGATGTCGAGGCGGCCGCCGTAGCCGGTTACGCCCTCGTCGCCCCTGTCCTCGTAGCCCTCCACCAGATCGCGGACGCTGATTTCATGCAGTTCGATTTTCATGCGGAACCTCTTTCTCTTTTGACAGGATTGTCAGGATTCACAGGATTGGCGGGGCCGACGACGAATGACGATACGCTCAAACAGTCTGCGTAACTGCCCATCTTGCTCTATGTAAAACCGTGGGCCGCCACCAGACTTGCCAAGGCGCTTGCGGATAACAGCCATGTCCGCCAAATCCAAACTCTGCCCAATGATTTCAAACTGTTCAGGATTGTATTTGTCAAGGAAGGTTAGAGGAACCCCCATCAAGCCGTAGTAGTCAGCAGGGATGTCGCATGTCTTTGACACTTCTATGGCATCATAGTTGATGTAGCGAGGATAGTCCTCAGGAGTGTAGTTGCGGTATAGTATCAGCTCTTCATGATGCTTTTGATGATCAAGGTTCGTGAACCAAACAACGCCTGAAACTCGTATCATTCCCTCTTTATGATCTCCAGCAGTTGCCTTGTCTTCGTATTTTGAAATAAAATGCGCAGCGCCTCCCTTGAAACCATAACCCAACCACATTTTGTTCTCCATGATCAATGGAAATATTTCCTTGTATGTTATGGCGTTTTGATGGCCGATAATCAAAAACTTCTTGTCGTATTTGACCAGCTGCGCCACATATTCGCGGAAGAGGGAGAATGGCGGGTTGGTGACGACGATATCCGCCTGTTCCAACAGTTCGATGCACTCCTGCGAGCGGAAGTCGCCGTCGCCCTCAAACTGGCGGATGCCGATTTCCTCGGGGTCCGGGATGCGGTTGCCGTTCTTGTCGCCGGTGTACTCGAGCCAGATGGCCCGCTCGCTGTCGTTCTGCGAGAAGAGATCCGGCGTCTGGTTCTTGTAGCAGGTGGTTATCAGGCGCTTCAGCCCAAGCGCCTCGAACTGGTAGGCGAAGTAGTGGAAGAAGTTTGAGACGCGCGGGTCGTCGCAGTTGCAGAGGACGGTCTTGCCCCTGAAATGTTCCTTGTAGTGGCGCAGCTCCTCCTGGATGTCGGAAAGCTGCGTGTAGAACTCGTCCTTCTTCGCCTTTTTGGCGGCGTTCAAATCACTGTTCGCCATGTCGCTCCTTGCCCCGCATCCGAGGACAAGGAATGGGGCAGGAAAAAGCGCGCCCGTCAATGTCCGTCGGACGAGGCACGGCCAAGCGCCTAACAGGAAGGACAAAACACGAGCGCGCCGCGCTGGCGCGTCTCGCTGCTTTGAATTCCTGTTGAAGTCTTGGAAAGTTTGGCCGTTTTCGTCCGACTTCGGAATGCAGCTACTGCATAGATTGGTTGTTACTGGTTATCGGTTGGTGGTAAAGCTCCTTTTTCAATTTTGCATCCATGATACACGAAAATGGCGGGGATGGCAAATCACTCCTCAAGGCAAATACTCCAGTAGCCATCGGCGTAAACAATAGGCAAAACATCAATGCTTCTGGCATACGATGGAACATTGGGACGGTCAAATCTCGACAGAAAGGTATAGAAACTGTTTGTCCCCGATGGCACATATTTGGAATCCATTATGCTCAAAGGGTAGAATACTATTTGCTCTTTGAAGTAAAGGAAATTTTGCAGTATTATGTCATTTGACCCTTCCGTCTCGCTAACGATGGAGATTGTCCCGTCTCTGTAAACTCTTGTGCGGGACCTCAACTCGGAAATGGGGAGATTTGTAATTGTTCCATCCATGATGGAATCAATGAACTGCTGCGCAGAACATGCCAGATTTGTCCTTGTAGGCAGATCGTCTTCAATGGCCTTGGCGGCATCGGTTAGCGACTGCTTGATGACGCAATTCGTCTGGCCATTCTCAATGTAGAATTTGACGCCATCCTTGAAAAGCGGCGGATGATACAGAACCGTGCATGGCGGACATTCCCATCTGACAGAGATTGCTCCATTAGTTTGAGTAAATGGAGGCGTAAATGATGTCGTGGCCATGTGAAAGGCGATGACATCGTTTGTCACGACATAGCGCACGATGTCGGTGATGTTCGTGTCCTCGAAGCGATATGGAAGATTGAATACGCCGATCTTCAGGGTCTCGGCCTCGGCTGCCATGGTGGCAATGGACATTGCCATTGCAAAATATATGGTTGATCTTTTCATGGTGATTATTGGATAAGTTGAACTCCGCTAGGGGTGGTTGGACGACGTTGAAGGTATTGCTGTGAAAAAGGTCCAACGCGAAGCGGAGGACGAGAAAGATTTCGCATCCAGAATGTTGATATATTGCCAGAAGAATCAACGGGAAGAATAGGATTGCCATCTAACTGGAGAGCTTGAACATACGGCCTAACATCATTGTCTCGATGGTTTAAGGGTCTCAACCCCGAGACTGTTGGATACGGGGTCGAAAAGTCGGCAGTCCCTGCCTTTATACTGTCGGTGATAAGATTTCCTTGCTCATCGTATGTTGCCTGATGCCCATGCTCATTGAATAGGGAACTTGCCCTTAACTCATAGGCGGCCTTTGGGTGCATGAAATAGTTTGTCGGAAATGGTTCGGGGGCGTTCCAGTTTGCGCTTGCGGCAGATGGCAGTGTCGCCGCCCCTGAGGCGCTAACAAAGATTTTGCTCGGCGGCTTTGGCAATGTGCCAAACCATGTTGCGTTCGTGGGATTCTGATTCGCCCACGTGTTGAATTTTGTGCGCGTATCGGGGTTCAGCACCACTATCCAAAGCCTGTCCAGAGTGGTGTCCGCATCGTTGAGCATTTCAACATGGTAGATTGTCGGCAAAAGTTCCTCCGGCTTTTCGCATGGTGGAATCGTCGAGCCTTCAACCATAGCGTCATTCACGCGGTAGTGTAGTTCGTCCTTGAAAGGCAACAGCTCTTCGGGCAGGTAGGCTTCAAGGGCGATTACATGGCAGTTTGTCCAGTCGATGGCGATGCAGTGCGATGTGAGGTCGTCGGCATCGTCGCCAGTCGGTATCGTCTCGAAGTTCCTGTCCCAGATGTAGCCTCCCCCCCAACTCGCATAGACGTTCACGATTTGGGCTTCGGGGCAGTTGCCGCCATTCGGGTTTGTGGGGGAATCGACCTTTGCCGCATGGTTCGTCATGACATCGAAGCCCGCCCGCGCCGTTATCGGCAGGATGTTCGTGGCGGACTGCTCGCAATGCCCGATGGCGATGTTGATGCTTGCCTGGATCGCGAGGTTGGTGTGCGCGCCGTCGGCCTCGCGGCAAGTGACCGTGGTCGTCGTGTAGTCCAGCCAGGGGAGATCGACATAGAACAGCGTGTTGCTCGAAACCGTCTGGTGCAGGTCGTAGGCCCAGAGATAGGGAGGGGCCATGTTTGTGGCGAGGAGTTCGACAAACGGCGACGGCCCGTGCTCCGCGCAGTAATCCCCTCCGTAGTAGATGAGCTCCATCCACTTCGGGGAAAAGTGGATGTCGAGCGACCCGCCGCCCGCGCCGCCGTTCCCGTCTGGCGCCCCGCCGCGAAGAAGCGGCGGCGACCCACCGCCGCTGGCGACGACGGCGCCGCGATAGGACACGGCGTCGGAGGAGCGGTCAACCATCGTGCCCATGCCTGTCTCCAGTCGGTCGCCCTCTGTTTCCAAGTCCCTGCCGGGAGCCCATTCCGCAGTCATGTCCGCGCGCCAGTTGCCGAGCAGCAGCCCGCCCGGCGCGCCGTCGGGAACGGCGGAGAGCGAGACCGTCCGCGTCTCGAGGCAGTCCAGGCGCAGCCGAAGCAAGAGGTTGGTGCATGGCGGCAGGAGGAGCGAGTCATCCTCGCCCCATGAGAGGAGCGCGAAGCGCGAAGAGCTGACCGTCAGAGAGACATCGTAGTTCGCACCATTTGCCTCCGGGATGTAGCAGCCGTTCGGGAAGCCGCCTTGCGACACGCCGGAGAAGAGGGGGGACGAAGTGCCCTCCCATGCGTCGGGGACGCCGTTCGTGTTGGCGTCGGGCTCCGGCACCGCGTAGGTGGCGGGTGCGAGCGGGTCGAAGTCCGCCACGCCGGCGAACATCGCGGCGGCTTCAAGGGCGTCGTCGATTGCGTCGTTGTCAGTGTCCGCGCACTGCGGGTCGGTTTGCAGCCAGAACTCGTCGAGGTTGGAAAGGCCGTCGGAGTCGGCGTCCAGCGAAGAGTCGGCGACGACGGGGTTGGTTCCCGTCCACCGCTCCCAGCAGTCGGGGATGCCGTCGCCGTCAGTGTCGGCCGCGTCGTAGCCGCAGTCTAGATACCATTGCGGAAGCGTCTGGTTCAGCAGTCCGCCACGCAGCGGCGGATCGCCGCCTCCGCCATCGCCTCCATCTCCGCCACCATTGCCGCCGCCACCGCCCTTGCCTCCGCCGTAGATGACAGCCGCAGCGAAGAAGACGCACGCGGCGACGCGCATGTATGAGGGTTTGCGCGAAAGCGCGGCGCGCAATACGGACAGTCCCCGCATTCGCCAGACGACGGGCACCGCCATTCCGGCAAACACGAGAAAGACAAGTATTTCAAGAGTCCATCGCATCGCTACAATGTAATGAAAAAGAGCAATGGCATTATAGCAAAAAACTACAGCCTTAGTGCGTGGTCTTCACAGAGACTCCCCCCCCCCGCTTGACAGAATGGGCGGGTATTCGCTAGACTTGTGTTGTAAAAGAATTTGGCTACATACTGGATGGAGCAATGATGGAAAAGGAAGGAACGCGCGAGCGCAGTTCGGAAGTCGTGGGGCTGCTCGCGGGAGGACTAGCCCACGACTACAACAACATGCTGACGACGATGCTGGGCGGCATGGATTTGATTCTTTGCGACGACATCCCCGCCACCGCGCGGGAGGCCGCCGAGGACGTCAAGGCTACGATGCTCAAGGCGGCGGCGCTTGTGAAGCGCATGTTGTCGTGCGCCACTGGCGCGGAGACGCAGCCTGAGCCTCTGGACTTGGGTGAGGCGGTCACCGACGTTGTGCGGATCATGCGCCGCGCCATTCCCGACAACGTGGTTGTTGACTACCGTAAGCCGGCAGCCCTGCCCAAGGTAATGGCCGATGCCGCGATGGTGTGGCAGGTGGTGATGAATCTCGTGCTGAACGCCTGCGATGCCATCGGCAGCGCCGGCGGGGTGGTGAAGATTTCCGTGCAGGCCGTTGACGCCGGCAATGGCGCATGCCGCGTTGAGATCGTTGTCGCCGACAACGGCT
>JAGCUY010000181.1 GCA_017962605.1 Kiritimatiellia bacterium | reverse complement strand
GTTGCCGGCCTTGGCGCTTTCGCCGCGGACGGAGAGGCCCGTCATCTTCTCGAACGCGTATTCGCTGAAGTAGCGCGAGTGGGCCTTCTCGCCGTGGACGAGCAGCACGGGCGTCTCGATTTCGTGCGCGTAGGAGAGCAGCGGCATGTTGAGGAACGACTGGCAGCCGACGACGTTCCAGCCGTCGTTCGAGTTTCCGCTGCGAGGATGGTAGCCGCGCGGCGTCTTGTAGTAGGCGTAGTATTCCTTCACGAACTGCGGGGCGTCGTCGGGGAGCGGATCGACCACGCCGCCGGCGCGCTCGTAGGTTCCGGCCTTGTAGTCGGCCGTGCGTTGCGCGGCCATCGCGCGGCGGGCGGCCATGCGCCTGGCGGTGGTGTCGTCGGCGCCGAAATAGCCCTCGCGCGTGACCTTGGTCATGTCGTACATCGTCGAGGCGACGGTCGCCTTGATGCGCGGGTCGAGCGCGGCGGCGTTCACCGCCATGCCGCCCCAGCCGCAGATGCCGAGGATGCCGATTCTCTCCGGATCGACGTCGTCGCGCACCGAGAGGAAGTCGACGGCGGCGAGGAAGTCCTCGGTGTTGATGTCGGGCGAAGCCATCCGGCGCGGTTCGCCGCCGCTCTCGCCGGTGTAGGAGGGGTCGAAGGCGACCGTCAGGAACCCCGCCTCGGCGAGGTGCTGCGCGTAGAGGCCGCTCGTCTGCTCCTTGACCGCGCCGAACGGGCCGGAGACGGCGATTGCGGCGAGCTTGCCATTCCCCGTTCCCTGTTCCCCGTTCCCTGTTTTCGGTTTGTAGAGGTCAGCCACGAGCGTAATGCCGTAGCGGTTGCGGAACGTAACCTTCCGGTGTTCGACCTTATCGGACTTCGGGAAGGTCTTGTCCCATTCCCGCGTTAGTTGGAGCTTGTCCATTTTCATGTCCTCCGTATTGGTGTTTGTATTTGCCGCTTTGGCATTTATGGCTAGCGCGGCACCCGCCGCCGCCAGCAATGGTAGTGTTTTTATCATGTATCCATTTTATATGAAACCGATAAAAATAACAAATACTTATTTTTTATACATAATAATAAGAAAAACTTATCGAATATGGTATAATTATTAGCATGGATATCTGGCCTCTTAAATACTTCCTCGCCGTCGCCCGCGCAGGCAACCTAACCCGCGCGGCTGAGTCCCTCTACATTTCCCAACCCGCACTGTCCATGCGCCTGGCCGAACTTGAGCGCGAACTCGGCCATCCGCTTTTCGTGCGCGGGCCCCGGGGCATGTCCCTTACTGAAAGAGGCGCACTGCTGATGCGCAGGGCCGAGGATCTCGTCGATTTCGCCGAGCGCATCGAGGAGGAGGTCCGCGCCGACAACGACGAGGGCCTTTCGGGAACGCTCGCCATCGGCGCGGGCGAGACCGTCGCCTTCGCGCCAGTTGCCGATGCCATCAAATCTCTTTGCGCCGAAAACCCGAAACTCCGCATTGACATCACCTCCGGCAATGGCGAGGACATCGGCGCACGCATCCAGCGCGGCACACTAGACCTGGCTCTCTTCGTGGGGCCGGGGCGATACAAGGGCTACGACTACATCTCCATGCCACATGCCATCCCATGGGGCCTGATGCTCAAGGGCGATGCGCCTCTTGCCTCGCGGCGGACGATTCGCCCCAAGGACCTCGACGGCATCCCCTTGCTCATGACGCGGCAGATGATGGTGGGCGAGTTCCTTTCAGGCTGGCTGGGGCGCGACTGTGGCACGCTCAACGTTGCCTGCACCTACAACCTCGCCTACAACGCTGCGGTGATGGTAGCCGCGGGATTTGGGGCTGCGGTCTGCATCGACGGGGTAATCCCCGCAGCATACGCCGAGGACATCGTCTTCCGGCCCTTCGCCCCGGCCATGACTAGCGACGCCTACCTCGCCTGGCGCAAGGACGTCCCCCTCTCCCCGGCCGCAGCCGCCCTAGTCTCGCGCGTCAGGAATAATCACGGCGAAAGCCGGTAACCGGCGTTGTGCGCGAGTGCGATGGCGGCAAGAAGGCCGCCGAACGCCCATGAAAACGACACAACGATTGCAGCACACTAAATACCGCAACCACAACCTAGTAAATACGAAAAACACTCACCGCTCAAATTGCGCGGGGAATGGGGAACGGGGAACGGAGAGATGAATGTGCCAATGTGGGGCTAGGGGCTAGGGACTAGTGACTAGGGGCTAGGGACTAGGGGCTAGGGGCTAGGGACTAGGGGCTAGGGACTAGGGACTAGGGGCTAGGGGCTAGGGACTAGGGACTAGGGGCGGACTCCGTTCCGGCTGCAACGCGCCATGTCTACAGTCAATGTCGAGGGCGTGGCTTCCGCAGGAAACTGATGGCTGCGAAGCGCGGGCGCCGTAGGCAATCCGGCCCGCGATGAGAGCCATCCCTGCGGATGCCACGCCCCAAAAACCGTTCCAATCGTCGCGCCGAAAGGCGCAGTAAACGGCGTTCCTTCCCCTACCCTAGCATTTCAACCAGAGGGTCGAAGCCTTCGTCGTGGAAGCCCAGGTGGTTGTGGCGCGACCAGCCTTCGGCAAAGGTCGTGCCGCCGCCGGCGAGCGCGCCCATCTCCTTGCAGAAGGAGTGCATCGTCTCAAGGTAGGCGTCCATGCCCTGCGAGTCGTCGAGCCAGTCGCGCTGGCTGCGGTGTTCGGCAAGGGCCGCCGTCTTGGCTTCCATGACGGAATCAATCGGTATCAGGAAGTCCGGCTTGCGGAACTGCCCCATGGAGTCATGGTGCACGTGCGGCTGGGCATGATAGACGGCCACGGGGTTCTCGGCGATTTCGCGCATCGGGTCGCACGGGGCGTTCGGCATCCCCCGGCAGAAGGCCGCCATCACCGCGAGCCGCGCCGTCTGCACATGGTCCTCCATGTAGTCGAAGAGCGACGGCACGAGAAGGATGTCGGGGCGCACGGCGCGGACGACGGAGATGGCCTTTGCAAGCTGCTCCTTGCAGTAGAAGACCTCAAGGTCGTGCGTCAGCGGCGGCCAGTAGGTCGCGCCAAGCCTGGCGGCGGCGGCGCGCGACTCCTCGCCGCGCACCCTTGCCGTCTCGGCGGCGTCCATCTGGTTCGAGCCGCAGCAGCCGTCGGCGAAGGTCATGTAGTGGATCTCGCATCCCTTCTCGCGGAGGAGAAGCATCGTGCCGGCCATGCCGAACTCGATGTCGTCGGGATGCGCACCAATTGCGAAGACGCGCTTCATGGCCTAGTGCATCTCCACTTCGCAAGTGCCGATGCCGGGGCGGAAGAAGTTGAAGCGGACATCGGGGTGGTCGGCCAGCAGCGACATCGGGACGGCGGCGTCCGCGATCTTCTTGGAAATCATGAAGGCGGAGAGGCGCATGCCGAAGGGATTGTCGTGGTGGCCCGGATGCCAGATGGAGACGGTCTCGGCCTTCCACGTCTCGTATGGGCCGACCGACATCGCCTGCGACGGAACAGACTGCACGACGCCGCCGCCGGAAGTGCGGGCGTTCTGGATAAGGGTCATGGGGTGGAGTTCGACCATCCGCGTGCGGAACTGGCGCTGGACTTCCGGCGACGGCGGCGCATCGAGGTATGCGCCCTCGCGCCGTGGCGGGTCGTTGAAGGCCCAGTGTTTTGTTTCGCCCTGGCCGCCCTGCATGATCACGCAGCGGAAGTCCTCCCAGCTCTTGCAGTAGGCGGCGGTGTCGGTGTCGGGGAAATGGAGGTTCTCGTCCGGCATGCGCAGCTCGGGGCGGATGCGGTCGAAACAGAGTTCGCGGTCGGCTTTCTGGAAGCCAAGGGGGAAGTCGCGGCCGACGGCCTTGCCGTCAACCACCCACTCGTCCATGCCCCAGAAGTGGCAGTGGCGGAGGTCGAGGCCGATGGCGTTGACGATCTGCGCCACGATGGGCAACTGCTCGGTGGGGCCGATAGGGCCGCAGATGCCGGCGGGGCGGTCAGGCGTGGCCTTCTTCCAGGCCTCGATGTATTCGAGCGCCTCGGCGGCGTAGAACTCCTGGATGGTTTCGTAGAACGTGACCTTGAAGCCGGGGCGGGAGAGTTGGAGGATGTCCTTCTCAGTTAGGCGCGCTGCGGCGTCGAGGATTTCCTTGTCGAGCGTGGTGTAGTCCCACCAGCCGGGGGCGACTTTGCTTTGGTTTCTCATGTTAGCTCCTTAATTTTCAACCATAGATTGTATATAGGGTAGTTTAGATTGTCAAGCGACAGGCGACTAGAGGGACCGGAGACAGGCGATAAGCGACAGGCGACAGGCGACAGGCGGGAAGCGACTGAAGGGACTGGAGGGACAGGAGGGACAGGAGGAGCAAACTTGCTGTCGCTTGTCCTCTGCGGCCGTGGTTGCCATCAGATATGATTAAGCATATAATTGTTTGGCTTTGGTTAAGTTCCAACTCACAACTCTCAACTCTCAACTCTCAACTCGTTATTATGCGCATCACCTCAATCAAAACTTTCTGCATCGACTGCTTCCGCACCAACTGGGTCTTCGTGAAGGTCTTCACCGACGAGGGCATCACCGGTCTCGGCGAAGGGACGCTCGAATACAAGGAAAACGCCCTCATCGGCGCCATCGCCGACCTCGAGCACGCGCTCGTCGGCAAGTACCCATTCGACACCGAGTGGATCTGGCACGAGAACTACCGTGACGCCTACTGGCGCGGCGGCCCCGTCCTCATGAGCGCCCTCTCCGCCATTGACATGGCCCTCTGGGACATCAAGGGCAAGGCCCTCAAACTACCGGTATGGAAACTCATCGGCGGCAAGTGCCGCGAGGGCGTCCCCTGCTACGCCAACTGCTGGTTCTCCGGCGCGAAGGAGCCTGAGGAATTCGCCGACAAGGCCGCCGCCGCCGTGGAGCGCGGCTTCAAGGGCCTCAAGTGGGACCCCTTCGGCAAGAACTACCGCCAGCTGCCGCCCGAAGACTTCAAGAAGGCCATGCGCTGCATCGAGGCCGTCAAGGGCGCAACCGAGGGCAAGGCTGAAATACTTATCGAGTGCCATGGCCGCTTCGACCTCCCCACCGCCCTGCGCCTCTGCAACGCCCTCGCCCCATTCTCACCCTACTGGGTCGAGGAGCCAATCATCCCCGACACCATGCGCGCCCTGGCCGACCTCCGCTCCCGCGTAAGCGTGCCCATCGCATGCGGTGAGCGCCTCTTCACCGTCCAGCAGGTTTTCGACGCCATCTCACTCGGCGCATGCGACTATCTCCAGCCCGACTCCTCACACGCCGGAGGCATCACCGGCATGCAGAAGATCGCCGCACTCTGCGAGGCGCACCACGTCCCGTTCTGCGCCCACAACCCAAGCGGCCCCGTCGCAAACGCTGTAACCCTCGCCCTCGGCGTCTCGACCCCCGGCTACTGCATCCACGAGATGCTCTTCGACGACGTTCCATGGCGCGCCGACGTGATCGACGAGGACGTGCGCTTCGCCGACGGCCTGATGTACCCATCCGACCGCCCAGGACTCGGCGTGGAGCTCAACGAGGAAGACGCGCTCGCCCATCCCAAGCAAGACCACTGGCTGCGCCACTATGTCGGGACGCTCACCAACATCCGCCCACCCAACACCCGCGACTACTACCACGCATAGATACGGTTGAAAGGTTGAAAAGTTGAAAAGTTGAAAAGTTGAGAGGTTGGGATGTTGAAAAGTTGGGAAGTTCGGAAGTTCGGAAGTTGAAAAGTTGAAAGGTTGAAAAGTTGAAAAGTTAGGAAGTTGAAGGTTCATAAGGTGAATTTGACGGCAAAGGCAATCGCGCGCGCGGCAGTTGGCGCGCTTCTATCCCTGTTCATTGCGCAGTCCGCACTGGCCACCAGCGCGGTCGTGGTCCTGCATGGGGATGAAGCGCTGGCCGACGCCGGCGAGCGCCGCTTCGCCAAGTCGCTCGCCAACCATGCCGTCCGCTGGATGCGAGACGGCGGCGTCGTAGCCGACATCGCCTCCGACCGCGACGTCCCCGGCGTCCTCTCCGGCCGCAAGGTTGCCGTCCTTGTCCACTGCGCCGAGCCGACTACGCGCCAGATTTCCGCCTACCGCTCCTTCGTGGCGAAAGGCGGCCGCCTGATTGTCACCTATTCCAGCTCGCCGGCGCTGGCCGACATCGTCGGCGTCCGCGTGGGGAAATACCGGCGCGACCTATCGCGAGTGGCCATGTCATTCCCAGATGCAGGACGGCCGCCCAACGTGGCGCCGCTAATAAGGCAGTCGTCGCCGAACATCGTCGAGGCATTCGCCATACCCGGCCGCAGCCGCGTGCTGGCCTGGTGGGCCGACAACGCAGGACGCCTCCTTGCCGACGCCGCATGGCTGGCGGGCGACGGCGGCTACTGGATGACGCACGTCCTCCTTGCCGACGGCGACGCCGCGCAGAAGGGAACGCTCCTTCTCGCCCTTGCCGCAGAGGCGGCGCCGGCGCTGTGGCGCACCGCAGCCGAGGCTCGGATCGCCGCCGCCCCGCATGTGGGGTCGTGGAGCACCCTCAAGGACGCCAACCTGGCGGTGCAGCGCCAACGCGACCCCACCCGGAGGACGCGCGTGACCGGAGAGGTCAATTCGGCGACATCGGCGCTGAATGCGGCTCGCGGGGCGCTCTCCGCAGGGCGCGGCGCCGACGCCTGGCACCTCGCCTCCGAGGCGCGGCGCCATCTCGAATGCGCCTACGGCCTCGCACAGTCGCCGCGCCAGGGAGAAATCCGCGCCGTCTGGGACCACTCGGGATGCGGACTCTACCCCGGCGACTGGCCACGGACCTGCCGCGAACTCTCCGAATCCGGCATAACCGACATCTTCATCAACTCCGCTTCACCAGTGGCCGCGAACTGCAACATCTCCTCCGTTCCGCGCTCGGCCAACTACCAGCGCTTCGGCGACCAGCTCGCCGCCTGCCTCGCCGCCGCACGCCCATACGGCATCCGCGTCCACGCCTGGCTCTTCTGCTTCTCAACCACCGGGGCGACCGCCGACCGCCGCGAATCCTTCCGCAAGGCCGGATGGCTCGTCGATTCCACCAACGGCACCCAGCAGGACTGGCTCGACCCCTCCTCCGCCGCCGTCAGGAGCAAGGTCACCGCCATCGCCACCGAGATAATGTCCAAATACCGCATCGACGGGCTCCACCTCGACTTCGTCCGCTACCAGGACTACTACAACTCCCTCGGCTACGGGACGAAGACGCGCTTCTCCCGCGACGAGCTTGGCGGCAAGGTACCCGCCAACTGGACGGACGCGGCGAAGAAGGCGCCGCTCATGGGGCAGGTCATGCGCTGGCGCACCCGCCAGGTGACGTCGCTGGTGGCATCCATCCGCGCGGCACAGCGGCGCACGGCCCCCGGCATCACCCTCTCCGCCGCAGTGCTAGGCAAATATCCGGCGTGCGTGGAGTCGGTAGGCCAGGACTGGATGGCATGGATCGAGGCCGGACACATCGACTACGCGATGCCGATGAACTACACCGAAAGCAACGACAAATACGCCGAACTACTGGCGACGCAGCTGAAGAAGCCGTCGATAGCGCAGCGCATCGTTGGCGGCATCGGCGTGACGGCATCGGAAAGCCGACTCGGGCCGGGTCAGGTCATCGACCAGGCAAACGCCCTCCGCGCGCGCGGCGCTGCCGGATTCATCCTCTTCGACCTCGATGCGACACTATCAAACGAAATCCTGCCAATACTCCGCCTCGGCATCACCGCCCGCCCCCGCTAACAACTAACAACTAACGACTAGCGACTAACGACAAGCGACAACCCCTAGCCACTAACAACTAACAACTAGCCCCTAACCCCTAGCCCCTAGCCCCTAACTTCTCAACTTTTCAACTTCTC
>JAGCUY010000180.1 GCA_017962605.1 Kiritimatiellia bacterium | reverse complement strand
TGTGGGACTAGGGACTAGGGGCTAGGGAGGGTCCGGCTTCGTCCTGGCCGCAGCGCCTAACGCAAGTCGCTTCGCGACACGCAAGGGTTACGCTCGCATCGATGTGGCTACGACGGGCCATGCCCTACGCCACAATCGATGCTCGCGGGGAGGTTGATGGAACTCGCGGCAAAAGCGATTGTGGCGTAGCCGCCACGGGCGGCGTCGTAGCCACATCGGTTTTGGCGCGGCTTTTGCGTCCGGCCACAGGCCGGTTGCGTTAGTGGGGGAACGGGGACTTGCAATGCAGGTGGGAATGGTGTAGAGTGGCTGGGACTCCATTTCCCGGGAAAAGACAAAATGACTGTCAGAGTTCAGAAACTTCGCGCCGGCGCACAGATGCCGCGCTACGGAAGCGCCGGAGCCGCCGGCGCAGACCTCCACGCCTGCCTGGATGCGCCAGTGGAAATCCAACCCGGCGCAAGCGTCTTCATCCCCACAGGCATCGCCATCGAGGTGCCGTCCGGCTTCGCGGGCCTCGTCTATGCGCGCAGCGGCCTCTCGTGCAAGTCAGGCCTTGCCCCCGCCAACAAGGTGGGCGTCATCGACAGCGACTACCGCGGCGAGGTTACGGTCTGCCTCCACAACCACGGCGGCGAGCCGCGCACAGTCGCCAGCGGCGACCGCATCGCGCAGCTCGTCATCGCCGCCTGCCCGCAGGCCGACTTCGCCGAAGCGGAGTCTCTGACCGAAACCGACCGTGGCGCCGGCGGCTTCGGTTCCACGGGAAAGTGAAAGTTCTGCTATAATTATAGGCTAACTTTTTAAGGAAAAAAGAAATGACCGCAAACGAACTACGCGAAAAATACCTGCGATTCTTCGAGTCGAAGGGCCACACCATTATCTCCGGTGCCTCGCTGATTCCGGAAAACGACCCGACCGTCCTCTTCACCACGGCGGGCATGCACCCGCTCGTCCCCTATCTCATGGGCAAGCAGGAGCATCCCGCAGGCAAGCGCCTCACCGACGTCCAGAAGTGCGTCCGCACTGGCGACATCGACGAAGTCGGCGACAGCGCCCACCTCACCTTCTTCGAGATGCTTGGCAACTGGTCGCTCAACGACTACTTCAAGAAAGAGGCCATCTCATGGTCCTTCGAGTTCCTCACGCAGCACCTTGGATTCAAGGCCGAGCAGCTCAACGTGACCGTCTTCAAGGGCGAGCCCGGTATTCCCGCCGACGAAGAGGCCGTGGAAATCTGGAAGAGCCTCGGCATCCCCGACGAGCGCATCTTCCGCCTCCCGCGCGAGGACAACTGGTGGGGCCCCGCCGGCGAGACCGGCCCCTGCGGGCCTGACACCGAGATGTTCATCGACACCGGCAAGGAAAAGTGCGGCCCCGACTGCCGTCCCGGCTGCCACTGCGGCAAATACATCGAGATCTGGAACGACGTCTTCATGCAGTTCAACAAGACCGCCGAAGGCAAGTTCGAGCCGCTGGGCCGCCACAACGTCGATACCGGCATGGGCGTCGAGCGCACCATCTGCATGATGAACGGCCTCCCCACCGTCTATGAGACCGATGTCTTCCAGCCCATCATGGCGAAGATTGATGAACTGAGGGAACGGGGAACGGGGAATGGGGAACAGGGAACGGGGAACGGGGAACTTGACGAGGCCGAAATCACCCGCTCGCGGCGCGTCGTGGCCGACCACATGCGCACCGCCACCTTCATCCTCGGCGACCAGAAGGGCGGCGTCACCCCGGGTAACCTCGGCGCGAACTACGTCCTCCGCCGCCTTATCCGCAGCGCCGTCCGCCACGCCCGCCGCCTTGGCATCGCGCAGGGCTTCACCGGCCCGATGGCCGAGACGGTCATCGACAACTACAAGCATGTCTATCCCGAGCTTGAGCAGAACCGCGAGCGCGTCCTCCAGGAGCTTCTCGCCGAGGAAACCCGCTTCGGCAAGACCCTCGACGAAGGCCGCAAGGAATTCGACAAGTGCATCTCCGGCATCAAGCGCGGCAACGAGTTCCGCGCCGCCAAGGATCCCAACTTCGTCCCGGTGACGCAGCTCTCCGGCAAGCAGGCCTTCCGCCTCTACGACACCTACGGCTATCCGCTGGAGATGACGCAGGAACTGGCGCGCGAAGCCGGCTTCACCGTCGATGTCGATGGCTACAACGAGTGCTTCAAGGCCCATCAGGAACTCTCCCGCGCCAACGTTGGCTCGGCCAAGTCCGGCCTCGCCGAGCACAGCGAGGAGACGACGGCCCTGCACACGGCCACGCACCTCCTCCACAAGGCGCTCAAGGTCGTCCTTGGCGACCACTGCAACCAGAAGGGTTCCAACATCACGGCGGAGCGTCTGCGCCTCGACTTCACCCACGGCGAGAAGATGACGCCCGAGCAGATCAAGGCCGTCGAGGACCTGGTGAACGCCCAGATCGAGGCCGACCTGCCCGTCACCCGCGAGATGATGACTCTCGAAGAGGCACGCGCCGCCGGCGCCACCGCCCTCTTCTCAAGCAAATACACCGACGAGAAGCTCTCCGTCTATACGATGGGCAAGTCCCCGACGGACTTCTTCTCGAAGGAAGTCTGCACCGGGCCTCATGTCGAGCACACCGGCGTCCTGGGCCACTTCCGCATCAAGAAGGAAGAGTCCTCCTCGGCCGGCGTCCGCCGCATCAAGGCCGTTCTGGAGAAGAAGTAACTCCGATCCTCCGACACGCAAATGACAGCAAAGGTCCTATTGCTGGCCGCCTTCCAGGGCATAGCCGAATTCCTGCCGATATCCTCATCCGGCCACCTCGCCATTGCGGAGCGCTGGATGGGGATCGACAGCCCTGGCAACGGCCTGGAGCTGCTTCTGCACTTCGGGACCCTGCTGGCGGTGCTTGCTTTCTACCGCAAGCGCGTCGCGCTGCTGGTGGCCGGCATGCTGCTGTTCGTCCGCGAGGCATGGCGCCAGGTCGGGCTTCTTGTCCTGGGCTGCATCCCAGTGGTGGCGGGCTACGCCATCTTCAAGGACATCTTCCACAAGTGCATGGACAAGGGGTTGTCCTTCACAGGCGCAATGCTCATTATTACGGGCGTAATCCTAATATCCACGCATTGGGCCAGGAAGGGGCGCAAGGGCGAGGCCGGCTTCGTCGAGGCGCTGCTTATCGGCCTTGCGCAAGTGGCGACGCTTCTGCCGGGGATCAGCCGCAGCGGCACCACCATCGCGACGGCGCGGCATCTAGGCGTTGAAGGACGCCCCGCTGCGGACTTCTCATTTTTGATGTCGCTGGTGCTTCTCACCGGGGCGTCTTTGCTGGCGGTGGTCAAGGGCGGCGAGGAGACGAGCCTCGAAGGCATCGGCATTTGGACGGCCATTCTGGCCGTGGCGGTGTCAGCCGTCGTCGGTTACTACGCGCTCAAGATGCTGATCAAGGTTCTGTCGGGCCCTCGCTTCTGGCTTTTCGGCTTCTACTGCCTCGCCGCCGGCATCCTCGCTCTTATCCTCGGATAAAAGTTGAATCGTTGCATCGTTTATCCGTGCGACATGCGACATGCGACATGCGACTTTCCCCTTTCGACTTCCGACTTTCGACTTTCGACTTTTGTCTTTCGACTTTCGACATGAAAACGCAAGCATTCTTCGCCGCCATCGCGGCCATATCCCTTATTTCCTCCGCCTCCGCCTCATGTCCTGACTCGAAGGCTCCGTCCTTCGTACCCACTTCCGTCCGGCGCATAGCCCTCGCCGACATTATAGCCGCCGCAGCCGAGGCCACTCCCGCCAAATACCCCGATGCCGACACCGTCATCCTCGACTCCGTGTCGTGCGAGGTCTATGAGGAAGACGGCACCTCTGTCCTCTTCGACGACACCTACACCAAGGTCCTCACCGAGAAGGGCCGCCGCTCCGAAGCCTCCGCCACCCTTGGCTTCGACGCCTTCTATTCCGACCTCGAAGTCATCGCGGCGGAGATTGTAAAGCCAGACGGCACCGTCGTTCCCATCGACCTCGAGCGCAACTGCAAAGTCGCCATTGACCCCGGGATGATGTCGTCGAACATATACGACCCCAACGACAAGAAGATGACCGTCGCCTACCCCGGGCTGGAGGTTGGCGACATCACACGCCTCGCCATCATCCGCCGCGAGAAGAAGGTGCGCGTCCCCGGAGTCTGGGCCGACTACCAGACATTCGAGACCTTCGACCCCATCCTCCGCTACACCTACGCCGTCTCCTCGCCCACCAACAATCCCGTCCGCAGCCAGGTCCTCCGCGACGAACTTCCCGGCACTGCAACCGTCAACGATCCCCTGCCCCTCGACGGTGGCGCCCGCACCCTGCTCTCCTGGGACTTCGCCAATGTTCCGCAGGCATTCGCCGAACCCTCAATGCCGCCGATGCACACGGTCTGCCAGCGCATCCTCCTCTCCACCCTCAACGACTGGCGCGAGCTCTCTCGCTGGTATTGGAACCTCTGCAAGCCCCACCTGGATGCCGTGACCGACGAAATGCGCGAGATGGTCGCCTCGCTAACAGAGGGCGTGTCCACGGAACAGGAGCGAATCTGGCGCATCTTCACATGGGTGTCGCAGAATGTCCGCTACATGGGCGTCACCACGGAGACAGAAGCCCCCGGCCACGAGCCGCATGATGTCTCCGTTACCTTCGAGCGCCGCCATGGCGTATGCCGCGACAAGGCCGCCCTGCTGGCCTCGATGCTGCGCCTAGCCGGAACCGACGCCTTCCCCGTTCTCATCCATGTGGGCGAGAAGCGCGACCCGGACGTTCCCATGCCCTTCTTCAACCACGCCATTGCCTGCGTGCGCGACGCCGATGGCGAGTTCACCCTCATGGACCCGACCAACGAGAACACGGCCGACCTGCTTCCCGCATACCTCGCTGGCAAGAGCTACCTCGTTGCCACGCCCGAAGGCGAGCCGCTGCACACCTCTGATGAAGTCCCCGCCGCCGCCAACATGGTATTCGCCGCCATCAAGGCGAAGGTCGATGCCAAAGGCAAGATCACACTCTCCTCGAAATTCGACTTCACCGGACTCAACGACAGCGCCTATCGCGGTGCTTTCGTGCGGATGCCCGCAGAGCGCCGCCGCGAGTTCCTGGAGGGCGTTGTCCGCGAAACCATCCCCGGCGCCAAGCTGGAGTCCTTCGCCATCGAGCCGGAAGACCTGCGCGACACCGAGGCCCCGCTAGTCCTGCGGCTGGAAGCCAGCGCGCGCGACTTCATCCTGCGCGGCGACGGCGCATCCCTCATCGACCTCCCCCACTTCTCAACCGCCATCGGCTACCACAACTTCATCCTCGACAAGACCGGCCTCCAGGAACGCCGCTTCCCGTTTGAGACCGAGGAAGCATGCGGCGCAGAGGAAACCTGGGACATCGAATTCGAGTCGCTAGGCGCGCCAGTGGCCCTCCCCGAAACCATCTCCTTCAAGACCAATGGCGTCACCTACTCCCAGCGCGTGACCTGCCCCGATTCGCAGCCTCTTTCTTCCCATCCTGACGGCGCTTCCCCTGTCGCGTCCTCCTGTCCTGATTCGCAGGCTCCGTCCTGCGTAAAACTCACCTCCACCCACCGCATCGAGTTCAACCTCACCTCATACCCCGCCTCCATCTACAAGCCCTTCAAGGAAACCCTCCACCACATCGACACCCTCTCCGGGCAGGTTGCCGCCTTCGAGCCGTCGCCCACGCCGGAGGAGCTTGCCGCCGACTCGCGCATCCTCTCCGCCGAGACCGCATACGAAATCGACTCCCCGACCTCCTGGACGAAGACCGTCACCGTCCGCCGCCAGATTCTCACCTACGCCGGGCGCCGCGCCAATTCCGAACTAAAGATCAACTACAACCCCGCTTGGCAGTCCGTAGAAATCCTGGAGGCCAGCGTGGCCGCGCCAGATGGTTCTACGCAGCTCGTCACCGACAGCGAAATCAACGAGATGGACGCCTCCTGGGCCTCCGCCGCGCCGCGCTACCCCGCCGCAAAGACCTATGTGGTCAGCCTCCCCGGCGTCGAGGTCGGCTCCATAATCTCCACCTCCTACCGCATCACGCAGACCAACGCGCCTTTCTTCTCCCACTTCCACGTCTTCAACGGCACCACTCCGCTAGACGAGGACACACTGAAGATGCACTTCACCGGCGAGGCCGCCGAGCTTCTTCGCAAGCGCGCCGGCGGGGATGACGACGACATCCTTGGCACTTGCCTTCTCAGTTTCAACGATGACGCCCTCCACCTCAGCAAGGCCGTCAACGAAGACGGCTCCATCACCATCGTCGCTAGTGTCGTCGCGCCCCCTACCCTTCCGCGCGAAAGCCATCTCCCAGACGCCTCTCGCTTTGCCCTGGCTGCCGACATCTCCCTCGGCGACTGGGCCGAATACGCGGCATCGCTTCGCGCCGCAATCGCGGAAGCCACCTCGCCAGCCAATACCAAGCGCTGCGCGGAGGTCGCCGCCTCCGTCTGCGAAGGCCTGGTAACGGTCGCCGACAAGGCCACCGCCATTCGCGACTACGTGGCCCGCAACTTCCGCCTGGCCGGCCCGTCCTTCACCGCCATCCCACTTGACCGCGCAGTTACGCCGGCCGATGTCATTCTCGCCGACGGCTACGGCAACCTCCTGGACCGCGCCATCCTCCTCTCCGCGCTCCTTTTCGATGCCGGCATCGACAACTCCATCATCTTCGCCTCCGACGGTGAAATCGAGGAGCGCATCGGCGGCGACCTCTCCCGCCTTCTCCGCCTCCCCCACCCGGGAACCTTCGACTACCCGCTCGTCGAGATCCCGCCGGAGGATGACGAAGACGAGGAGGCCTTCCCGATCTACCTCAACGACACCGATCAATACGCCACCCTCGGCATGACCCACCACTTCGCGCGCCACGCACTCGCGACCCTCCCCGACGATCCGGACATTGGCCTCTTTGACGATGACGGCTCCGAGTCCGACTTCGACGCCCCGATCAAGCCCATCTTCATTGACGGCGCTTTTGAACCGAAGACTCTGGAAAACCTGGCGATCCGGCTGAAGGCCAACGGCGACGCCATCGTCGCTGTCCACAAAACAATCGAGGGCGTCGGCGCCGACGAATTCCTAAAGAGATACGCCGAGATGACCCCGGAGCTCCTCTCGCGCCACCACCAGGAACTTGTCGGCACCATCGCCGTCTCAGCCCGTCCATTCGGCGAGCTTCAAATCAACACGAACTCCCTTCCCTACAGTTTGGAATACGAAGCGGAAGTCCCTTCCCTCGCCACGCGCACGGGCAATGTCCTCTCCCTCGCCCTGCCGCACACCTCCTCCATCTCGCCGTTTGACGCCGATGAGCGCCGCCTGCCATTCACGCTGGGGAGAACATCTTTCTCATGGCAGTCGCTCGCCGTGATTCTCCCCAAGGAGACCAAGGCCATCCTCTCAATGCCAAAGGCGCATTCCTGGAACTACAGCGACGTCGGCCTCGGCGTGTTTGAACGAGGCGTGGCGGTTGAGACTGACGACGAGACGGGGCTTCCCGTTTACATTGAAACGACTGGCCGCAGCCAACGCGACCTCACGACGTTTGGCCAGGAATTCTACAAGACCCTTCAGGAGATGGACCGCCAGCTCACCAGCCGCGAGGCCAATCTCCTCGTCATCGAAATAGAGCCTGGTAATACAGAGGAGGCAGCGGATGGCGAAGAAAAATGAGGCGATTGGAATAGCCCTTGGCAGCGGCGGGGCCCGTGGGCTCGCCCATGTCGGCGTCCTCGAAGTGCTGCTGGAGCGCGGCGTGAAGCCCGAATTCGTAGCCGGCACCAGCATGGGGGCGCTCGTTGGCGCGGCATACGCCGCTGGCCGCTTCGATGCCCTGCGCGAGGCTGTTGCGGGGCTGGATGTCGCAGACGCGGCCTCGCTCTTCATCGACTTCGAGATTGGCGGCGCGGGTTTGGTCAAAGGCGAAAAGGTCATGGCCTTCTTCGAGAAGATCGTTCCCGACGCGCCGATAGAGTCATTGCCCATTCCCTTCGCCGCCATGGCCACGGATATTGCCACTGGCGAGGCATTCCTTATGTCGCGTGGGCGCCTGCACCATGCGCTCCGCGCCTCAATCTCCATTCCCGGCGTATTCACGCCTGTTCGGCGCGGGAATCGCCTGCTAGTCGATGGCGGAGTTTCAAGCCCCGTTCCCGTTGAGGCCGCGCGCGACCTTGGCGCCAGGCGCGTTCTGGCAGTGAACGTCGATGGCGGGCCGCCCTGCCCCTACTCCACGCACCGCCTGCCCACGGTGGTCAACAAGGCCATTGGCCTAGGCGAAAGGGTTCGCGACAAAATCCGCGAAGAACTGGGGCGCAGAACCAAGCCCACCCGAATGGGGCTGGTGGAAATGCTGATGAAGACCACGCGCATCTGCGAGGACCGCATTGCGCAGTGGGAGATTGAGCGCTCTGCGCCAGACTGGCTGCTGCAGCCTGCGGTCGGCGACATCCCCACGCTCGACTTCTCCCGAATCGACGACGCCATCCAGGCCGGCCGCGACGCGGCATCCGCCCTAGTGGATGCCGGCCTTTGAGAGGCGGACAACTTTATTTGGCTCACTGCTTCACTCGGCGAGGAGCGCTTCCGAAGTTGTTCCGAGGACGCGCGCAATCGCAGCCACGGAAGAGGCTGCGGCATGGGCCAGATTCCTTGAGCGTCCCTCCCATTGCTGGATGCTGCGCAAGGCAACGCCGGAATGGGCGGAAAGCTGCGTCTGGGTGAACCCCGCCGCCTTGCGGGCCGCAGCGAGGGCGGTCATGCCACGCCGCTCGTGGCGACGTTTTTCAAAGGCTTGCCAACAGCGTTCTTCGGAGGCTTCATGAAGCGCAGTGTAAAGGGCGACCAGCTCGTCTGCCGGCAGGAAACGGAGAATCGCCCGGAACGGAAGTGCCGAGCGCCACTGGTACCAGGCAAGTATCCATCCCGCCCAGAATTCAGGAGTGGCGCCATCGCCATGCGCGGCCGGCTTCTTCCTGGCTTCGTCCGTGATCCCGCAGCGGCGGAGAACTTCGCGCGCCAGTTCGGGGCCTGAAAGTCCTGCGACGAATTTCGGAACGCCAACGCCGAAAGCGTCGGCAACGCCGGTAGCGACGAAAGCGGCGAGAAAACGCGAGGGTGGCATTCCCCGTTCAAGGGCCGCCCACTCGACCGCCTCGCCAAGTGTCCGCATGGCGTCATCGAGGTAGGTTTCCGGATAGGCGGTTGGTTCAGAACTTTTCACTTTGCACGTCCCTCCATGAGATCCCGAATTGTAAGTCCATCTGGATCACCCCGCGCCTCATCCTCCTCGAATGCCGCGCGCGCGGCGAGGTCGCGGTTGCGGCGGCGCGTGTACCATGTCTCCCAGGGAACGGGGTCGGCGGACACAAAACGCAGGGCCGCAAAAGCCCTTTCGCTTTTAAGGACAACCTGCTCGCCGAGCTTGCCAAGGCGCATGGCGCGCTCAAGCTGCGCAATGGTAATCGTATTGGCGAGGAAGGAGCGGACAAAGGAGAAGTAAGAGTCATCGGCACGCCAACCCACCACGACATCCCACTGTGACAAATCCACCCCATGGTTGGCGAGCAGCCATTCGGCGCCACGGCGCATCACCGGGGCGTGGAGTCTGACTTCGCGGTTGGCCACTAGAACCGCAAGCCAGTTGAGAACCGTGTAAACTGGCGGCTTAAGAGAAAGGACACGAAGACTGTTCATTCTCAATTCATATCTGTTCGCCCATCCGTCGGCGCCTTCGGTGCATGCCCATTCGCGGGCAAGGTCCTCGTTCTCCGTGCAATAGAATCCGCGCCCGTAGTCGTTGCCCGGCCTCGCCATTTCAAGTGAAGGATGGGAAACGACTACAGGCGATCCATGGTAAAGAGTTTTAAGGCTCGTCTTCATACCATATCTCCATAGCGCAACTTTGATGTAATAATACTATCTCTAAAGTGCGCATTTGTCAAGTGGCGAAGACGAAAGTCTCATGTACGTTTATTCCGCCATCTTCACGAGGCCGGGCCAGTCGTAGTCCTTGAGGGCGCCCCAGACGGCGACGGCGTATGATTCGCGCCCTAGTGGATGCCGGCCTTTGAGAGGCAAAAAAGATGGTTCTTCCAAGTTTTTTGTGGAAGCATTAGCAGTCTCCGCTGTGAGTATTCATGGCGCTACCGCGCCGAAGCAGGGAAACTGATGCGCCGCCCCGCTGCGCGGGCCGACGGCCTTGGGAAATGTGAAAATGTGGAAGTGTGAAAACAGCCAACATCCAATGTGAAAATGGGGGCTAGGGACTAGGGGCTAGGGGCGGCTTCCGTTCCTGCCGCAGCGCCTTGCGGCGCGAACGCGACAAAGCGCGACCATCCCGACCTTCGACTTTCCTGGCTTTTCCATGCCGCAGAGCGGCCTTCCCAATCTGCCGGGGAGCGGCCACGGCCGCGCGGCAGGGCTGGCGGCGCATGAAGCTTGCTTCGGTGCGACGGCAGACACGCCGCAAAATGCGCAAGCGCATTCCCGGCAGTTTTCAAAGTTCGGCGCAGTAGCGCCCTGAGTAGATTCATGTCCACGCATTTCCCACAATTTTCTTTGAAGGGCCAAAAAGATTGTCACAACGCAGATGGATTGACGAGGTTGAGTCCGTCGTCCAGCGGCATTTCCCGCATGGTGGGGCATAGAACCACGCCTGGGCCAAGAGGCAGTCCAGCCTTGCGGATCGCCTCCCATGGGCGGAGGATGTCACGGGCATCTGGCGATGCCGTACGCTTGACCTCAATGGGAAAAAGCCGACCCCGTGCCCAAAGCACCATGTCTATTTCCCGCCCGTCATGGTCGCGGTAATGGTATAGCTGCGGCTCACGACCAGCATGCCAATGCGACTTGAGGACTTCAGAAACGCAAAAGGATTCCAGCAGCGCCCCAGAAAGAGGGGAGGACAAGGCTTCCTCGGCGGTTTCAATTCCGCAGAGCGCACAGCAAAGGCCTGTGTCGAGGAAATGCAGCTTAGGGGTGTCCACAACCCGTTTTGACACATTTGCCCGCCAAGGTCGCAGCCGATAGACTAATCCGGATGTTTCCAAAATCGACACCCATGATCGCAGTGTCGGCACGGAAACCCCTACATCCCTGGCGAGGGACTGAAAATTGAGTTCCTGGGATGTCCGGGCGGCCAACACGCGAAGAAAGTCGAGAAAGGCGCTTTCCATCGAGGCGGAGACCAGTTCCCGGATGTCGCGTTCAAGATATGTTCCGACATACGAGGAGAAAAACAACGGCAAGTCCATGTCCCGCACAGAGAGCGGTTCCGGGAACGACCCTCGGACGATGCGCTTGAATGTTTCCGCCAAATCCGGCAAAGACTTGGCAACGGCGCGGACAGGGCGTTCTGCGTCAGGCTCAAACGGCGCGGGAGAGTCATCGCCAGCAGCCTCTCGCTGTGAAAGCCCCTGAAGTCTCAGAATTGCGACGCGGCCCGCAAGGCTTTCCGATACGCCTTTCATAAGCCGGAACTGCTGCGAACCTGTCATCCACCACTGCCCGCGCCCCTGCGATGCGTCAACGGCCATCTTGATATAGGGGAAAAGATTTGGCGCATACTGGATTTCATCAATAAGCGCTGGCGCCGGGTAGGCTTTCAAAAAGCGTTCCGGATCCCGTCTTGCAAGCGACCGTGCGAATGGGTCGTCCAGCGTGACATAAACGCGGTCGCCGTCAAGCATCTCTTTTAGGAGGGAAGTTTTTCCGACTTGCCGCGGCCCATTGACAAGCAGGCATTTGAATGTTTCTGAAGCCTTGCGTGCAAACGGAAGGAGTGTCCTTTTGAAATGTGCCATATTTACCTCTTGATAAAGAAGTCTAGCACAATGTCCTAAAAATCGCAAACCACATTTTCTGAAAATCGGAAACCGTCGTTTCCGATTTTCGGAAACTCGTCTTTACGAATCAGGCAGGTTTGTAAAGGCACCCAAAGATGTTTTTTATGCGGAAGCCGTCGCACTCGGCGACGCCCATCACGCGGGCGTTATGCGGCATCCGCCCCATCAGCAAGGCGAAAGCTGTTCGCCGCCATCGACACGGATGACCTGGCCAGAGATGTAGGCCCCGCCAGGCCCGCGCATGTCGGGAACAACGGCGCGGCAGCAGAGCATGGTCGAAATCAAGTTGTGGTCGAGGATGGCGTGGACATAGTCCGTCTCAAATGCGGAGGCGCTGCCCTTCGGCGCGTGCGTCCTCAGAGCGGAGCCGACATTGCCCCCGCCGGCGGCGCAGACGAGGAAGTCGATGGGGCCGAGGGCGCGGTGAACCTCGTCGGCGCAACGCGCCACTTCCTCTTCGCGTGAAAGCTCACCGCAGACGGCGACGCACTTCACGCCGTGGCGACGCACTATGCCGGCGGCGACCTCATCGACTGACGAGCCTTCGCCGGAAAACTGAAGATTGGTCTGGTTGCGGCCGGAGACGGCGACATTGCACCCCTCGGCGGCCAGCAGTTCGGCGATGCACCTACCGATGCCGCGCGACGATCCCGTGACCCAGGCGACCTTGTTTTTGAAGTGTTTGTTCATGGCTCAAATGGAAATGACATCAATAATTATACAGCATCGTGCCGCCGCCATGGAATGTCCAAAAGGTGCATGGACATGTCATTTTCTGATGCCATGCGCCCCGGCGCGGAATCTTTGCTGGAGCATCCTTTGCCTATATCTCCACATTGTGCTATCATAATTCCGTCGCCAGAAATGGCGACGATAGGACTTCCGCGCCGTGCGCGGGGGTCCGCGCGCAAGCGCATTTTTGGCTTCAATCGAAAACCGCTAATTTTTGGGGAGCCGGAAGTGCGGCTGCGCAGGGTGCGTTCGGCACTCTGCGTGTCCGTTTCCGTATTCCCCAAAGGCTCTTAGCGGTGCCTCGATTGAGATACGAGACGAGGCACGCTTTTTTATGGCAAGGGGAAAGGTAGAGAACGACGCTGCGGCGGGACGCTCCGCAGCCGCTATTTTCAAGGCGATTGACGACAAGCTCTGGAAGCCGGGCGGAGGTTGCAGCAGCCCTCTCGACTACATGGAGCAGTCCAGCTGGCTCCTCTTCCTGCGCTACCTTGACGCACGCGAGGAGGACCGCCGCATCGAGAGCGAGATGCGCGGCCTACCCTACGAACCAGCCCTACCCAAGCCCCTGCGCTGGTCGTCATGGGCCTGGCCCGCCCGCAAGGACGGCTCCTTCGACTACGACCGCGCCTTGACAGGCCCGGATCTGATCGCCTTCGTGAACGACACCCTCTTCCCCGGCCTGGAGCGCTTGGCCAATAACGCCCCTGTCAATTCCATCCAGTATCGCATTGGCTCTATTTTCGGCCAGCTATCCTGCCGCTTCACCGACGGATTCCTCCTCCGCGAGGTCATAGACCTCATGCAGCCGCTGAAGTTCCAGACCGAGGAGGAGCGCCACGAACTCTCCGTCCTCTACGAGGAACGCCTCGCCGAGATGGGCAACGCCGGCATTGCTGGCGGGCAGTATTACACCCCGCGCCCGCTTATCCGCGTCATGATTCGCCTCCTTGACCCGCAGATCGGCGAAACCTTTGACGACTCCGCCTGCGGCTCAGGCGGCTTCATCTGCGAAGCCTTCGCCCACATGCGCGCAAAAGCCAAGGGCGACGCGCGAGCCTATCGGGCGCTTCAGGAGAAGACCTTTTCCGGCGGCGAATGCAAGGCGCTCGCCTATGTCACCGCCCAGATGAACTGCATTCTCCACGGCCTCGAATCGCCGCAGATTCGCTTTGGCGACACCCTCGCCACGAAAATAGCAGACTTCTCCGACCGCGACCGCGTGAGCATCATCGGCGCCAATCCGCCCTTCGGCGCGGCCGTGAACAACGCCACCAAGCAGAATTTCACGGTGCAGACCTCCGAGACGGCCCTGATGTTCCTGGAGTATTTCATCGCCAAACTCAAAAAGGGCGGGCGCGCCGCAATCATCATCAAGAACACCTTCCTCTCCAACACCGACAACGCTTCGATTGCCATCCGGCGGATGCTGCTCGACAAGTGCCGCCTCCACTGGATACTCGACCTCCCGCAGAAGGTCTTCACGGCCGGCGTCCACACCGTGGTGCTCTTCTTCACGAAGGACGGCCCGACCACCGACCCAATCCGCTACTGGCAGCTTGACCTCAAGGGCGAGACACTTGGCAAGAAACGCCCACTGCGCGAAAGCGACCTCGCCGCCTTTGAAGAGGCAGCGCGCGGCTTCTTCAAGGCTGAAGGCGCCCGCGACCTTCCACGGGAAGCCTGGGCCCTTGACCCGAAGGGCCTCGATCTGGCCACACTCGACCTCTCCGTGGTGAATCCCCATATCAAGGCAGAGCGCCTCCCCACTACGGCAGAGTGCGAGGGCGTGATGCGCGACGCCTGGCGTGAGATCGGCAAACTGATAGAGAAAAAGTAAAGTGGAAAATGGATAATGAAAAGCGCGAAGACAGTTAGGCTCGGCGATGTGTGCGAGGTAATAAACGGCCTCTGGAAAGGTGTAAAACCGCCTTTCAAACGAGTCGGAATAATCCGCTCCACTAATTTCACAAAGTGGTGCGAACTTACCCTTGATAACACGGCCTACATTGATGTGGAGGAGAAAAAATATCAATCAAGGAAACTTCAAGCCGGGGATTTGATAGTTGAGCGTTCAGGTGGAACAACGGATTCGCCTGTTGGACGCATTGTTTTATTCAATGTCAGCAAAGGAGATTACTCCATTAGCAACTTCACATCCATTCTTCGCGTAAAGGACACGGAAGCCCTAGATCCTCTTTATTTGCACAGATATTTGAAGTCTTTGTATTTCCAAGGAAAGACTAAGGATATTCAATCAAACACCACAAACATTCATAATCTTGATTTCAACGCCTATTTAGATTTTGAAATTCCCCTTCCCCCTCTCTCCGAGCAGAAGGCCATCGTTGCGCGGCTGGATGAGGCGCTGGCGCGGGCCACGCGACTGGCGGAGCATTTCACCACCATCGCCAAAAACGCCGACCTCTCCTTCAAGGCCACCCTTGCCGAAATATTTGAAAATGTCTCAGGCAAAGAAGTCAGGCTCGGCGATGTGTGCGAGGTGCTGGATTCCATTCGACGGCCTATCACGCAACGCGACCGTAAAGCGGGTCCAATTCCCTATTATGGTGCCACTGGAATTGTAGACCATGTGGAAGGATACATTTTTGACGAACCTCTGCTGTTGTTGGGCGAGGATGGTGCCAAATGGGGGGCTTGCGATAACTCCGCTTTTCTTATTGATGGAAAGGCTTGGGTAAATAACCATGCACATGTGTTGCGCGTTAAGTCGCAGCTTGACCGCAAGTTTGCCATGTATTACCTCAATTTGGCGGACCTTTCCGAATACATCACAGGTGTTACAGTTCCTAAATTGAATCAGGCTCGCATGTGCGCCATATCCCTACCTCTCCCACCCCTTTCCGAGCAAGAGGCCATCGTGGCGCGGCTAGATGCGGCGCGGGCGCGGAGCGAGGGCATTGCAGAGCAGGCGCGGCGCGGGGCCGCCGCCGCCGAGAACCTGAAGAAGGCCCTGTTGAAGGAGGCGTTTGAATGAGCGCGGGAATAAATGAGGCACAGACGCGGCTGAACTTTATTGACCCCGCACTGCGCGACGCAGGCTGGGCCGAGTCGCCTTTCGCGATGGCGGTCGAGCAGAAGGTCAACGAGATTGCGCCGGGACGCGTCGAGTCGGACGGCCTCTCGCACAAGCCGCTCCGCGCCGACTATGTGCTGATGCACGGCGCGCGGCGCATCGCCGTCGTCGAGGCCAAGCGCTACGGCGAGGGCCTCGACGCGGGCGAGGCACAGGCGCGCCACTACGCCGAGGCGCTTGGCTGCCGCTTCGCCTTCTCCACCAACGGCCGCGACATCCGTTTCTTCGACCTTGCGATGGGCACCGCGCACGATGTGGGCGGCATGGTCTTCCCGACACCGGCGGAACTGCTCCTCCTGCTCGAAAGCTCCGACGACGCCAACGCCCTGGTGCAGGCAACGCGCGACATCCCGTGGGCGCGTCCCGGCGGCCGAGAAATCCGCTACTACCAGGAACGCGCCGTCGAGAACGCCATCCGCGCGCTTGGCGACGGACAGAAGAACATCCTCGTAACGCTCGCCACTGGCACCGGCAAGACGATGATAGCCTTCCAGCTCGTCTGGAAGCTCGTCCAGGCGAAATGGCGGCGCGGATCGCTTGGAATCCGCAAGCCGCGCGTCCTCTTCCTCGCCGACCGCAACATCCTCGCCGACCAGGCGATGGAGACATTCGACGCCTTCACGAAGGGCGAGTGCTTCCGTCTGGAGGCCGGCTGCGACGCCCCACCCCTCGACCGCACCGTCTATTTCACACTCTACCAGACGATGCTCGGGGAAACCGAGGAGACTAAGGAGACTGGCCAGTCCAGCACAGATATTATCTACGACCCGCCAAAGGTGCGCTACACCCGCTTCGCCCGCGATTTCTTCGACCTCGTGATTGTCGATGAGTGCCATCGCGGCGGGGCAAACGACGAGTCGGCGTGGCGAGCAGTCCTCGACTACTTCAAGTCCGCCTCACACTTCGGACTCACCGCCACGCCCAAATGCGACGACAACGGCTCAACATACGAGTATTTCGGCAAACCGGTTTACGAATATTCGCTGGCGCAGGGTATCGCCGATGGATTCCTCTCGCCATACCGCGTCAAGCGCTGTTTCTCAACCCTCGAGAAATACCGCTACATCCACGGCGACATCTTGTCAAACCCCGACGGCTTTGACTTGGCGCGGGAATACTCTCCAGATGAGATTGAGCGCGAGCGCATCCTCATTGAAGAGCGCGACCGACATTTCGTCCTGGAGCTCTTCGACGGGGGGAAGATGCCACTCGACCAGAAGGCCATCGTCTTCTGCGCCACGCAGGAACACGCCGCGCGAATTGCGAACCTCATTCGCGAGGAGGCCAAAAGGCGCGGCGTAGGCGCGACGCACTACTGCGAGCGCGTCACGGCGGCGGACGGGGCCATTGGAGAGCTGTATCTGCGGGAGTTCCGCAATAGCGACAATCTTGTTCCGACGATCCTCACCACATCCCAAAAGCTCTCCACGGGCGTCGATGCCTGCAATGTGCGCTCCATCGTGCTCTTCAAGGAAGTCAAGGGCATGGTCGAGTTCAAGCAGATCATCGGGCGCGGGACGCGCCGCTACGACGGAAAACCCTACTTCACGATCTACGACTTCACCGGCGCCACGGACAAGTTCAAAGACCCCGATTGGGACGGCCCGGTCGTCTGCCCCAAGTGCGGGAAGAACCCGTGCGAGTGCGACGATGGGAAGCTGCCTCCGCCTCGGCCGCCACGGCCGCCGAAACCGCCGTGCCCTGTCTGCGGCTGCGACCCGTGCATCTGCGAAAAGCCTCCGAAGGAACCTGTCAAGGTGAAGCTTGCGGACGGCCGACTAATCTCGGCGAACTGGAAGGAGAGCGTTTTCTTCGACAATGAAATGCTCTCCGCCGCCGAGTTCCTGAATCGTTTCGCCGAGGCCGTGAAGAGCGCTACTGGCACCAAGGCCAACCTCGCCGCAGACTGGCGCGACATGGCAAGCCGCAGCGAGCTTCTTGAACGCCTCGCCGAATTGGGGTTTGACCGCGCCAAGCTGGTTGAGATCCAGCAGCGCACCGACCACCAGGCGTGCGACATCCTCGATGTGATGATGGACATCGCCTACGGCGAAGAGCCGATCACGCGAGAGATGCGTGCCGCGAAGGCGCGAGAGTCGCTAGACGCGGGCGGGGAGCGCGCGACGCTCTTTGAAACAATCCTTGAGAACTATGTTCGCGATGGCGTGTGGACGCTCACGCGGGAAAGTTTTACAGGTCTGCTGAAACTGCGCTACATGTCGCTTCCTGCGGCCATCCGCGCGCTTGGCTTCGCAGACGCCGCCGAGGCCATCGACTACTACGCCACAGTCCAGCGCGGCATCTACGCGGCGTAATTGATCTGCCCAACTAACCTAAACCTCTTCCGCAAGGAGGCAGTCGCCGCCCTTGAAGACGAGGACGAGGCGGTGGAGGGCAACTGAAGGTCGCCGCCACTCGGCGGCAAGTGCAGAGTCAGCGGAATACTGGTCGAGCTGGCGTGTCGCCTCGGCCTTGATGGCGGCGAGGGCGTCAGGCGTCGGGGCGGGGTCGCCGGGCTTGAGGTATTTGAGTTCGATCAGCGCCGCATGGGCGATGTCGGGCCAATCGAGGAGGCGGGGCTTGAGCGCGATGTCGTAGAAGCCGCCGCCCGACTCGCCTTCGTGGTTGATGAAATACGGCCCCGCCGCCGCGACCAACAGCGCCACGATTGTCGATTGCACGGTCTTCTCTCCGTCAATCGAATCACGGACGCGGAAGTTCTCCCGGACGATTTCGCAGAGAATCCCGACAAAGCCGCGCCAGTCGCCGCCTTCGAATGCGAAATCGTAAAGTGCGTCGTTGATGGCGAACACGCGCTCGTCGATTTTGTGGACATCGAAATAGGCAGCCGGAATCATGTCCGCCGCCAATTTCTTCAGCGTCTCATTCGGCAAACCGAACACAGGGCGGCCATGCCGTTTACCGATGATCGTCGTGATGCCAAGCCAGTAGAGTAGCGACGTGAAGTTCTCCTTATTCGAGAGGAACTTGGCCTGGAAGGAATCGATGAGCGGCTCTGAAAGCGAGCCGCCGGAAACGAGTTTTTCGAGAATGCCGAAGTTGCCGTTGAGACGGCGTTCGGAGGCGTCGAGACGGTGGCCGAGCGTGACCAAGTGGCGGATTTTCGCATAATCCGTGCGAAGGTTCGCGTCGATGTAGTTGTCCGGCCAAGTCCCAGCTCGAACAATTTTGTCGAAGAAGTTGAGGACGAGCGTCGTGTTGGCCATCGGGGGTGCGTCGAAAGCGCCGAAGCGGTAGTTGTCGAACCATTCGAGGCAGACGACCTCTGCCTTGGCAGCGTCGAAGCCGCAAGCGTTGCCGTAGTATTTCGCAATTGCGCCGAGGTCATCGTGGCGGAAGCCAGTGAGGTCCGCGAAGACTGGGTCGAGCGATATGTTCGTGCCGATGTTGAAGCCGCTCGTCACATCGTCCATCGTTACGGGGGAGACGCCGGTGATGAAGAGGCGAGGAAGCGCGGCGTCGATCCCCGACGTCGCGGCCTTGAGTTCCGCAAAGAACTGCTTGAAGAAGCCTTCCCCGTGGCAGAGCCTGCCGTAGGCGTCCAGTCCGCTCTCGGCGAGGATGGTGTTGGTGAAGTTGTCGTATTCGTCGATGATGACGTAGAGTTTGCTCTTCGTCCCCTTCAGGCCGGCGATGATGTGGGCGAGTTTCTTGCCACAGTCCGGGGCGGAGAGGATTTCCCCGACAAGCTTCTCCCCCAATTCTTCCCGGTATTTGTTGGCGAACGTGTCGCATTGGAGGGACGCCTTGTAGTCGAAGTCCTCCTGGACGTTTGAGACATCCTTTGAAACGGCGGAGAAGTCAAAGCGCAAAATGAGATACTTGCCACGCTCGCCAGTTGGATTCGCGCCAATGTCCGTGCCGGAGAAGAGTTCCTCGAACCTATCGGTGTAGCGCACGTCGTAGTAGGCTTCGAGGATGGCGCAGAGAAGCGACTTGCCGAACCTGCGCGGGCGCAGGAAAATGGCATAGCGCACCTTCTCCAGATCGCGAATCTTCGCGGTCCGGTCAACAAACCAGGCGTTAGCCTTGCGGATTTCGGAGTAGTCGGAAACGCCGTAGAGGATTGGTCTGGGGTCTGCCATGTGTTCTGCTCCCTTTCTTTTTTTGCCATCAGTGGATGCCGGCCTTTGAGAGGCGGTAGTTCATCATGCGCGGGGAGACGCCAAGCTCCCTGCCGGCCGCAGAGCGGTTGCCGCCATGGCGCGCAAGCGCATCCTCGAGGATGCGCCGCTCAACGGCGGCAAGGCGCTCGTCTAGCGTCATCGGCTTGTCCGGCGTGAACGGGTCGTCCTCAAAGCCCTGCGACTGCAATGCCGCAGGAAGGTCAAAGGTGCGGATGCAGTCGTCGCGCGCCGTGAGGACGGCGCGCTCCATGCAGTTCTCAAGCTCTCGGACATTCCCCGGCCACTTGTAGGAGAGGAGCGCGTTCACCACCGGCGGCGACATCCTCGTCACATTCTTGCCGTATTTGTCGCTGATCCTGTTGAGGAAGTGCTGGGCGAGCAGGACAATGTCGTCCTGGCGGCGCGAGAGGTCCGGCAGCGTGATCGGGAAGACGGAGAGCCGGTAGTAGAGGTCTTCGCGGAAGGCCTTCCTGGCCATGAGGTCTTCGAGGTTGCGGCTCGTGGCGGCGATGAAGCGGACATCGGAGCGGATTTCCGCGTTGGAGCCGACCCGCGAGAAGGTGCGGTTCTGGAGAAGGCGCAGGAGCTTCACCTGCGTCGATACGGGGAGGTCGCCGATTTCGTCGAGGAAGAGCGTCCCGCCGTCCGCCGCCTCGGCCCTGCCAATGCGCCGTTCGCGCGCATCGGTGAAGGCGCCCTTCTCATGGCCGAAGAGTTCCGATTCCACCAGCGCCTCGGGAAGCGCCGCGCAGTTAAGGACGACGAAGGGCTTGTCCTTGCGCGACGAGAGACGGTGAATGGCGGCGGCGACAAGCTCCTTGCCCGTTCCGCTTGCGCCGCGGATGAGGACGGTCGCCCCGGTTGGCGCCACCTGCCTTATCTGCTCGTAAACGGCGCGCATCTCGCGGCACTGGCCAATCAGCTCGCCGGGGTTGGCGGAGACCGAGCCGCGAAGCCTGCGGTTCTCGTCCTTGAGGAGCTCGCGCTCCGCGCATTCCTCACGGCAGACCGCCGCCGCGTCAGCGGTGATGTTGGCGACGGTTTCAAGAAGCGCCAGGTCGCTGTCGAGCGAGTTTGACGCGCCTTCGATTTTCCTGTCCACGGAAAGAGTGCCGATCACCTGCCCCAGGTGGACAAGCGGGACGCAGATGAAGGAAACGGCCTCATCGACGCGGCGCGAGCGTGTCTTGTTGAGGAAGCGCTTGTCCTTGCGAACGTCGAGAACCACCTCCGGGACGCCGGTCTTCGCGACGCGCCCCGTGATGCCTTCGCCAATCCTGTAGCGGCCAAGGGCGCGTTCCTCGGCGTTGAGCATGCGCGCCGACGCCTCGATGCGGAGTTCGTCGCCCTCAAGGAGGGTAATAGTCCCGCGAATCATCCCCATCTCGTGGTCGAGGATTTCAATGATCTCGTTCAGCAGGTGCTGGACGTTGCGCTCACGCACGATTGCCGAGGAGATCGCCTTGAGCACGGCGACCTCCTTTGAAACTTCTCCCTTTTTCATAAAATGTAATTATACCATTATTCGCAAATCCGCATAGGGCATTGGGCGAGTGCCTAACACGAAGAGGCGGAGGCGCAGAGGACGATTCGACCATGCGGGACATCGTGGGAGGCGCCGTTTACGCAAAGCGTGAATGGTTCGTCAGTTTCAACTTCTATTCTGCCGCCGTCAAAGATTAGATTTGCCGTCACGCCTCCAAACGAGAGCCGCCTGACGCCATGGCGATCCCGACGATGAAGATGCCAGTCAATGCGGCGCCGCACTCCGTCACAGCGGATTCCGAGGACATTCTCAATCATCATGTTTATGGGGCCGAGAGCCGACCATTCGCAGAAGTCCGGACGAGCGCCTTTGTTTCCGGCCCTGTCCGGAAACTTACCCGTCGAAGGTTTCGGCTCGGTGGGAGAATAGCATTCCCAGATGGTGTGCGGATCATGGCGCCGCCAAGTCTCGAACTGGTGACGCACGACCGCCTCGCCAAGCCTGTCGGCGAGTTCTCCGAACCCGGCGCCTTCCAGCGCCTGGACGCACATATAAGCCGTTGGAAGCCAGACGCCGCCGCGCCAGTAGCGGCCATCAGGCGAAAAGTGCCTCGATTTGCGCGACACCGACGGGAATGGGACGATGCCGCCCAGTTCTTCCGCATTCTCCAAGTGCGCCACGAGACGTCGCGCCCGATCCGTTGGCACCACACCCGCAAGCAATGGCCAGAAAGAGGCCGGAGTCAGGACGCGCACCTTGTGGTGCGGTGGCGAAGACGCAATGTCATAGTATGCGCCGTCTTCATCGTCCCAGTAATAGTCGTTGATTGTCTTGGCAAAGTCCTCAAAACGACTCTTCCAAAGATCCTCGCCAGTGGCTTCGAAAATGATGCGACATGCCAGAGCCTGCTGCGAGATGGCATCTATCCAGAGGATGGTAAGGTATCGCGGGTCATTGTCGAAAACCTCTGGCGGGAAGTCGCCGCGCGGGGTGTTGTCCATGCCAGAACGTCCACCTGTCCAGACATACCCCAATGGCCTCTTCTCCCACATCACGGGGAACACGGATGTCTGGTAGGGCATCCTGTCGCCAACGCTGAAGTTCTCAAAGACGTCGAACATCCTTTGCGGGCACCTGCGTTCGGAAAACACGCTGTCCAGGCGCGCCTTGTCGCCGGTATGGCGCCAGTGTTCCCACTCCACCCATGCAAATAGAGGCGGGTTGTCGGGTATGTGGATGGGAAGCGTTGTCTGCGCACCGTCGAGCATTGGCGCGTAGAAGTTCTCAAGCGACTGAATTCCGGGAAACAGTTCCGGCGCATACTTGCAGTAAAGCGCCATGAAGCATGTATCCCATATCCAAATGCGGTCTGGCGCAAAGCCCTCGTCCATGTAGGGCGAATGGGGCGCACACTGGCGCTCTGTTATATGGCCATAGGCAAGCGACCATGCCACCTGTGAGAACTCAGGGAACAGCGGGTCGCCATCGGCGACTATTTCCGGAACTTTGCCCAGCGCTTCTTTCAAAGTTTTTTCCATGAGTAGCGCGTGCGCCACATTTCCGCTTACAGGATTTCCATGGCAGCTGCGGATGGAAGTGGCGGGAAATCCGTGAATGGCTTTGACTGATACCAGTAGGCAACAGTCGAGATGTCGTCGCAACGCGACAGATAACTACCGTCGGGCCGCCACCCCAAGTCCTGCACGGTGACGCGGATATCCTTGTGGAAGCGGATTGGATCGAGGACATGCCAGCGGTAGAGTGAAAAGCGGGGAACGGCGCAGTATAGGCCGTTCGAGGGCATCACGTGCGCAAGGCCGCTCCACGGCGTGCAGAACTCCCGGTATCCTTTGTCGTCGAAGTCCCAGGCTCCTCCAAAGTAGTCTTCGGTGCCTGTTCCGCAGATCGTGGCCCCGTCGCTGTCGCCGTCGAGGAAGAATTTCACTTCACCTTCGCCCCACCATCCGTCCTGCCTTATACCCCAAAGGCCGTATGTTCCGACATAGTGGCCATCGCCCTTCACGCCGTCGAGAATTGTGTGAACGCCGCGCTCCACGACGCCATTCGTTCGTCGGAACTGCGCATGAAAATATGCCGCATCTGATAGCTGCTCGCCTACTTCGTAGTCAATCTGCCAATAGACCAGCGCGTCCTTGTCCCCGATATTCTCCAAAGTCGCCAAGGCATGCGCATGGAAAGGCATTGGCCACCAGCAGTTGAGGGCGCGACGCGGGTTCACACACACAGGGTTTGAGACAAGAGTTCCGGGGTCTGTGGCATGTGTCGCGCATGCGAAGAAGTCGCCCAGCGGAACTTCCACGGATGGCTTTTTCTCGCCATCCCAGTAGAATCGCAAAACAAGTTTCCTGTTCACCCGCGTGTCATCTGCCATCCACATGTGCAAAAAGCGGCCAGGCCCATTGACATCCGCCAGGACAAGCGTTTCGCCCTGCTTGACTACGCGACTGGGCGACACTTTCCAGCCGCAACCGAGGTCACGCGCCGCAGCTGCGCCGGTGCCTTCGGTTGCAAGGCCACCGGAGTTCGGTTCCCCTGTAGGGTTCTCGGCGGTGATGGCCCTAGAGCAAACGCGGGAAAGAGATGGAAGAGAAGTAAGGTTCATTTGTGCGGAATGTTTACGTGGATGGAGAATCCGGGCTTGTCCCCTGCCCTCACCGAGTCATTTTCAGCCCACTCGACGGTTGGAAGGTCGATGCCGGGTGCAACGAATGCGGCGCGGAAGGATAGAGAGGCGTCGGGATCGACAGAATCGGCCTCGGCCGAGCATGACGCCGCAATGTCGAAGCCTTCATCGCCTTTGAAGCGAAGCGTCGTCTTGTAGCGCACGGGCTTTTGCATCTTGCCAGTGCGCCCGGCACCGCGAAGACGGCCAGCGAAGCGGCATTCAATCGTCCCGTCATCGGTGCGCGCAAATGAGATGTCAGGCTCCAAATCAAGACGCTGCTCATAGCCGTTCGGCGCATGCTTCCAGTTCCAGCCGCACGGCGAGACAATCTGCGCGTCGCGGACGACCTCGGTCCATTCGCCGCCATCTTTGCGCCATACGCCAACGATTGCGCCGTTGCGGGCGAAGCGGATGCGCAGCCGCCCCTCCTCGAAAACCCAGCCTCCGGCAATCTGCCTGAGGCGCGGATCGCCGGTTCCGCCGTCAGCGGCGGCTTTAGCCGCCGCTGACTGAATGACGAATGAAAAATGACGAATGAAGAATTTCGGATCCTCGCCTTCTTGCAACTTGATGGCGATTTTCAGGCCATGGTCGGAACCAATGCGGTCGAGGAGTCGGACACGCCGCCCATTGAGGCCACGAAGCTCCCACGCATGGCCACCCGAAACGAAGCCCACTGCGGCATGGGCGCCGTCGAAACCGAAGGGCGTGCGGCGCGAGTCGAACAGCGTCTCCCCGCCGGATTCGTCATACATCATTCCACCAACAGTCCCGTTGAAATCTGGGTGTCTCACGGAGAATAGGCCATTGAGCCGCCCCTCGGCCGTATCGGCGAACCATTCCTCGCAGGAGTCCACTGCAAGGACAACTTCGGAGGAGGAGCGGGAGAATTCGCGGACTAATGAGGTCTGCGCGTCCTTGCCGGCAGGACGCACATCTGGCGTGTCCGTGACACGCTGGAAGCGTGCTATACCATTCGCAGACTGGCCGCCAGCGCTCATGGAACCAAGCCGGAGCACCCGCCACGAGAGCGGGGCCATGCGCACGGATGCGCGGCCGCCTCTCAGCGAAAGCGTTTCGCCCGTGGATGCGTCGGTAAGGTGCGCAACCCCAGTCGCCGCTTCTGCGGGGAGAGTGACATCGCCGCTAGTTTCAACTTCGTTGAAGTTCACCAGAGCAACGGAAGAGTCACTGCCGTGACTCCGCAGACAGGCGAATACTCCATCCGGCGCATCGACGCCGACAAAATCGGCGGCGGACGTGGCGCTTCGCATTTCAGGCAGTGCGGCGCGGACGCGGAGAATTTCGCGATAGTCCTGGAACCGCCCGTCTTCCATTTCCTGATTGACCATGACTATGCCCGGAACGAAGGCTGACACGGCGAAGAGCGCGACTTGCGCCCGCGAACCGTAGAACGGCGCCGAGCGGATTGTGTCGTGACTTTCGACGTAGCGAAGCCAGACGGTTCCCGGCACCTGAGCGAAGTGCTGCTCGTGGAGCCAGCGCCGCAGCGTGCGCACGGCGTCGGCGGGCTGTTTCGTGGCGAAGATTGGGAAGACATTGAGCGCCATGTCCATGTCGTAGATGGCGTCGCTCGTCACGGTGTTGTGCGAAGCCCGTGCCTCGGCGAGAATCGCGGCATCGGGCTTGACGGCCCTCGTGGCGGCGCGGATCGCCCGCTGCATCGCCTGGCCGCCCTGCTCCTGCGAAAGACTTGCGCGTGCATACGGGACACCGCGCGTCCAGTTGGCGGTCTTGCTGCCGTTGGCCGAGTCGATGCGGAAGCCGTCAATGTCATAGGACCGCATGTAGAACTCAGCGACATTCGCCATGTAGTCGATCCACGTCGGCGAAAGCTGGTCGAAGCACCAATACGTGAGTTCGGAGCCGTCGCGTCGGCGCACGATCCACTCGGGGTGGGCCTTGGCGCGGTCGTTGGTGTTGTGCCCGCCATGCGGGACAATGTCCTGTAGCACCCGGAGCCCCAGATCGTGCGCGGTAGCGACGAAGCGGCGGTAGTCTCGCTGCGTCCCTATGCCCTCCTGCAGGCGGTAGTAGTCGCGGGGATGGTATGGGATTTCGTCCTCGACGGGCCGGAGCCACACGGCACCGCAGCCGAGTTTCCTAATGCCGGCTAGCTTGCCGGCTGCGGCCTTGAAGCCGCCCCAGTCGCGATTGCCGGACTCTATCGTCCCGCCCGGATGCATGCAGTATAGTGAGGCCCGCTCGATCCACTGCGGGCGGTCGGCGGGGGAACGCTGCCCAATCACGGCATACCATTCTCCCATCGCGCGGAGCATGGTTTCGCGGTCCCCCGGGCGGAACCAGCACCAGACATCGCCGAGCGTCTGCGGCTCGTGCTGACGGACATAACCGCACGAACGCGAGAACTTGTATTCCATCCGCAGCCGACCGTCCGCGCGCTCGGTGGCGACGCATGGCGTCTCCTCACCGTAGGGGCGCATCCAGTCATGCGCCCAAAGAATCGACATCCCGGCGCCATTGTCCGCGATGGCTGGCGACGCGGCCAGCCACGAGTTCTCCTCCCAGCCGTCCTCGAAGTCCTTTGCCTCGCGCCGAACTGGCGGAAATCGGAACGGCATGATGTAGCCGCCGCGCAATGCGCAGTCCCAGCAGCCGCTGTCGATCCGCATGCCATGGTATTCGCCTTCCTCCGGGACGGTGCGGTCAAGGACAACCTTGCGGCGTATCATGCCCTGTTCGGGGTAGAGCGCGAAATGGAAGTCGATTTGCCATGGCCCCGCAAGGATGCGACTGCGAATCTCGCTCTCGCCGAGGCGCTCTACGCCTACGCACCGCGTCTCAGCCTTGTATCGCTCGTGGACCGGGCCGTTTCCGTCATTCAGTTCAAAGGGCGCGTCAGCGGGGTCAGCGCGCAGAAGTGTCAACCCGTCGCGGCGTGCCTCCGCAAAGAAGCCTTCAGGGCCAATGACAACGGAGAGCCGCCTGTCGCCAAACACCCAGCCCTCTCCATAGCGGGAGAGGGACAAGTGCGAGGAGACCTGCGCCCCGACTGTCGCGGCGAGCATAGCGCCGACGAGGGCCAATGCAACTCGATGCGCCATTCCGCAAGACTATCGAAGCGAAATCACCGTTGCGGGCAGCACAGACTTCAGCAAAAGGCTCTTGCCGTCGGCGGAGATGCGCACACTGCAATATTGCGCGGTCTTTGAGTCGAACGCAGGGACTCCGTCAATGCCTTTTGCCGAATGGGCGATAGTGTATTCATAGCCGTTGGCAAGCGCCTTGTAGCCGGGGACGGCGAGCGTAGCGCCGGGGGCGAAGACTAGCGCCGGGACGGATTCAAGCCTGGCTCCGTCGGCAACGACGTCGGCGTCGAGCGTCCAGGTTCCGGTAATGGTGAACGTCTCAGCAGGGGCGATTGAGAAGCGGCTGGTGATTGCGGGTGCGCCGTCGAGCGAGCCGACTGTCACGTCCGACTGGCCAACATCGACCGTCTCGCCGTCGTCCGCCGCAAGTCCGCCCCAGGTCTGCGACTTGTCGTTGGCTGCGGCGAGTTCGTTCCAGTAGTCAGTTCCCTCTACCGCGATGCGCAGCACCGAACCATCGCCGGGGTCTGCCAGCGGCTGGAAGTCCGCAGGATCGGTAGAGGTCGTCGAGGTTGTGCAGTAGGCGACCTGTAGCGTGTTCGGCCAAGTCGGGCTGTCCGAAGGAGAAGTCGAAAAGAGCCGTGTCATGGTCGCGGAGGTCGAGAGCCTGTATTCGATTTTGTTTGCGCCAGGCTGGAGCGTGAAGTTTCCAAATTTGATATTGTCCTTGTCCTGCTGAACGGCGTAGTCCCTGGAATCGGGTGTGCCAGTCTGCTCCGTGTAATAGAAAAACTTAAGACCCGCGCGTCTTGAGGAATATGAAGCGAAACGCCATGTGACGGGAGTGTTCGACGGATTCCAGATATAGCCGGAATAGAAGGTACTCATGCCGGTACTGGGTGCCACTGTGCTGTCTTGAAGGTCATTGAAGTTAAGAACGACCTTGTTCGTGACGGGATAATTGCCGCTGGTCTCGTAGTAGGCCTGCGTCCATGGGGAAATGTCCGTGCGTGTCCCATAGTTAAGTCCTGCGTAGAAGCGGCCATCGTTTTCCCCTGAATCGAGCTTTAGCACGGCGTCTTGAAGGGTAATTCCGCCTTGGAATACGTTGCCAGACGAAGGCAGCGTGACGGTGGTCGGCAATCCAGACGGGCCGCAAAATGCGACTGGTGCCGTGGCCGTGACTGGACTTGCGAGTGTCAGATTGAAGGGGACCGGCACGCTTGAAGTGCATCCGAATTCGATTGGCCCATTCCACCACGCGGCGGCACTCGCGACATTCAGTGCATCAGACAAACCGCCTTGCGGAATGGAAATCGTCCATGTGCGGTTGCCGCGCGTCGCCTCCGAGCAGGAGAAGAGCTGAAGTCGTGCGTTCGCGGAAATAGTGAGGGTATGCGCGGCACCACCGGGGAAAACCGCCTGATGGCGGACAACAAGGTGGACGTTCGTCGCCACGATGTTGCCAGGGTTGGAGATTGTTGGTCGGAAGGTCAGGTTGTCATTCGGGTGCAAACCAACGATAGTCAAGTCGAAGCCGTTCATGTTGAGCGTTGAGGCGCTATCTCCTATCGGGAATAACTGGTTCTGGTGCGTGGCCTGAGAGATGGTTGCATCACCCGTCATCGTGAGGACGGAGCCGCCCCAGGCACCGTTGCGCTGCACAGTGGTGGAGAGAGCCTTCAGGGCGCCGGTTCCATCGACGCCCGTCCCGGCGAAAGAAACCGGCTCGCCGTAGAAGTCGAGCGATGTTCCACCGGAGGCCAGCGTTTCCAGCGTCGCGCCATCGGCGACGAAGGTGCCGTGCGCGGTATCGCCAAGTGCGCCTGTGACCGCAAGGCGCAGCGTCGCTCCGGCGTTCACATGGATTTCGCCAGCGAAACCGGCGGTCTTGAGGTCTTGGTCAATGATTAGGCGACCGGCACCGTCAATCTGGAGGTCGTCTGCGGCGCAAAGCGCGGCTACATCGGACGCGCCAGAAACGCATCCGTTCGCGAACGCCTCGGCTAGCGTATAGTCTGCTACAGCCGGCACGCTTATTGTCACCGTCGATGCAGGGGTGGATAGCGTCGCTCCCGTCGCGACCGTTGCCGCGGCCAGCATGGCTGCGGTGCGTTTGGTTGTGGTTATGTTCATAGTTTCTCCTGGTGAGTTATCGGTTGAAAAGTTGAAAGGTTGAAAAGTTGAAAGGTTGGAAGCCTCCGCTTGTCGCTGTGGGGAACCCGCAACCCCTGAAGGAGATTGCGGCAAGTTGGAGGAGGAGGTTTGGGCGGAAGACGACATGCGACTTGCGACAAGCGACATGCCGGCATCGGCGGGGTTCTGCACCTCGCCGGGGACGGCGAGGTGCCATACCGCTGCGCCGAGCGCGGTGAGGCCGCAGAGCAGCAGCGCCAGAATCACGGCCTTGCCGCCGGGTTTCTTCGCCGCAGCCCCCATCTTTACCGCCAGCATCTTCCGCGCATAGTGGAGACGCCACATCACGGTGCCGGTTGGTATGGCCAGGAAACGCGCGATGTCCTTCACGCTCATCTCCATGAAGTAATGCAAAACGACCGTCTTGCGGATATCCTCAGGCAGCGTCCTGATGGCATCTCGCAAAAGCGCCGCATCCAAAGCCCTGTAAACGCCATCATCGGCGGATTCGTCGGCGACTTCCGGCAGTTCGCCGGGATAGACAATGTCCCCGTTCGCCTTGCGCCGGTTGTCATTGGCGTTAAGGTTCACCAGAATCTGGCACATCCATGTGAAGAAAGAAGACTGCTCGAGGAAACCGTCTATGCCTTCGACTACGGCCGCAAAGGTGCGGTTAACCAGTTCCTCGGCATCGCTTGGATTACGGCAAAAACGGCGCGCAAGCGTCATGAGGCCAGTCTTGTATTCCTCAACTAGCCTCTTCGCGCCATTCTCGCGGTCTCTTCTTAGTTCTTCGACAATGTCCATTTAGCCTTGAATCGGTTTTTGATGGAATTGAATTCCACCTATTAAGTTAGTAACCGATCAAAGCCTATATATTTGATTAAAAATTTTCAAATGCGCCATCGCGCGCCGAGCCGCGTTCTATACTCTCTTCTAGCGGAACGAAAGCTTCAAAACCGGTCGGGCCGAGGAGAGTTTCAGCGTCGTGTTCCCCGCTCCGGTGAGTTCGGCTTTCACATTGTTCCCCGGATAGCCGCCCACCACCCTAACCGACGGAGCGCGGTTGATGGCGGCGCCGGCCGTGGCAATCTCGATGTCGAACTCCCTCGGCCAGGACAGCGCGTTCTCAAGGACGATTTCGGCGTTGTCGCCAATTGTCAGCGTCCCCGTGAATGTGGAGGGCGCCCAGTCGTCGAAGGCGACCTGCGAGCAGTCGATCGTCCACGAGCTTGTGACGGTTGCGTTGCCGTTGCTGACAACGGTGCCCGCGTTCTCGAATTCGGCGAAGGTGTAGTCACGCCCGCCGAGGTCAAGAAGCGAATCCGGAGCCATCGAAAGCGCAGTAAACGTCGCCCCCCACGAGATACCGTCCAAAGCATCGTCGCCGCACTTCGTCGTGCAGAAGGAGCCGTCGCCGGGGTCTGTCGGGGCATGGAAGAGTGTGCTGTCTGTCAATGGCACATCGCCAACTGCGTAGACAAACCCCTTGTTATTTACGCCAGCCCATGTCCCGATGTCGCTTTCTCTCGTGTCTGAGGTCGCGCCCCAGCTGCAGTTGTCGGAAAGGACTATGAGCCGGTTTGCTCCAGGGTGGAGAGTCCCCGTGACGCGGTAGGGGTTGCGCCAGGCGTTGCCGGCGGTGAGGGCGAGAATCTGCTGACCGTTGAGCCAGACATAGACATGGGATCCAAAGTGTCCGGCGAACGTCCAAGTTTCGTCGGATGTTCCGTGATTCCATAGATAGGTAGCGTAGGCGATAGTTCGCGTCCCGGTACGTGTGGCATTATTGGAATCTTTAATGTCTCTGAAATCATTGTTTTCCATGTAGTACGGATATAGCCGAATGCCGGTCTGTGGCAGCGAGTCGAAGTCAGTCGTGCTGCGATTCACGTCGTAGCGTTCCTCCCAGCCGGGGTAGTCAGCGGGGTCGAAGAACGACTTGAGCGTGAGTTTCGAGCCGGAGCGAAGAATCAGGTTGCTCGCGCCGAGGAAGGAGTTGTATTTGGCGTCGGCGCCAGCGAGGGCCGTGACGCTCTTCCAGGAGCCCTGGCAGTTCTGCACGACGCTCGTGCCGCCGAGTTCGAGCGCCGGAAGCGACCACGGCGCGGAAACTGTCGAGGGGAAAGCCACAGACGAGTCGGTCAGTAGCAGCCGCCCGCCGTCCGCCGGAAGGGCACCGTCGGCGGCGAGGACGAGGCGGTTGTTCGGGCCGGAAAGCCTAACCCCGCCCTGGAAGTCATTCTCAGGGTTATCGAGATAGAGCCACGCCTTGCCGGTGATGACGTTCAGGCCCCCGGTGCCAGTCACCTTGTTGGGAAGGGTCATAGAATATGCGTAGTTCTGATCCGCCTGCCAGATGTCAAGGTCGCCCTCAAGCGTCACTGGGCCGCGCCAGACGTTGGCGTCGTGTTCTCCGTTGTAATTCTTGTTGTTCAAGTTGCGCAGGACAAGAGAGGGCCGCAAGTTGGCAGCCACATATTTGGGGTCGTCCCAGTCCGCTGCGGGCAGGGGGCTTGCGGTGAGTCGCCAGCCCTCGCGGCTCTTCGATTTCTCGAAGGCGATCATTGCATTTCGGAGAACCAGCCCGTTGCCCTCCGTGTAGGACGGCGGGTCGAAGCCGCTGGCGAGGAATGTCACGCCGTTTTCCATAATTATGTTGCCACTACCCGTAATGCTGCTGAACATGCCATACTGGCTGGGCGCGCTGTATGTCGCGGCGACTTTCCCGTATCGGCCGCGCCAAAAGGTGAGGTCATGGCCGTTTAGCTCCAGGTCGATGGCGGGGAGGAACGACCTCCCGTTCCCGTTGCCGGAGACCATCACCGTTGCGTCATCCTCGAGAATCCAGCGAGAGCCGTATGCACCGACCGCCATCGCGTTATTTTGCTGAGTATCGGTTGGAAAACGGATCGCGCCCCAGCCGTACCAGTCGTGCTTTCCCGTCCCGGCGAGGTGGAAGATCTCGCCTGAGTGCGAGACGGTCACGTCGGTGACGAGGACGCAGCCGTTTGGATAAACCCATGTCGAGCCGTCGGAGGTGCCGAAGCCGGCGGAGGTGCCGACCTGCCACCCGCCCTGGAAGACATGGATGTCGCCGGCGAACGACCCGATGCCGCTCGCATCATCGACGGTCACGGTGCCGCTGCCGGTCTTGACGAGCGACGCGGCGCCGGAAAGGCTGACGCCGTTTGCCGTGAGCGCGTCGGAGAGCGTCATGTCGCTCCCCACGGCTATTTGCACCGCTGGCGTGGCGGCGTTCCCGCGCCAGTCGTCCATGGATGCCTGGGCGGGGGTCGCCGTCTGCAGGGCGAGCGCGCAGGTGAGTGCCGCAAACGGGGCGGCGGTTGCTTTCGCTATTCTGTTCATGTTTTCTCCTTGGGTTTGTTAGTTGGAAAAAGAGACGGAAAAGTGCAAATCCTTTACAGCCCCTCGACGCGAACCTCGTAGCGTCGCAGGTCAAGGCGGCGCCTGCCTTCGGGCGTGTCGATTGTCACGGTGACGGGGTGGTCGGCGGTGTTGACGGCGATGAACACAGTCCTGCCGCCCGCGCGCTTGAGCCACCACTTCACGCGGGCGTCGCCATCGCGCGCCGAACCGCTTTCGACTGTTCCGTCGGCGGCGAGCATTGGCCGCAGGCAGCGGAGTTCAGCGACAATGCCTTTCATGTCCTCCCACGCCGGAGGGCACTGGGCGGCGGAATAATATTCAGTCGAGCCGCGTCCGAACCACCACCAGGCCAGGCCGTTGCACCCCTTGACAATGCTTAGGAAGGCGCATGCCCGCATGTGGTCGCGGTCTCGCGCGAACTTCGTCGGGTCGGGCTCGACTCCACGCCTGCGCCGCTCACCCTGCGCGGTGTCGTTGCAACATGCCACAAGCGTGACCGGCGAATCGTTGTCGAGGAATCGGAAATGCTCGTCCAGCTGGTCATCGACATCGGCGGGCTTGCCGTAGGCCTGTGTCCAGTGCGTATCCCAGGAGCGGCGGTAGGACTTCATCTGCTCGCCCCAGGTGGTCACCACGACGGGGTGGAACGGGTCGAGGGCCCGGACGAGATCGGCGAACTCAATCATGGATTCGGCAGTAATGAACTGGTTGAGCCATTCCGGCTCGTCAAAGAGATACCAGCAGAAAAGCGCCGGGTGGCTTGCAAGTGCGCCGACACGGCGCGCGACGCACGCCAGGTTGCCCTGCACCATTCCTCTGCCGGTGCGGATGCCGCGGTCGAATCCAATAAAGGCGCGCAGCCCATTCGTGGCGCATGCGTCGAGCCAGGCGCGGCAGGAGGCGTCATCCTGCGTCTTCTCCCAGCGGTAGTTGTGGACGACCTCGATGCCGGCTTCGCGGATGTCGGCCATGTCGCCCGGCTCGACCTCGTAGATCATCAGCGGGAAGATGCGCTGGCCATTCTCATGGTAAAAGCCGTCCGCGCCTATGGCCACGGCGTTCGCCGGGGCCGACTCGTTGAGAAGCCAGAAGTCGGTTGTCGAGGCGTTGCCTGACGCATCAGATGCGATGAGCCGGCCTTCGGTAAGGCCTTCCGGCCAGCCGCCGGCTGGGGGAACCATCCTTGCCATTGTCCGCTTGCCGCTGTCCGCTTGCTGCCCGATGGCCGTCTCCGCGCCAAACAGCAAGAGGACAACAGCAAGGTCGTCGCCCTCGACCTCAACCGCGAACGGTTCGTCACCACGCGTGACGCGCGCCGCCCTGGTAGCGACAAGTGGCGGGAGGCAGTCGCGATCCTGCGGTGCGGTCTGCGTGAAAGACCTTGGGTGGCTGTCCTGCAGTCCATGCGCGACGACGCGCCAGTGCCAAACGCCCGGCTCCAGTGGTTCGCGGAGCTGGAACCTCGGCAGCCCGCCCGCCGCGAAGGACAGCGTCGCCCCAGGCGCGAACGACGGGTCTTGCGAGAGTTCCAAAGTATAGGAGCGGATTCCAGGCATTGACTTCCATTCAAAGAACGGGCAGTTGTTGGCAAAGGTTGCGCCCTCCCCTGGCGACACCTTTTCGATGCTGACGTCCACGCGCTCAAGCGAGACATCGTCGAACCAGGCCGTCCCGGCGTCGCGGAGCGTAAGGAAAAGGATTGCGAACCCGGCCTCGTCGGGGGCCTTCAGGGAATTGCATTCGACGCGGCGCCAGTCCTCCGTCCCGCGCAGCCCGCAGGCGTATTGGCCGGACTTCATCCACGCGCCGTCGCGGTTGGCCCACTCGACGATGAGGCCGGCGCCGACCGACCACTTCGCGCCCTGCGCCTCGACGACGTTTTCCGTCCTGACGAAGCACGATGCGGTGTAGTATGCTCCGGCTTCAATGGGGACTTTGCGCGTGATGTAAACTGGATCGCGCGTCGGGTCGGCGACAACGAGGCGGGCTGAACTTCCGCAAGTGTGGGCGACGGCAGTGTCCAGAGCCATGTTGGCACCACCTTCCCAGCCGTCGGCCCCGTTCTCAAAGCCCTCGCCGAATGCCGAGGAAGTGGGTGGCGTGGATACGGGAGTCGAGGCGATGGCCGCAATGGCGGCCATCGCTCCTAACAATATTGGCAAGGTCTTTCCAGGCATTTTAGTCAAACGTGCAAATGAATCATTGTCACTGGAGCATCAGCACCGTCTGCACAGGGATGCGCCTGAGGAGAATCGCATTCCCGTTCGCCGAAAGGCCAACGCCCCAGGATGAATGCTGGTTGCCGAGGTCAAGCATGGATGGCTTGAAGCCGCTGATTGTGCCCGTAACGGTGGCAAGCGTGAACTCCTCAGTTGTCGCCCCATAATAGGCGTCGGCATCCGGGAAGTGAATCTTGGCCCCCGCACCAAAGGAGAGGTTGCCATTGACCACGATGCCTCCATCGCCCTCGAGGACGCCGGCATCGACGGCAAGCGTCTCCGCAATGGCCAGGGAGCCGTTTACGACCGTGCCTGAACCCGTTGCGGTCTCCACGCTCAATGTGCCTCCATCCAAATCGAGGACAGACCCCTGCTCCATCGTGAGAGACTTGAAATGCGGGGACCACTGGACGCCGTCGATTGACTCGTCGCCGCTCATCGTCGTGCAGAAGGAGCCGTCGCCGGGGTCGTCTGGGAAGAGATAGCTAGCCTGGTCGTCAAGCTCGTGTTCGCCCGGATAATAGACGAAGCCCTTGTAGTTGATGCCAGCCCATGTGCCGCTGGCGCCGTCCGCCGTGGCGGCCCAAGTGCATGACGGGGCGACGACGACAACCTTGTTGGGACCAGGGCGAAGCGTCCCCGTGACGCGGTAGGGGTTGCGCCACTGGTTGTAGTCGAGAATCTTCACGCCATTCAGGAAGATCATGATCCGCCCCCCGAAATGGCCCGCGAAGGTCCAGGTCTGGTAATCCTGGCTGTGGTTCCAGATGTAGGTCGAATAGGCCAATGAGCGACCTGTCGAACCACTTGGCGCGGTCAGTTTCGGGAAGCTGTTGTTCTGGAGATAGCGGGGGTCGTTCCGCCTTCCGACGAGTGGGATGTCGGCGAATTCCGTCGGAGCCGATGCCAGCGTGTAGTGCTCCTCCCAGCCCGCATACGCGGCGGGGTCAAAAAGCGAATGGATCGTGAGCTTCGAGCTGGACTTGAGAATCAGGTCGTCGGCGCCGAGGGCTGACTTGTAGGAGGCGTCAGCGCCGGACAGCGCGGTGACGCTCTTCCAGTTGCCTTGGCAGTTTCGGACCTCGCTCGTGCCGCCGAGTTCGAGCGCCGGAAGCGACCACGGTGCGGAAACGGTCGAGGGGAAGGCCACGATTGAGTTCGTCATCAACAGCCGCCCGCCGTCCGCAGGGAGGGCGCCATCGTTCGCGAGGACAAGGCGGTCATCCGGCCCGCAGAGCGTCACGCCGCCCTGGAAGTCGTTCTCGGGGCAGTCGAGGTAGAGCCATGCCTTGCCCGTCGTGACGGCGAAGCCGCCTGCGCCCGTGACCTTGTTCGTGAAGGTCATCGGGTGGCAACGGTTCTGGTTTTCCATCTCTATCCAGAGGTCTCCTTCCAGCGTCACCGGTCCAGGCCATATCTGGAAGTCGTGTTCCCCTGCCCTGTCGCGGTTGCCCCAGGAGTAGAGCCGAAGTCTCGGCATGAGCGCCGCCTGGGTCGTGGCGTTCCCGTGCCATTCGGAGAGCGGCGTCGGCTTCGCGACGAGCCTCCACGGGGTGTTCATGGCCTTCGTCTCCCAGACGTTGAGGCGCGCGTTCTGGAGCGCGATGTAGTTGTCGGCAGTGCCGGGGAGACTGAAGCAGTAGTCGATGAACTGGACGCCGTTCTTGCAGACGATGCCGCCCGCGCCGGTCACGCTGTTGAAGTTGCCGTAGAGCTTGGTGGTCGCGATGGTGCCGTAGTGGCCGCGCCAGAGCGTCAGTTCGTGGCCGTTGAGGTCGAGGTCAATGGCGGGGAGGAAGCCGCTGTGGGCCGTCGTCGTGGGGCCAGTGGCGAGCATGACGGTCGCGTCGCCTTCGAGAATCCAGCGGGAGCCGTATGCGCCGACGGCCATCGTGGCCAATTCCTGCGAGCTGGACGGGAAGCGGATCGCGCCCCAGCCATACCAGTCGGACTTGCCCGTTCCGGCGAGGTGGAAAGTCTCACCCGTGTGCGGGACCGTCACATCGGTTATGAGGACGCAGGCACCATCGTCAATCCATGTCTCGCCGGCGGAGGTGCCGAAACCAGCGGCCGTGCCGACGGACCACCCGCCCTCGCAGACGTGGATGTCGCCAGTGAAGGAGCCGATGCCGCTTGCGTCATCGACGGTTATGGTTCGCTTGCCATACTTGTAGATGGTTCCCTTCGTACCGAGGCTGGAAACGCCGGCGTTGGCCAGCGCCTCCGAGAGCGTCATGTCCGTGTCTGGCGAAAGCGCGATCACGGGCGAGTCAATGATTGACGTATCGACTGGACTGGCCATGTAGCCGGTCTTCACCTCGTGGCCGCGGAACGTAACGCTCCGCGACGCCAGGCCTGGGAGGGTCAGATTGACCGAGACGGCGTTGGAGGAGGTGTTGACCGCGACGAAGGCGGAGCCATCGGACATCGTCTTGTACCACCAGGCCACCTTGTTCGAGCCGCTTGTGGCGGTGCCAGTGGAAACGGTGCCGGCGGCATGGGCGTACCGGCGCATGACGCGGAGTTCCTGGACGATGGCCGAGAGGTTGGTCCAGGCCGGAGGGCACTGCGCGGCGGAGTAGAAATCGTCCGAGTCCCGGCCAAACCACCACCAGCAGTCGCCGTTGCACTCCTTGGCTAGACCAAGGAAGGCACACGCCCGCAGATGGTCGTAGTCTCGTGCGAACTTCGACGGGTCAGGCTCTACACCCTGTTTCCGCAATTCGCCCTGCTCCCTGTCGTTGCAGTTCAGGAGCACGGTGACTGGGGAAGTGTCTCCGCCCATATATGATGGCATCTCGTCGATTCGGCTTGCAACAGCCTTCGGGTTGCCGAAGCCTTCGGCCCAGGTGCCGTAGGCCTGCGCCCAGTAGGTGTCGCAGGCATCGCGGTAGGCGGCCGAGTTTTCCCGCCCGGTCGTGAGCGTGACCGGGTGCCAGGGGTCGAGCGTCCGCACGAGGTTGGCGGCCTTCTTCGCGAATTCGGGGGTGACGACGGGATCCGCCTTGTCCGGCTCGTCGTAGAGGTACCAGCAGAAAAGGCCGGCATGGTCTGCGAGGGCGCCGACACGCTGCGCGACACGTGCGATATCGCCTTGGATGAGGCCTTCTTCGGTGATTGTGCCGCGGTCGAAGCCAACGAAGGCCCGCAGGCCGTTGGCGGTGCAGGTGTCGAGGTAGGAGCGGACGCTGTTGACGCTGCGGTTCTTCTCCCACTTGTAGTTGTGTACCACGTCGAAGCCCGCCGCCGCGACGTCGGCCATGTCGCCAAGCTCCACCTCGAAGATCATGAGCGGGAAGAAGCGTTCGCCACCCACGCGGTAGAAGCCGTTGCCGTCAATCGTCACGACGTTCGCGGGCTGCGGCGCGTTGAGGAGCCAGAAGAGGTTGGTCGAGGCGTTGCCGGCATTGTCGGTCGCGACGAGGTTTGTTTCGGTCAGCCCCGCCGGCCATCCGCCATCCGGCGAGATGAACTTGCAGTGGAGAACGTCGCCCACGCGCTGGGCCACAGTGCCCTCCCAGTCGCCGAGGCGAATGTCCGATAGGCCGTCCTCGGAGGTCACCTGGAGCCAGAAGGTCTCCTCGGCGTCCGTTACGCGGCAAGCGATGTCGGAACAACGCGGCGGGAGGCAGTCGCGGGAGGTCGCCGCCGTCTGTGTGAACGTCCATGACGAGGCGTCTGGGCATCCTTCCGCCAAGACGCGCCAATGCCATGTTCCCGGAGCCAGGAGGGAATCCCACTGGTAGGATGTGGACGCCACGACTTCGCGCTCCAATGTGCTCCCGTAGGGGAAGTCCTCGTTTTGCGAAACCTGGAGGGTGTAAGTGCCCACGCCGCCCTTGAACGCCCAGGAGAAGAGCGGGGTGTTGTCGGCAAGCGACGCCCCGCTTGCGGGGGAGATGCGGGTGACTGGACCCTTGTCGAGGCCGAAGGTCACGTCGTCAAACCAGGCCTTCCCGTTGCCGCGCACCATCAGGCTGATCTTCGCATACGCCGCGCCAGTTGGTGCCGCAAGGCCACTGCAGACGGCAAGACGCCAGTCAGCGGTGCCCCACAGGCTCTTCGAATACTTGCCGGACGCCAGCCACGTCTTGCTTGAATTGTACCACTCGACGTTAAGGCAGGCGCCCTTTGTCCCATTGTTGCCCGCGCTTGTGACTTCGCTCACGTTCTCCGTCCGAACCTGGCATGTCGCGGTGTATGTGCGGCCGGACGTAACGGCAACATAGAGGGTCATGGCCGTGTGGTCGCTGCTGGGGTTCGAGACCGTTATTCGGGCCGACTTTGAACCGGAATGGGCCACGGTCGAGTCCGCCGCCATGTTTGAGTAGGTTGTCCAGCCAGTCAGGTTGCTCTCGAAGCCGGGGTTGCTCAACCCATCGGCCAAAAGGGCGAGGGGCGCGGCAAGGGCCAGAAAGGCGCCAATGGCCTTCAACTTCATTTCCGGGTTCATGCGTCCTCCTATTTGCAGATGAAGGTTGTCGCCGGCGGGATGAGTTCAAGGACAAGTTCCTTGCCGCCGTTGATCAGCTGGACTTTCCAGCACCGCCGCTTTCCGCCGAGTTCCAGCATCGACGAGTCGAAGCCGGTGATGGCCCCAGTGGCCGTCGCCAGCGTGTAGGCCCCGGCCGCTTCCTTGCTGTAGTTGTCGGAGTCCGCAAACGAGACTTTCGCCCCGGAGCCGAAAACGAGGTCGCCATCGACGGCGATGCCGCCGTTGCGCTCGAAGATTGTAGGATCAACATCCAGCGCCCGCGTCACGGTGAGGGTGCCATTCGTGACTAGGCCTGCGCCCTTGGCGGTCTCGACGCTCAACGCACCGTCAAGGCAAAGCGTGGAGTCCGCCTCCATCGCGAGGTTCTGGAACGACGGCGCCCACGCGATGCCGTCCAAAGCCTCGTCGCCGCACTTCGTCGTGCAGAATGAGCCGTCGCCAGGGTCGGTCGGGACGCTGAAGTCGCTGCATTCTGCAAGCGACACGTCGCCTTCGGCGTATGCGAATCCCTTGTAGTTCACTCCCGTCCATGTCCCGATGTCGTTGCCGGAGTTTGTGTCGGCGGTCGCCCCCCAGCTACAGTTGTCGGAAAGGACGACGAGCCGGTTTGCGCCGGGGTGAAGCGTCCCGGTGACGCGGTAGGGGTTGCGCCAGGCGTTGCCCGCGGTGAGCGCGAGAATCCGCTGTCCGTTGAGCCAGATGTAAACGTGCGAGCCGAAATGCCCCGCGAACGTCCAGGTCCCATCGGACGAGCCATGATTCCAGAGGTAGGTGGCGTAGGCAATCGTGCGCGTGGACGTCCGGGTGGCGTTGTTTGAATCCGGGAGATCCCGGAAACTGTTGTTCTCGAAATACCGCGGATAGGACTGGACTCCTTGGTATTGCAGTTGCGAAAGGTCCGTCGTGCTGTGGTTGACATCGTAGTATTCCTCCCATCCGGCGTAGGTGGCGGGGTCGAAAAGCGAATGAACCGTGAGTTTCGCGCCGGACTTCACAACGAGGTTGCTTGCGCCGAGCGCGGAACTGTACTGGGCGTTGGCGCCATCAAGGGCGGTGACGCTCTTCCAGCTGCCCTGGCAGTTTCGGACCTCGCTCGCGCCGGCGAGTTCAAGCGCCGGAAGAGACCACGGCGCGGAAACGGTCGAAGGGAAGGTCACGACTGAGTTCGTCATCAGCAGCCGCCCGCCGTCAGCGGGGAGCGCGCCGTCATTCGCGAGGACGAGGCGGTCATCCGGCCCGCAGAGCGTCACGCCGCCTTGGAAGTCGTTTTCGGGGCAGTCGAGGTAGAGCCACGCCTTGCCAGTCGTGACGGCGAAGCCGCCTGCGCCAGTGACCTTGTTCGTGAAGGTCATCGGTTGGATGCGGCTCTGGTTCTCCATCTCTATCCAGAGGTCGCCTTCCAGCGTCACCGGCCCAGGCCATATCTGGAAGTCATGTTCCCCTGCCCTGTCGCGGTTGCCCCAGGCATAGAGCCGAAGTCTCGGCATGAGCGCCGCCTGGGTCGTAGCGTTCCCATGCCAGTCGGCAATGGGCGTGGGCCTTGCGACAAGCCGCCAGGGGGTGTTCATCGCCTTCGTCTCCCAAACATTGAGGCGCGCATTCTGGAGAACGATTGAGTTCGCCGCCGTGCCGGGGAGGCTGAAGCAGTAGTCGATGAACTGGACGCCGTTCCTGCAGACGATGCCGCCGGCGCCGGTCACGCTGTTGAAGTTCCCATAGAGCTTGGTCGTCGCGATTGTCCCGTAGTGGCCGCGCCAGAGCGTCAGCTCGTGGCCGTTCAGTTCCAGATCAACGGCGGGGAGGAAAGATGCCTGACCGGAAACGGAGGGGCCGGTGGCCAGCATCACCGTGGCGTCGCCCTCGAGAATCCAGCGCGAACCGTAGGCGCCGGCCGCCATGACGGCCGATTCCTGCGAGCTGGACGGGAAGCGGATCGCGCCCCAGCCATACCAATCCGAAATGCCAGTGCCAGCGAGGTGGAAGGTCTCGCCCGTGTGCGGGACCGTCACATCGGTTATGAGGACGCAGCCGTTCGGATAAACCCATGTAGAGCCGGCGGAGGTGCCAAAGCCCGCCGCAGTGCCGACGGACCACCCGCCCTTAAACACATGGATGTCGCCGGCGAAGGAGCCGATGCCGCTCTCATCATCGACTGTGACGGTGCCGTTGCCTAGCTTGACGAGCGACGCGGCGCCGGTGAGGCTGACGTTATTTGCCGTGAGCGCCTCGGAGAGCGACATGTCAACATCTACGGCAATGACAACGCACGGCGAGGCGGCATTGCCCTGCCAGTTATCCATTGAGGCCTGCGCCGACGGTGACGCGGCGAGAGCCATTGTTCCGGCCGCGAGCATGGCTGCGGTGCGTGTTGTGGTGATATTCATGTTTTGTTCTCCTTGCGAGTTATCGGTTGAAAAGTTGGAGTTTTCGGTTGCCGGTGGCCGATAGCAATCGGTTGCCGACTGGGTGGCTACGTAAGCCTCGGCTTGTCGCGGGTCGCCTGTCGCCTGCCCTGCGTCCTTGCTGTTGTCCGCTTGCTGTTCCACGGCGAGCGGCGGCGACGGCATCAAGCGGGCAACAGCAAGCTTAACCCCCGCGCCAAGCGCAGTGAGGCCGCAGAGCAGCAGCGCCAGGATCACGGCCTTGCCGCCGGGCTTCTTCACGACATCGTTCATCTTGGCGCCCATCTTCAGCGCCAGCGCCTTGCGCGCGTAGTGAAGGCGGCTGCGAACCGTTCCCGATGGAATGGAGAGGTATTTCGCTATCTTGGAGATCGGCATGTCCACGAAATACCTGAGGATAATAACCTCGCGCTGGTCTTCCGGCAATTGGCCAACGGCGTCGCGAAGCAGCGAGGCGTCAAGGTTGCTGTATATCGCCTCCTGCGCCGATTCGTCAACCAGGTCGGGAACAGTTCCGGGGAAAACCTCCATCTGGGTTGACTTGCGCCTTATGCTCCGCGAATACTTGCTCGTCAGTATCTGGCACATCCACGCGAAGAAGGCCGACTGCTCAATGTAGTCGTCGATGTTCTCAACAACCGTGGCGAAAGTGCTGTTCACCAGTTCCTCGGCATCGGAGTCGTTCACGCCAAAGCGACGCGCGAGCGACATGAGGCCGGCCTTGTATTCAACCTCAAGCCGCCTTGCGCCCTTTTCGCGGTCACGCCTTAGTTCTTCAACGATGTCCATGCGGTGAACAATAATATCTCCTAATTAATTAAGCACAATCGGGGATGTTTTGTTCACGACTTTTTTAAACATTGTGGCGGCGGCGCATTTGCGCCACCGCCACTCTGCCAATTTTACGCGGCCTTTTGGGTCGCGATTCCCCGCGCTAGTCGCGGTTCAGGGGTGAGAGAACCAAGTAGACCACAGCCGTCACGGCCATGCCGTTGATGGCGGGGATGCCCTTCATGAGGAAGGGGGCGAGGTCGCCCAGACCGAACTTGTTGAAGCCGGCCAGCGCCACGACCGAGCCGAGCGCCCAGGAGATGACCGCCGGCCAGGAAACCGGCACGAACTTCTTCTCGGCCATCGTCGGGTAGGAGCGTTTCCGCACCAGGAAGTAGTCGGTGATGAGGATTGCGCCGCAGGGCGGGATGAAGGTGTTGAGGATGTTCAGCCAGCCGCAGAAGTTGTCGTAGAGCCAAAGTCCGGCCAGAGTTCCGACGATGCCGTTGAAGAGCACCATGTAGCGCTTCGGCAGGCGGACGATGTTCGACAGCCCGAGGCCGGAGGTGTAGAGGGCGTTGTCATTGGTCGTCCAGATGTTGAGGAGGAGGACGATGACCGCCGGAGCTAGGAGGCCCTGGATCTTGAGCACTTCGGAGATGTCGTTCTTGTTATAGACCATCGCGGCGGCGCCGCCGAAGAAGAACATCAGCGAGTTGCCGATGAAGAAGGCGAGCACGGTCGTGCCGACTGCGATCTTCGGCGACTTGGCGAAGCGGGTGAAGTCAGGCGTGCAGGAGCCGCCGGAGACGAAGGAGCCGATGCCCATCGAGATGGCGAGCACCATGCCGATGGCCGTGGATGCGCCGGTCTTGGCATCTACGGGCTGGTGCTGCACGAGGGCGTCCCAACCGGTGCGGATGGTCTGCCCAGCCGTCTGCAGGGAGGCGGCGAGGGTCTCGTTGTTGGCGAGGATGAACTCCGGCTTGTCGAAGAAGAGCGCCTGGATCGCGGACCAGCCGCCGAGGACGGCGATTGCCGGCACCGCCACGATGGAGATGACGTGCAGCGCCTTGATGCCGAAGTAGGCCGATGAGGTCATGGCCGCTCCGGCGACGAGGGTGATCGTCCAGAGCAGGCGCGCATGTAGCGGCGCCGTCACGCCCCAGGGCGAGATGTCCGGCCCTGCCGCGAACCATGTGCCTTGCAGGAAGGACGCGTCGTTCAGCCAGACCGTGGTGGGGATGGAGAACATCGCCACGCCCACGCCGAACCAGCCAATCTGCGTGATGGCCAGGACGGTCGATGGGATGTCCGAGCCGAAGACACCGAAGGAGTAGCGGGAGAGGAGGTGGACGGAGAGGCCGGTGCGGGCTGCCGGATAGGCGAGAAGTCCAGTATATACGCCAAGGATGAGGTTGCCCGCCATTACGGCCCAGAAGAAGCGCGACGCGGTAAGGCCATTGGCCAGGTTCAGGCCCACCCACATCGACGCCGAGAAGAAGGTGAAGCCCATCATGATTACGAACATCGACCAGAAGCCGCGTTTCTGCGATTCGGCAACGGCGCCGAGTTCAAAGTCGTGTCCGGGGTTGGATTGCTGGTTTAGGGTGCTCATTTGTTTTTAGTTCCTTATTGTTTAGTTAGTCCTGGATTGTCACTGGCGTCCCCTTCGGGACGATCATGAAGAGTTCTTCGACGTCGGTGTTGGCCATGCGGACGCATCCGGCGCTTGACTGCTGGCCCAGGGAGGAGTTGTCCCACGTGCCGTGGATGCCGTAGCCGCTGGCCGGAGGTGTGTTGCCCGTGGCCGAGATGGCCATCCAGCGCGTGCCGAGGATGTTCCGTTCGTCGCCGTATGGGATTTCAACGTTGTCCTTCCACCAGCTCGGTTCCTTGATCTTGTCGGAGATGACGAATGTGCCTATTGGCGTGCGGTTGTAGCGGCCGGTGCCAACGGTGTAGCGCTTGAAGAACTTGCCGTTCATCTTGAGGAGCAGCCAGTTCTGCGACTTTGACACGAGGATCTCGAACTTCGCGCCATGGAGGATGCGGAGGCGGTCGCCAAGGCGGATGTTGTTCGGGTTGGAGATGCCGTTGGCGGCGGCGATGAGATCGGCGGTTGTGCCATGCGTCCTGGCCAGCCTCTCGATGCGGTCGCCAGAGGCGATGGCATGCTCGATTTTCTCGGGCATCTGGCGCTGCGAGGTTATGAGGGAGACCATGACGGCTCCGAGACGGCTTTCGACGAGGGCGCGCGCCTCGCCAATATCCGAAGAGGCGAGAGCCGCCTCGTATGCAGCCCGCGCGGCTAGGAGGTCGTCGGCGCGTTCGGCGTCCTGCCCCTTCGCCAGCAGTGCGCGGGCGTTGGCGCCGGCGGCGGCAGGAGGTGGCGGGGCCTCGCGCCCCGCGCCCTGCGCGGGCGCAGACTGAAGGTCTGCGCCGACAGGACGAGTGCCGACAGAAGTTGCAGCTGCATCACGAGGGCGGGCATCGGGAGCGGGAGTTGAAGGCCGCGTATCGCGGGCCGCCTGTCGCGGCGTCTCGGGCTGGGCGGTTTCAGTCCCAGCAGTCTCCGACTGCTCCACAGGCGCCGGCTCGGCGGGCTCATTCGCGGCATTGCGGCGGCTGTTCGCCCGCAGCAGCAGTATCGCGCCCACCACTATGGCGAGCGCGACAGCCATTGCGAAAATCCAGATGTTGCGACGCGCAGCATCGTCTTCGTCTTGAAAAGTGTAGTCCATTTGCCAGTTCCCCTTGCGGCGCCAACTGCTACCAGGCGCCAATCACGGCGTCCACGACCTCAGTGGCGAGGTCGCGAGCGACATCCTCCAGCGCGTTGCGGCGAGCCGTGACGGTGTCGCCAGCAGCCGGGAAGGTCGTGTCGCCCCTGACTTCGCGCTGGACGACGACTTTGTCGCTGGCGGCCTCCCTGGCGTCGATGGCGCAGGTAATCGTGGCGCGATAGCGCCGCGTGGCGCTGGGGTTGTCGCGCTCGAAGAGGAGCGAATCCACGTCGTATGACTTGAGCGTGGCCTTGAGTATGATGTCGGCGTCGGCCTCGGAGCCGACAATCTTGAGCTGGCCGTCATGCTGGAACTTCCTGCGGACGGCAGTCGTGATCTTCTGCTCGATGTTCGGCTCGACCGTGTGGTTCTCAAAGGTGGAGACGTAAATCGTCTTCAAGTGAGGCGGCAGGGTCGTTCCAAGGCGGTAGTTGGCGCAACCGGCGAAGAGCGCGGCGCACAATGCCGCTGCTGCGGTGAAAAGCTGTTTCGAATGCTTCATGAAAGTCTTCTCCATTCACTTAAATTATTGGAATAGATTCTACCAAAAACGGTTGAAAAGTTGAAAAGTTGAAAAGTTGAAAAGTTGAAAGGTTGAAAAGTTGAAAAGTTGAAACGTTGAAAAGTTGAGAGGTTGAGAGGTTGAGAGGTTAACGCGCCGGAACACGGAAGAAATCGGTAGCCGGTAGCCGACAGCCGATAGCCGCAACGGGGTTAGGGATTCGGGATTGGCCATTGGCAACATTGATAATTGGCAACATTTCCACATTTTCACATTATTGCTGTTGCCGTCCCCGGCGTCCTCCGGGCGGCGGGCCGCCTCGCATGAAGGGCATGCCCATGCCGCGCATCCCCGTCCTCCTCATGGCACGGAAAAGCGAATCGACGGACCCGGGGTCAATGCCCATCATGACGACAAAGCCCTCGTCGCTTTCGCGCCATCCCTCAGGCAGCGCCTCGTCCAGTCCGGCAAAGGTGTCAAGCACAGCGGCGCTGATGTTGTTCATCAACTGCATCTGCGTCTCGAAGCCGAAGGGGACGCCCTCGTCAAGCGCCGAGGCGAACTCTTCCGAAATTTCGCGGACCCGAGAGTCAAGCAGTCCCAGTTCGCCCTCAAGGGCCATCTGCTGCTCTTCGTTGAGGCCGGTCTTCTCGACGAATGCGGCAAGCTGCTCGGCGGCATGTTCCTTGATGCGGGCATGGAACTCCTGGCGCCGCGCCTCGCGCTGCTCCTCGGTCTCGTTCTGCCATGCGCGACGGCGCTCTTCGCGTTCCGCCTCACGCTGCGCGTCGCGCTCTGCAACTCGCTCCGCCACGCGCTCTTCAACGGCCTTGTCGAACTTTTCCTGGTCGAACTCCGGTTCGGGGGGCGGAGTGGGCTCGGCGACAGGAGGCCGGGGCGACGCCGGCCTGGGAACGGCGACGTTCTTCTCCGGCTGGGGCGCCGCCTTGAACGCGGCAAGCGCTGCCTGCGCCTCCTCCAAATCGGCGCTGAGCGCCCTGTTCCTCGCCGCAACCGCCGCGAATGCGATCGCGAACACTATTGCCACGCAGTATGGTATTGCCTTTTTCATGGAATCTCCTTTTCTTCAAAAGTTCCAACGCCCAACCAGCGCTCGCCGTCTTCTCCTCAACCAGCTCCCCTATACGAGAAGAAAGTGCGGACGAGTACCTTGAAGTCGAAGGCGAGCGACCAATTCTCCAAATAGTAGAGGTCGTATTTCACGCGCTCTGAAATGCTGGTGTCGCCGCGGAGGCCGTTCACCTGCGCCCATCCGGTAATCCCCGGCTTGGAGACATGGCGCCACATGTAGTGCTCGATGCCGGTCGTGAACTGTTCCACGTAGTATGGCTGCTCCGGACGCGGCCCGACGAGGCTCATGTTGCCGACGAGGACGTTGAAGAACTGCGGGAGCTCGTCGATGTTCCAGCGACGCAGGAACGCGCCGACGCGCGTGCGGCGCGGGTCGTCCTGCGCCGTCCAGCCGGGATGGTATTTGCCGTCGTCGTCTTGGCGCATGGTGCGGAGCTTGAGTATCTGGAAGGTCTTTCCACGCTGGCCGCAGCGTGGCTGGCGGTAGAAGACGGGACCGCGCGATCCAGCCTTGATGAAGATGGCCGCCACAAGGATGAAAGGCGAGGAGAAGACCAGCCCGACGATTGCGCCGACGATGTCCACCAGGCGCTTGGCCACGCGGTTCCAGACCTGGTCAAGCGGCCAGCGGCCAATGCCGACCACCGGCACTGTGCCAACCATCGAGAACTCCATCTTGTGGGTGAGCATGCGGAAAAGGTCGGGGATCATGCTGAAGCGCACCAGGTGGCGCTCGCACCAGACGACGAGATCAACTGTCTCGTCGTGAGTGAGGCGATGCGACGCCAGCACGAGCATGTCGGCGCGCGTCTCGGCCACCACCTTGGTCAGGTCCTCAACAGAGCTAACCTTCGTGGTCCCCTCCTCCGCCTTTTCGTCCTTGACGGCGAGAAGCGCCACGACCTGCGTCCTCATGCGAGGCTCCTGGGTAACGGCCTCCGCAAAGTGGCGGGCGTCATCGTTCGAGCCAAGGATGATCGCCCTATGGCACGGGGGAATCCGTTTGGCGAGCGCGATTTCGGCGTGGAAGGCGGCGGCGCGCTCAATCAGCACCAGCGTCGTCACAGTGAAAAGCGAGATGACAATCGCGCCGTTGGATATGAATGGAACGGTGTTCTTCAAAAGGCCGGTGCAGATAAGCACCGCGCCGCCGCCGAGGAGGCATGCCCGCACCAGACGCGGGACGCGGCCGGTGAAGGTCCCGTCCTGGGGCCGCGTGTAGAGCTTCAATATTTGGAAGACTATCGCGTAGAGCGGCAAGACGGCGGCCGCCGCAACTGCATACTGGAAGTAGAGATGGCCGCGGAACGACGTGTCGGCCATGCTGGCCGTGATTTCAGGCGTAAGCGTCATCCATCCGCTTGAATAGCGGATCCAGACGGCAAGCATCTGCGCCGCCCAGATGGCGACGGCGTCAAGGGCCAGCGCCGCGAGCGACGCCATTGCATCGTAGGAGTCCCGGTCGCGCATCACTAGCATGGCCGCCGTCCCTCCCGCGCCGTTACTTCCTCAGCGCCGCGCGCCTGATCTTGCCGCTGACCGTCTTCGGCAGCTCCTCAACGAACTCGACGATGCGCGGGTACTTGTATGGCGCGGTCGTCTTCTTCACGTGCGTCTGGAGCTCCTTGGCCAGTTCGTCCGAGGGCGAGAAGCCCTTCGCCAGCACGACCGTCGCCTTCACGACAATCCCGCGCTCGCCCTTGGGGTCGGGGACGCCGGTGACGGCGCACTCGACGACCGCCGGATGCTCGAGCAGGGCGCTCTCGACCTCAAACGGGCCGATGCGATAGCCCGAGGACTTGATCACGTCGTCGGCGCGGCCAATGAACCAGAAATAGCCGTCCTCGTCCTTCCAGCCGAGGTCGCCGGTATGGTAGCAGTCGTTGCTCCAGACACCCTCATTCTCCCATGTCTTCTGCACGAGGCCATAGCCGGCCACGAGCCCGCATGGAAGCTTGCGGTCAGGGCAGCGGATGACAATCTCGCCCTCGATGCCGGGTGCGCTGCTGCGGCCGTCCTCATCGACGATGTCCACGTCGAAGGCGCCGGTGGGCTTGCCCATCGAGCCTGGCTTGGGGTCGATCCAGAGGAAGTTGCCCACCAGCACCGGGCCTTCGGTCTGGCCGAAGCCCTCGTTGAGGGTCAGGCCAGTCAGCTCGCGGAACTTGTTGAAGACCTCGGGGTTCAGCGCCTCGCCAGCGATGGCGCAGCGCTTCACGCTGGACCAGTCGTACTTCGAGAGGTCCTCCTGGATCATGAAGCGGAATACCGTTGGCGGCGCGCAGAAGGTGGTGACCTTGTATTTGGCGATGACGGCCATCACGTCGGCGGCGTGGAACTTGTCCATGTCGTAGGCCATGATGGCGCTGCCGGCGAGCCACTGCCCGTAGAGCTTGCCCCATGCGGCCTTGGCCCAGCCGGTGTCGGAGAGCGTGTAGTGGAGACCGCCGGGCTGGCAGCCCTGCCAGTAGCGGGCCGTGACGATGTGGCCAAGCGGATAGACGAAGTTGTGGCGCACGATCTTCGGGTTGCCCGTGGTGCCCGAAGTGAAGTAGCAGAGCATCGCGTCTTCGTTTGTCGTGGCCTGGTCGTCGGTGGGGCGCGCAAAGGTGCCAGGGAAGCGGTCGATCTCGTCGTCAATGTTGAGCCAGCCCTTTGGCGTCTCGCCGCCGCAGCAGACGAGCAGGGGCACGGGGGTCTTCTCCTGCGCGCCGATGACAGACTCCAGCACGTGCTCGTTGTGGCTCGTGACGATCATCTTCACGCCGGCCGCCTGGACGCGGTAGTTGATGTCGTGCGGCTGGAGTAGGTTCGAGGCGGGGATTGCCACTGCGCCCAGCTTGTGGAGGGCCATGATGACCTCCCAGTAGCGGTAGTGGCGGCACATGATGAGCATCACCACGTCGCCCTTGCGGATGCCGAGCGAGCGGAACCAGTTCGCGATCTGAGAGCTCTCGCGGGAGATGTCGGCGAAGGTGAGGATGCGCTCGCCGCCGTGGTCGTTGCACCAGACAAGGGCGCGGCGCTCCGGCTCCTCGCGGGCGAAGGCATCTACGACGTCAAACGCGAAGTTGAAGTTCGCCGGCACCTTTAGCCGGTAGTTCGCCTTGAAGTCCTCGTAGGAGGTGAACTCGGTCCGTTCGAGATACCTTGTGAGTATGTCCCTGCCGTTCATGTGAGTCGTTACCTTATTAAATGTAGAAGTATCTATTCTACATTCCGCCCCCGCCAATGTCAAATAACTGGCTTGGATTTGCTGCAATAAAAATTTCCCTTGCGCCTTCTGGAATTTTTGGTATCATAGTTGACGGTTTTTGCCGCGCTTGGCGGCGCCATCCTCTTTACTCAATAAATAGACAAGGAACAACTGGAGACAACGATGACTGGAATCCCCGTATCAAACGTGCGCACATTCGCCCTTCTCGGCCATAGCGGCAGCGGCAAGACAACTCTGACCGACGCGATCGCATTCAAGCTCGGCCTCAACGACAGGCTTGGCTCCGTGGCCAACGGCTCATCCATCTCGGACACCAACGACGAGGAGAAGTCGCGCAAGATCTCCATCTTCGCGAACTCCTTCATGGGCACCTACAAGGCCGGCGACACCGACTACCGCCTCGCCTTCATCGACACCCCCGGCGCCCCCGACTTCTACGGCGCCGTCCGCGGCGCCATCCGCGCCTCCGACGCCATCGTCATCGCCGTCGATGCAGCCTCCGGCATCGAGGCGGGCACCATCCGCGCCTGGCACGCATGCAAGGCCTACGGCGTCAACTCCGTCGCCTTCGTCATCACCGGTCTCGACAAGGAAAACACCAACTTCCTGACGACCGTCGCCGCCATCCGCGAGCACTTCGGCACGGGCTGCTGCCCGCTGACCGTTCCCGCCGCAGACGGCGTCGCCAACATCCTCGACATGGGCGAAGTCCCCGCCGAGCTTGAAGAGTCCTACACGGCACTCGCCGAATCCGCGGCCGAGAGCTCCGAGGAGCTCATGAACAAGTACTTCGAGGAAGGCACCCTCGCGGCCGACGAGATCCGCGGCGGCCTCCGCGACGCCGTCGCCTCCGGCTCCACCCACCCCATCTACGTCGTCAAGGCCCTCCAGGGCGACGGCGTCGACGCATTCCTCTCCAGCGTCTGCCGCCTCTTCCCCGCCCCCGGCACCCGCAAGTTCGCCGACAAGGACGGCAACGAGGTCAAGGCCGACGCCGCCGCGCCATTCGTGGCACAGGTCTGGCGCACCGCCATCGACACCTTCGTCGGCCAGCTCTCCTACATCCGCGTCCTCTCCGGCACCATCACCCCCGGCATGGCGCTCCAGAACAACACCACCGGCTCCAAGGAAGTCGCATCCTCGCTGCTCCAGGTCTTCGGCCGCAAGCAGGTTCCGGTCGAGAACGCCGGCCCCGGCGAGATCGTCGCCATCCCGAAGTTCAAGGACGTCCACACCGGCGACACCCTCTGCGCCGTCGGCACCGCGACCGTCATGCCCGACATCGACTACCCGCAGCCCGTCATGTGGATGAGCGTCCACGCCAAGACCCAGGTTGACGAGGACAAGCTCGGCACCGCCATGAAGCGCCTCGCCGACAGCGACCCCACCCTCCACTTCATCAAGGACGAGGAGACGAAGGAGATCGTCATGAAGGGCCTCGGCGACGTCCACATCGACGTCGCGGTCGCGCTGATGAAGCTCCAGTCCAACGTCAACGTCGAGCTGACCGTTCCAAAAGTCGCCTACCGCGAAACCGTCACCGGGCGCGGCGAAGGCCACTACAAGCACAAAAAGCAGACCGGCGGCCACGGCCAGTACGGCGAGGTCTATCTCCGCATCATGCCGAAGGCAGAGGGCGAAGAGGGATTCGTGGACAGCACCGTCGGCGGCTCCATCCCCGGCAACTTCATGCCCGCAGTGCAGAAGGGCGTCAACGAAGGCCTTTCCAAGGGCGCCATCGCCGGCTACCCCGTGCAGAACGTCAAGGTCGAGGTCTATGACGGCTCCTTCCACCCGGTCGATTCCTCCGAAGTCGCCTTCAAGATCGCCGCGTCCCGCGCCTTCCGCGAGGCGATGTCGCAGGCCAAGCCCTCGCTGCTCGAGCCGATCATGACCGTCAAGGTCACGATCCCCGACAGCTACATGGGCGCAGTCACCGGCGACCTCAACCACCGTCGCGGCCGCGTCCTCGGCATGGAGATGCAGGACGAACTCCAGACCGTCACCGCCGAAGTCCCGATGGCCGAGCTCTTCCAGTATCCGGCGCAGCTCCGCAGCATGACCGGCGGCCGCGGCTCCTTCGAGATGGAACTCACCCGCTACGACGTGGTGCCCGGCAACCTCGCGCAGAAGATCGCCGCCGCCCGCCAGGATGAGCTCAAGATGGAGGACGAATAAGGGGAAATGTTCGGCCCCATTTTCCGCAATGCAAGGCGCGCAAAGCGCCTTACCGGGGTGCAGCTCGCAAAGATGGCGGGCTGCACCCAATCGGCCATTAGCCAGTTCGAGGGCGGCAAGCGCACCGCCCTCAGCCGCGACACCATCGAGAAAATCTGCGAGATCCTTGAGATCGAGATGCCGGCGGAGCTGGCCGACGAAACGCCGCAGGGCGCAGCGCCCGCAAGCGGCGCGACTACCAGCATGGCCCCATCGCCGCTAACCCGTCGCGAGCCCTTCTGCCCCAACGCCGGCTGTCTCTCCAACGTCCCATACGTAGTCGATGGCGCGCTCGCCTTCATGCCGCGCCGTCAGCCCGACGCCGGCGCCACATACTGCCCATGGTGCGGCGAAGTCCTGCTCCGCGAGTGCCCGCAGTGTGAGGCACCCGCAACGCGCACCGCCTTCTGCCCCTCTTGCGGCGCAAAGCGCATCGAGCCGCCGGAAGGCGTCGCCGACCCCGTTGCCTGGGCTGAAGCCCGCCGCGCCGAAATCGCCGCAGTTGAGCGCCTGATATAGAGTTGAAAAGTTGAAAGGTTGAAAAGTTGAGAAGTTGCACCGAGGGATTCGGGATTGGCCATTGGCAACATTGATAATTGGCAACATTTCCACATTTCCACACTTCCACACTTCCACATTTCCACACTTCCACATTTCCACATTTTCACACTTCCACATTTTCACATTTCACCCTTTCAACTTCCCAACTTTTCAACCTTTCAACTTCTCAACTTCTCAACTTCTCAACTTTTCAACCCTCCCCTCCCTCCCCCCATGCTCCACACCAATTCTCTTCTCCATATCTCTCATGTCCACCGCGGCGGCGGAAAGTTCGAGCGTCCCGACAACACCCTGGACACCTTCCGCTGGTGCTGGGAGAACGGATCTGCCCTTGAATGCGACTGCCGCAAGACCCGCGACGGCGTAGGCATCATGCTCCACGACGCCACCCTGCGCCGCACAGCGCGCGGGATTCCCGAGTCCCTCAAGGACATCGACGTCTCCACGCAGCTCGACTGGGCAACCATCCGCGACATCGACGTTGGCTCCTACCTCTCGCCCGACTTCTCGCACCACCGCATCCCAACCATCGAGGAAGTCTTCGACACAATGAAGGGCCACCCCACCTGGCTCTGCTTCGTCGATGAGAAGGGCGCAGGCCCCGCATACATCGCCGAGAAGGCGCGCGAAGCCGGTGTCCTCGACCAGGTTTACTACACCGGGCAAGACTACGCCAAGGCAGTCGAATGGACGAAAAACGTCCCCGGCGGCAAGACGCTCCTCTGGATTGGCACATGGCCCGTCCCCGCGCCGGAACACAACGCCGCCGACCTCGCCCGCTTCCAGGCCCATTTCGAGAAGATCATGGATGAAGTCCGCGCCGGCGATTTCAAGTCCATCTCCGCCGTCTCGCTCCACTCCTACTTCAACCCCAAGGCCGACGAGCCGTTCGTTCCCGGCACGGCCTACCTGAAGCGCATCATCGACGAGTTCCACGCCCACGACATCCCCGTCTGCTCCATCCCATTCGAGGGCGGCGAAACAGAGGAAGCCTATTTCAGGCTGTGGGATCTCGGCTGCGACGGCTTCTCCAGCGACTACCCCAGCGTGATGTTCTCCGTCATCCACAAACTCAGAGGTTAAAGGAAAACCATGGCAAACTCGGAATACGACTTCAGCGAAATCGAGAAGAAGTGGCAGGCCTACTGGGCCGAGCACGAGACCTTCAAGACCGACGTCTGGGACTTCTCCAAACCCAAGTTCTACGCTCTGGACATGTTCCCCTACCCCAGCGGCGTCGGGCTTCACGCCGGACACCCCGAAGGCTACACCGCCACCGACATCATCTCGCGCATGAAGCGCATGCAGGGCTACAACGTCCTGCACCCGATGGGCTATGACTCCTTCGGCCTCCCCGCAGAGCAGTACGCCATCAGCACCGGCAACCACCCAGATGGCTTCACGCAGAAGAACATCGAGACCTTCTCACGGCAGCTCAAGGAGCTCGGCTTCGACTACGACTGGTCGAAGATGATCGCCACCAGCAACCCCGACTACTACAAGTGGACTCAGTGGATCTTCAAGCAGCTCTTCCTCGACGGCTACGCCCAGTACATCGACATGCCGGTGAACTGGTGCGAGGAGCTCGGCACCGTCCTGAGCAACGACGAAGTCATCGACGGCAAGAGCGAGCGCGGTGGATACCCCGTCGTCCGCAAGAACATGAAGCAGTGGGTCATCAACCAGCCGGCCTTCGCCGAAAAGCTTCTCGAAGGGCTGAATGAGATCAACTGGCCAGAATCCACCAAGGAGATGCAGCGCCACTGGATCGGCAAGAGCGAGGGCGTCGAGGTCAAGTTCCAGATTGTCGGCGGCGGCGAGTTCTCGATTTTCACGACCTGCATCGAGACAATCTACGGCATCACCTTCATGGTGCTCGCTCCCGACGGGCAGCTCGTCCAGGACCTCATGCCCCGCATCAAGAACCAGGCGGAGGTGAAGGCCTACATCGAGGAGACGAAGAAGAAGAACGACATGGACCGCACCGAGCTGAACAAGGGCAAGACGGGCTGCCGCCTCGAAGGCGTGACCTGCATCAACCCCGCGAACGGCAAGGAGGCGCAGCTCTTCATCGGCGACTTCGTCCTCGCCAGCTACGGCACGGGCGCCGTCATGGCCGTCCCGAGCCACGACCAGCGCGACTTCGAATACGCCGTCGCCCACAACATCCCGATGATCCAGGTCATCGACGGAGCGGATGTCTCGCAGCACGCCTTCGAGAAGCAGGACTACCTCGGCAAGGGCTGCAAGCTCATCAACTCCGAGGAGTTCACCGGCCTCACCGTCGAGGAGGCTAAGGAGGCCATCACGGCCAAGCTCGAGAAGATGGGCGTCGCGAAGCGCACCGTGAACTACCACTTCCGCGAATGGATCTTCGCGCGCCAGCGCTACTGGGGCGAGCCTGTGCCCGTGGTCCACACCGAAGACGGCAAGATCTACCCCCTTCCCGACGACGAGCTTCCGCTCGTCCTCCCCGAACTCGAAGACTACAAGGGCCAGGGCGGCAAGGCGCCGCTTGAGAACGCCACCGAATGGAAGAAGTACGACCGCAACGGCGTCAAGGGCGTCCGCGAGACCTCGACCATGCCCGGCTCCGCAGGCTCCAGCTGGTACTTCCTCCGCTACGTCGATCCGCACAACGACAAGGAGTTCGCGAACTACGAGCTCCTCAAGCACTGGCTCCCCGTCGACCTTTACATCGGCGGCCCCGAGCACGCCGTCGGCCACCTGATGTATTCCCGCATCTGGAACCGGTATCTCTACGACAAGGGCCTCAGCCCCGTCAAGGAGCCCTTCAAGAAGCTCGTCCACCAGGGGATGATCCTCGGCGAAAACGGCATCAAGATGGGCAAGCGCTTCCCGAAGTTCGTCGTGAACCCGAGCGACATCGTGAAGAAATACGGCGCGGACACGCTCCGTCTCTACGAGATGTTCATGGGCCCGCTCGAAGCCAGCAAGCCCTGGAGCGCCGCAGGCGTCGAGGGTGCCTTCCGCTTCCTCAAGCGCGCCTTCCGCATGGTCAAGGACCAGGCAATCGTTGACCGCGCGCCAACGGCCGACGAACTCCGCGTCCTCCACGCGACGATCAAGAAGGTCACGAACGATCTCGAAACGCTCAACATCAACACGGCGATCAGCCAGCTCATGATCTTCGTGAACGCCTTTGCGGGCGAGGGCAAGGACCTCCCGCGCGAGGCTGCCGAAAAGTTCGTGCTGCTGCTTTCACCGATCGCCCCGCATGTCTGCGAGGAGCTCTGGGAGTATCTCGGCCACGACCACACGCTCGCCTACGAGCCCTGGCCGAAATACGACGAGAAGTTCCTCGCCGTCGATGAGGTTGAGATTCTCGTGCAGGTGCTTGGCAAGCCGAAGTCTCGCATCAAGGTGCCGGCCAATGCGGACGCGGCGGCTCTCGAAGCCGCCGCCCTGGCCGACGCCAAGGTCAAGGAGGCCATCGAAGGCAAGACTGTCCGCAAGGTCGTCTGCGTCCCAGGCCGCCTTGTCAACATCGTGGCCAACTAACCCGCCCTGCGGCGATGAAAGACAAGTCTGGAAAGCCGCTTGGCGGCGCGGATGACTGGCCCTTCATTGTAATCCGCCACACGATGGGAGTCAACGGGCGTCCGGACCTCTTCGGGCAGCTCGTTGACTGCCACCGACGCCACCAGGGGGCATGCGACGAGTTCTGGTTCGCGACCGGCTCCCGCAAGACAATCCCCGCGCTTGAGAAGGAATGCGCGACCTTCGCCGCCTACCGTCCGCTATGCAATGAAATCGGCGTCATCCCCTCCTACCAGCAGGGGCTGACGCTCGGCCACGGTGAGGCGCATGACGGCACGCCGAAGCCCGGCGAGCAGACCTTCCCCGAAGATGCCTGGCAGATGGGCCGCGACGGCGAGCGAATCAACTTCCTCTGCCCGCGCTCGCCCCTTGTCCTTGACTACGAATTCAACTACGCGAAGACAGTCCTGCGCGTCGTCAACCCAGGCTCGTACTGGATCGACGACGACCTCCGCCTGGGCGTGTGCAAGCCGCACGGATGCTTCTGCCCGCGCTGCATCGCCGCCTTCAACGAAAAGACCGGCGGGAACTGGACGCGCGAGACGCTTGTCGAGCGCCTCTTCTCGGATTCCCCCAGGGAACCGCTCCGCGCCGCCTGGATTGACTTCAACGCCGAGTCGCTTGCCATTTACGCCGCCACAGTCCGCGAAGCCGCAGACGCGCTTGGAAGCCCCTGCCGCCTTGCCTATCAGGCGGTATGGTCGGACACCATCTACACCGCGTCAAGCTACCGCCCGCTGCTGGAGGCCCTCTCCGGGTCTTCGCGCAAGCGGGTAGGCATCCGACCCGGCGCCGGCTTCTACACAGAGGCGGAGCCGCGTGGAATGGTCGCCAAGTGCCTGAGCGTCGCCCGCGAGGCCGAACGCTGCCGCGCCTATGATGGCATCGTCGCGTCGGTTTGCTACGAGCAGGAGACCTACCCGCGCCACGTCCTGCACAAGTCACCGGGGGCAATCATGACAGAATGCGCCCTCGCCCTAGCCTCAGGCTGCGACTCGCTCTCGCTCTACTGGTTCGCCGGGGAGGCGCCGGAGCCTGTCGAGGAATACGACCGCTTCCTGCGAACGCTCCACCGCGCACGCCCATACTTCGAGCGCCTGGCCGCATCGACGCGGAAAACGCGCCTCGGAGGCGTGGCTCGGTTCATTGGCTCTGCCGCCAGCGAGACGCCAGACTTCGACCTACGCGATCCCATGGACTTTGACCTCGCCTGCGCCGGGATCCCCGTGACCGTGGCCGAGAGCGGGACGAAGGTCTGGTATTTGACCGACAAGTCGCGCCGCGAAATGACCGATGCCGACAAGGCCGTCCTCGCTTCGAGCGCAGTCGTTGATGTCGCGGACATGGGGAAATATCCGCTGGCGAGCCGCCGGACGAAGCTTCTCGACGACCTCGACGCCGCGACCGGCGGCACATTCCCGGTGCGTGTCGATGCCATCCGCCCGCTGCGCATCCTGCTGCGAGTCCGCGAAGATGGCCGTCTCGACAGCGTCACATTGCTCAACCTGTCTATTGGCGGCACCGATGAACTCCGCGTGCGCATTCGCCGTCCCGTCTCGCGTGAAGTCTTCATGCAAACCCCGACAATGGCCGAGCCAATTGCCGTCGAGTGCGAGGACGGGGCATCGCCTGAGGAACTGGTCGTCGTCATCCCCGATCTTCCGGGCTGGCAAATAGCGACGCTCTTCCTCGCCCCCTAATCCCCTACCCTGTTCCCCGTATCGTTAACAAGCGGGATTCGGGATTAGGGATTGGCCATTGGCAACATTTCCACATTTTCACATTTCAACCTCTCAACCTCCCAGGCGCTTGCGCCAAACCTCCCAGGCGCTACCGCGCCGAACCTTGGAAACTGCCGGGAACGCGCTACGCGCACATACGCCGTGGCTGCCGCCGCCTTGAAGCAAGCTTCATGCGTCGCCAGCCCTGTCGCACGGCCGATGGCCGCCCCCGGCAGATTGGGAAGGCCGCTTCGCGGCACGGGAAAACTGGAAAAGGGGAAGATCTTTAAGCCGTGTAGAGGTGTAGAGGTTCAATTACATCTCCACTTCTACACGGCTCATCAGATTGCGAACCCCTTCCAAAATCTTTTCCAAACCGCCGGAGGCGGATTCCCAGTCTGGCGCACTGTGGCGAAGCCGCACGGCATGGATGCGGACGCATGATGCTTGCATCAATGCTGTCGCATCGAGGCCGTTGGCCCGCGCAGCGGGCTACTCGACAGTTTCCCTGCCTCTCATAGGAAACTTCCACCCCATTTGATGTAAAATCGCCGACAGAGTTGGCGATTTTGTTGCAAAAATGCCGACATAGTTGGCGATTTTCATTGACAAAGCGGCTCTCAACTGCTAAACTTGTTGCTATCTTTTATCATAATAAAGTCCTTTTCCCAATGGGGTGAAACCATGTATGTCGCTCGGAAACTAGACATAGCCTCCGTCTTGCAGAAGAAGTCCTGCTTCCTTTTCGGGCCGCGCCAGTGCGGTAAGACTTCGCTTGTAAGGGAAACGCTGCCAGACGCGCATGTGTTCGACCTGCTTTCTGGCGACACCTTTACGCGCCTGGCTCGAAACTCGAACTACATCGAAGAGACATGCGGCGACGGCCGCCCCGTTGTCATAGACGAAATCCAAAAGATGCCCTCGTTGCTGGATGAAGTCCATCGCCTGATTGAGGAAAAAGGCATCCGCTTCCTCCTTACAGGATCAAGCGCCCGCAAATTGCGCAAAGGCGGAGTCAATCTCCTCGGCGGACGAGCGCGGATTCGGAATTTGCACCCTTTTTCCGCATCAGAACTCGGAACGCGCTTCAATCTCGACAAGGCACTAAGTCACGGCCTTGTCCCAGGCATTTGGGGCTCGGACGACCCGGATGAAGACCTGGCAGGGTATGTTTCGCTTTATCTTGAGCAGGAGATAATGCAGGAGGGGGCGACGCGCAACCTTCCTGCCTTCAGTCGCTTTCTTGAGGTCGCCGCACTGTCGAGCGGCGAACAGATAAACTACCAGGCCATTGCCTCTGACGCTCAGATTGCGCGCAGCACCGTTCAGGAATATTTCAAGATTCTCAAGGACACGCTTCTTGCCCGCGAGGTCCCCGTATGGCAGAAGGGACGCTCTCGCAAGACAGTCGAGACGGCGAAATTCTACCTTTTCGACACGGGTGTGGCGCACCGCCTCCAAGGCCGCAGGGAACTGGTTCCCGGCACGGCGGAATACGGCCATGCCTTCGAGAGCTGGATACTCCATGAGATATCCTCATACGCGGACACATTTCGCCGCGATGCGGAAATCGCCTACTGGCGAACGCGGACGAACCTCGAAGTGGATTTTGTTGTGAACGGGGAGGTCGCAATTGAAACCAAGACCACGCGCAACGCGACGAAGGATGACCTCCGCGAACTTCGCGCAATTGGCGAGGAGGGGCAGTTCCGCCACCGCATTCTTGTCTGCAGGGAACCGCGCCCGCGCGACGTTGAGGGAATAGTCATTCTCCCGTGGCAGGAGTTCATTGCCCGATTATGGTCGGGCGAACTCTTCTAGCCCTCCGCCTCCCTCCCAGGCGCTACCGCGCCGAACCTTGGAAACTGGAAAAGGGGAATATCTTTAAGCCGTGTAGAGGTGTAGAGATGTAGAGGTTCAATTACATCTCCATTTCTCCACTTCTACACGGCTCAACAGCTTGCGACCTCCTTCCAAGATATTTTCTAGTCCGCCGGAGGCGGATTCCCAGTCTGGCGCACCGTGGCGAAGCCACACGGCATGGATGCGGACGCATGATGCTTGCATCAATGCCGTCCCATCGAGGCCGATGGCCCACACAGCGGGGGTGCGGCAGTTTCCCTGCCTCGGCGCGGTAGCGCCTTGACCAGCATGATAATCTTTTCCACACCCGAAAACCCCGCTTGACAAAGTTTGGGCTATTGGGTATAATTGTGGCCCGAAAATGAAAACCGAAAAAAGCAAAACGCCGACGCTCCCGTTCGCCGTCTCCAGATCAAGCCGCGCGACACTAGTCTCGCAGGTCGTCGATGGGCTGCGCGATGGCATCGTCTCCGGCTTCTTCAAGGAGGGCGACGTCATCCCGACGACGCGCGACCTGGCCGCAGCGCTGGGCGTGAGCCGCATCGTCACGCGCGCCGCGGTGAAGTCGCTGACCGACTCAGGCTTCATCATCCCCCGGCCCCGCGCGGGCAGCGTGGTTCTCGGCCGCAAGGAAAAACTGTGGCGCGGCAGCGTCCTCTTCGTCCAACGCTCGGACGGGCGCGGCTTCTACGCCAACGTCTTTTCGTCCGTGCTCCGCGCGCGTCTCGTCAAGGCGGGATGGCTCTTCACGCAGGTGACGGTCTTGCCCAAGCCGTCCGAAACGCCCGATCTCGCCGAACTGGAACTCCACCTCACGCACCCCGTCTCGCTCGCGGTCACTATGTTCGACAACCCCCCGGCGGAGAGGCTGCTGATGAAGTCCGGCGTTCCGTTCGTCACGCTGGGCGACAAGGCGACATGCAGCCTCCGGGGCTGCGTTGGCCACGTTCGCTACGACCGCGCCGCAGCGGCGGGCGAGCTGGCCGAAGCCGCAAGACGTGCGGGCGTTCGCAGCGTCCTTGAAGTCGGATGCGAACGATTCAACGACTTGGGTGCGGCGTTGAAGGCGGCTGGCATACGAGCGGAGCGGTGGGTCGTCGACGTGCCGCCGGGCGGAAAGGCGCCGGAAGCCATTGCATTCGCGGCCCGTGACGCTTTCGCGGCGCGGCTGGCGAAGGGACGCGCGTGGCTTCACGACCTCCTCTACTTCTCCGATGACTACGTCTGCGCGGGCGCGCTTGCGGCCTTTGCGGCGGCGGGCGTCAAAGTGCCGGAGGTCGTTCGCGTGGCGACATGGGCCAACCTCGGCAACGGCCCCGTTTTCGCAAGGGAACTCGCCAGGATGGAGATGGACCCCGAAGGCGATGCGGGGAAAGTCGCCGACGCCATCCTGGCGCAACTTGAAGGCCGCCCTGGCGACTTCCCCCTCACCCTCGCGCCGAAATTCCAGAAGGGGGCGACTCTGTGAGTTTTTTCGGGTGTTTTCCGTGAAAGCGCCATTTAACCAAAACAACTAAGGAAGGAACAAAACAATGAACTACATCAGGAACATGTTGATAGCGCTCGCAGGATGCTCCGCGGTGCTTACAGCCGTGGCCAACACGGTCTATGTATCGGTCGAATACGGCAACGATGAGACGGGGGACGGCTCCCAGGCGAACCCGATGAAGACGATTCAGGCTGGCGTGGGCAAACTCGTCGATGGATGGCCATCGACGCTCTGGATATCGAACGGAGTCTATAAACTTGACGCCCCGATTGTGTTTGGTGATCGCGGCGGCCAAAATTATTGCAAGGTTCGTTCAATGAGCGGGAACCCTGAGGACGTTGTCATCGACGGGCAAAACTCCGTGCGTTGCATCAAGTGCGAGGGATACGAGACGCAATTCCATGGAATAACCGTGGCAAACGGCTACGCGACCGATGGTTATGCGGCGGGGTTTTACTTGCCGCGCAACAACTATGTCGTATCGAACTGCGTGGTGAGAAACTGCCACTCCGTTTCGTCGTCGGCAAACGTCCAGGGCGGAGGACTCTTCGCCGCGAAGAACACGACCATCATGGACACGCTGTTTGCCGACTGTTCGGCAGAGACAACGGGTGCGGCCAAGGGCGCGTATGGCGGGGGATTCATGACAGGATACACGTACAACGAGTCGGCGGAAGGCACCATGACGATCCGCGACGTGGCGGTTAGCAACTGTGCCGTGCGCAGCCCATCCTATCCTCAGGGCGGTGGCGCATGGCTCAACAGGGCGAATGTCAACGGACTCGTCGCAATCGACTGCGTGGCGTCGAACAACGCCGCATCGCCTACGTCTGCCGTGGGCTACGGCGGCGGTGTGTTCAAGAGGACATACGTTGACAACACCTTCGAGAACGTCCTCATCACCAACTGCACGGCGAACAGATCTGGCGCGGGGTTCCATGGCGAAGGCGGTGCATCGGCAAGACTGTCTGTCAGAAACTGCACGTTCGCGGGAAACACGATTCAAGCAATTCCCGCCAGCGCCGCCGGGTATGGCGGAGGGGCAAATCTTACGGTTGCGAACTACGAGATAGAGAACTCCCGCTTTTCGGGCAACCGCATCGTCTCCGGCAGCAATGAAAGCATTGGCGGCGGAATCCGGCTTTCAACGGTTTCTTCGCTTGCGGACAGCATTGTCGAAGGCAACGCGGTGGTTGACAGCGATTGGAACACGGCAAAAGGGCAAGGTGGCGGCATCTATTCCGGTTCCGTGTCCGTCAGCAACTGCGTCATTGCCGCAAACAAGGCCAGACAAGGGGGAGGTTTCTACCTACAGGATTGCGACGGCGCGCTGCTGACAGATGTGTTTTGCCTTTCCAACACCGCCCTGTTCTATTCGATTGGTTCGGTTTCGGGAACTGGCAACAACAAGGGTGCCGTCGTAATGCGGAATTCGTATTTCACCGGCAACGGCGGCGAAACCTCATCCGGTTTCGGGTCATTCAACTCAGGAACGAAAGGCGTCAATTCGCCGGTTTCGGTTGAATACTGCACATTCGTGTCAAACTGTGTTGACAGCACCGTCAGCTTTGTCTTGTTCCCCTATCATGACAAGAACCAATGGCAGGAGATTTCCGCCGCAACGGTCTCGAACTTCTTCGTGAAGGGGTGCGTGTTTTCGTCGAACTGCGGCAAGTCCACGTTCCCGCCGTCAATGAACACCGTGACGAACATCACCTACACATACGCGGACACGTTCCGTGCAAACTGGTGGACTGAGGTTCCCGCACTGCGCAACTACAACAAGGCGATGATGCCGGGCGGCGAGCCGCCATTTGAAAACCTTGCGACCGACCGCCGTCTCAGGAGAGGCACGCCGTTCATCAACAAGGGCGTCGCCGGTGTCTGGATGGGGGACGGGGCAAAAACCGGGCCATTCGACATGGGCGACGGCACATATTCAATCGCTGATTCTGGCAAATATGGCGTGACGGTGCTGCGCAACAACGCGCTTCCGCGAATTTCGGGAGGATCGCCGGACTATGGCTGCTTCGAGTTCTCTTCCGAAAACGGAACGGTTGTCGTGTTCAGGTAGACGGCAGGGAAGGAGCGCCCGCGCATGAAGACTCTGCCTTTCCCCGTCGCGGCCGTTGCCGCCACTATTCTGGCGGCCGTCACGGCACCCGCCGAACCCTCTCGTTGCACACTCGGCGAGGCGAAGTTCATGAGCTGGGCGCAGCGCGACAGGACATGGACGCTGAAAGCGGGGCTTCTCCACCTTGACGCGAAGCCGGACGCCGCCACGGCGTTCGGCTTCAACCTCAAGAACGATGCTCGCTTCATTGCGGCCTTCCCCGGCGGGCCGCGCTACCGCATCGCTTTCAAATACCGTTCGACGGCGCGGGCGACGCTGAAGTTGAGCGCCAAGCCGATGGACACCTTCGACCCTCGGCTCTGGAGCCAGTCCAAGGACATTCCGCCGAGCGCGGAGTGGGCAGGCTTCGCATGGGAGCCGATGGCGACGCAAATAGACTGTTTGGACAGCACAGGGCTTCGTCTTTCGTGCGCGGCGGGGGAGGGCTTCATCGAGGTGAAGGAACTTTCGATTACCGACGTCCCGCCGGAAGACAAGTCCGGCAAGCCGCTGTTGGTGAACGGCTCGCGGGTGGAGGAGGTCTGTCTCTACGCAAGCGATACCCCCCGACATCGCCTGAATGACTTGCGGGCGGCGCTGATGTTCCGTTATGCGCTACGGACGGTTGGCGGCGAATGGCTGCCCATCCGCGAGGTGGAAAATGCCGGTGAGGTCGGGGAGAACGCTGTGCTTGTCGGACGGCTGGCCGTGGACGCTGGCGTGGTGGATGCCGCCGAGCAGGCGAAAGTCGAGGGTCTGACGGGTGGCTGGGCGACAGCGGCCAGAGGAGGACGGCTCGGACTCGCCGGCGCGGTTCCGGGCGGTGTCCAGCGCGGCGCGTGGAGGGCGCTGGAACGGCTGGGAATCGTCTATCTGGGGTCTGACGTATTCAAGCCCTTTGCGGGCGACGCATTTGAGACATGCGACTTCGCGGAGACGGTTCTCCCCGCGACGGCCTTCCCAACGGCGTCCGGGAACGGGCGTTGCGGATACAACGCCGAGTTGCGCGGGATGGTGTCGCGGGACTGCCTCGTCGGCGCCCACGCAATCGGGTCGGTGCCGGAAAGGGACGTCCTCTACGAAGACTCCCTTGGCTGCATCGTGCCGGTCTCGGAGTTTCGCGAGACGCATCCCGAATACTTCGCCCTGCAAGCCGACGGGACCCGCCTGACCGACAACGCCCATGCGGGCGTCCTCACACATTTCTGCTGGACAGCGCCTGGTCTCGCGGAACTTGTCGCCGAACGCTACCGCGAAATGATGCGGGCGCTTCCCGAACAGCCAGTATGGATACTGGCGCCCGGAGACGGCGGAGGGCGCAACTGCAAATGCGACAGCTGCAAGGCGCTCGGCAGCGACTCGGACGGCCTTGTGCGCCTTGCCAACCGCGTTGCAGAACTGACGGCGCGGGAGTTCCCGGACAACGTCATCTGGATATACTCGTACGTCGATACGCCCGAACCGCCGAAAAACCCGGTCAGGGCGCACCCAAACCTGAATGTCGGATACGCCGTCTATCCCGAAAGATACTGGCCGAGCTGCATGGTAATCCCCCATCCCGCGAACGAACGCGGAGAAATGGCGCTGGAGGCATGGCGGCGGGAGTGCTGCCCGAACCTGTCGCTCATCGGGTATTTTTTCCAGTGCGGGCAGTGGATGAACTGCTGGCCAGCATTCGACGCGGACGTGTGGCTCACGCGGGACTTCGCCCGGCACCGCAGTTTCCTGACATGGTGCTTCGGCATGACGCCCGCCCATGCGGGCTACATCAACGAAGCCGGCAGTTTCGTCGACCTCATTCTCTATGTTCTGGCGAGGATTGAGGTTAATCCTGAACTTGACGAGCGGAAGTTGGCCGATGAGTTCATCGGGTGGTTCTACGGCGCGGCGGCGGGACCGATGCGGGAGTTCTTCCGGCTGGCGATGGAGGAGCCGAAGCGTCGCGATTGGGTGCAGTTTCCCGAACAGCGGCGGTCTGGGCTAATTAGCAAAGAGTTCGCCGACCGGGCCTTCCCCTTGCTCGACGAGGCGGTGAGGCTGGCGGATGGCGACGAGGCCCTTGCGCGGCGAATCCGCAAACAGGCCATACCCTACTACTGGACGTATCTGGACGGCGTGAACCGGGGCCACGGCAACGTGTCGTCCGCCGAGGTGGAGGTCTGGGCGCATCGTGTCGCACGATTCGCCGCCCTGTGCAGGGCGAACGGGACTTTCTACATGGGCAAGGTGTCGCCCAGACAGTGGTTCCACGACAAAATGATGCTCGACATTTCGGCGACCGACAGCGTTTATGAGAACTGGACGAAGGCGCCGGAAATACAGGCGGTTCTCAATGACCCCGTGGGGACGCTTGCCGGCAATGTCCCGAATTTGCAGCGCGAGACGGAGGACGGCATTGAGATTCCCGTCGGCGGAATGGTGGGGGGCGAGCGCGAAAGAAAATGCTTCTGGCGGAACAAGGAGGGATATGACCTTCGCATTCTCCGGCGTGAGTCGTCGGGGTATGGCATCGCCATCACGCACCTTGACATTGAAGAGGCGCCGCCATCGGGCGCGACCCTTTACTTGAAAGGCATAGACAACGACAAGGAGGGAGTCGCCCAAATCATGGTAAAGGTAAATGGCGAGGCCATCTACGAAGGGCCGGTGGGCTGGCGCAAGGACAAGCACGGCGAATGGGCGCTGGAACTCCCCGGCGGTCTGCTGAAAGCGGGGGAGAACGAGATCATCGTTATGAACACGACACCTGACACCGAAGTGGACGGCGAGTGCGGCGACCTTTTCCGGGCGAAACGCGACTACTTCTGGGGTTGGATCATGCTTGACGGAATCCGCGTCGCATTTCGATAAGGACAATCTCCGACAGCCACACGAAGTGCAGACATTCGTGAAGAATGGAAGCGATAAGAGGAGATGTTTCTCGAATGAACACCCAAATCCGACACCTTGACGCCAATATGCACGGTGCTGATGTTTGCCCAGAGCAGAGACTCGAGGGAGTATTCCCCATTCTTTGCACACCATATTCGGCGGACGGTTCGCTTGACTACGTGACACTAGCGTGTGAGGCGCTGTTCGTCGCGAACAGTGACGTTCAGGGCCTCATCTGGCCATGCGCCAACGATGCGCTGAACCTTCTCTCGCCAGAGGAGATAGAAAAGGGGCTTGAAGCCGTTGCCACGGCGCTTGACGGACGTGGTATTCTTTTCACGGTATGCTGTCCGGGACGCAACATAGCCGATATGCAGCGGCGCGTCGCGGTCGCCGAGGCGGTTGCCGCGCGCCATCCCGGACTCCCGGCGGCACTGCTCATCCGCCTTGCCAACGACGCGAAGGGTGACGCGGACTATGTGCGCCAGTTCGATGCGCTCGCCGCCGCCACGAGCCTCCCCATCATCGTCCAAGCCTACAACGGTCAGTCGCCAATGTCGTCGGCAGAGATGCTGGTCGATTTGGCGCGGCGCCACCCGGAGACCTTTGGCTGGTTCAAGGTCGAGGGAACCGGCCCTGAGATCGTCCCCTGCAAGCGGGCGCTCGTCGCAGCGATGCCCGTCGTCAAGACGGTCTTCACTGGGTGGGGCGGGCGCGACTGGCTCTACGACTTCCGCTGCATCGGGACTCGCGGTGTGATTTCGCAGCGGCCCATGTTAGCCGACCTCATGGTTGCTGTCTGGCGCGCGCTCGTGGCCTGCGATCCGGCGGCGGACGGTCTTTTCGCGCGCTTCATGCACTTGCGCAATCTTGAGGAAACCCTGCCCGCGCCTGAAATGCGCGGCTGGAACCTCTACGTCCTGAAGCGGCGCGGCATCTTCGCCAACACCCTTTCGCGCGTCCGGCAACCCGGCGGCGGATGGACTCTCGCCGACCTTGCGCTCACCGATTCCGACCGCGCCGAAATCGACGCCCGCCTCGACTTCGTCCTTTCCCCCCTTGGTGAACAGCCATGAAAAACCCGAACATCGTATTCTCCGCGCCGCGTGTCGCGGAAGTCATCGACAAGCCAGCCCCTTCGCCGGAGCCGGGCGAAGTCCTCGTGCGGACAGTGCGCTCGTGCCTCTCCGCCGGAACGGAGCGCGGCGCTCTTCGCGGCGAACCGAACATGGGGCTTCAATCTGTCAAGGACGCCCCCGCCGTCTTTCCATGCCAGCTCGGCTACAGCGCCGCCGGCACCGTGGAGGCCGTCGGCGAAGGCGTTGCCTCCGTGAAGTCCGGAGACCGTGTGGCGATGAGTTGGTGCCACCACGGCGCGCTCCAATGCCGTCCCGAAGGCCTCGTCTATCCATTGCCGGAGAACGTATCCTTTGAGGCGGGAGCGCTCACGCACATCGCAATCATGCCGATGCAGGCGCTGCGCAAGTGCCGGTTCGAGTTCGGCGAGAGCGTCCTTGTGGTCGGGCAGGGGCTTCTTGGACAGCTGGCCGTCAAGCTTGCGCGCGCAGTCGGCGCCACGCCAGTAATCGCCGCCGACCCAGTGCCGAGAAAACGCAATCGGGCGCTCGCCCTCGGCGCAGACCTCGCGCTCGACCCAAGCGCGCCGGACTTCGCCGAGCGGGCGAAGACCGCAACAGATGGCGGCGCGCGGGTTGTTATCGAGGTGACGGGCGTCGATAGGGCGCTTGACACGGCGCTAGATGCCGTCGCGCGTTTCGGGCGTGTGGCACTTCTTGGCTGCACACGGCGTTCTGAGTTCGCAATCGACTTCTACCGCAAGGTTCACGGGCGCGGCGTCTTGCTCGTCGGGGCGCACAACCAGGCGCGTCCGGCGCACGACTCCTCGCCCGGCTGGTGGACGGTGCGCGACGACGCGCTCGCCTATTTGCGGATGCTCTCACTCGGACGCCTCGTCATGGCGGGATTCGTGGAAGGGGTCCATCCCATTTCCGATGCCCCCGCCGTTTACACGCGCCTCGCGCAGGGCGGTCCCTTCCCGACCGTGCAGTTCGACTGGACTGAGAAGTTTTGACGACCTATGATCTGGTACGACTGGCTTATCCTGATCCTCCCCGTCTCCTTCGTGATGTGGATGGGGCTTCGGTCGCGCCGCTATGTGCGCGGGGTGTCGGACTTTCTCTCGGCGGGGCGACTGTGCGGGCGCTACGTTATCTCGATGGGCGATGTGGCGAACGCCCTCTCGATCATCGGACTGGTGAGCTACATCGAAATCCACTATAGAACCGGCTTTTCAGTAGGCTTCTGGGGGAGCATCCTCGCACCGCTCTCCATAGTTATGGGGCTGACGGGCTTCGTCACCTACCGCTTCCGCGAGACGCGGGCGATGAGCCTCGGACAGTTTCTTGAAATGCGCTACAGCCGCCGCTTCCGAATCGCGGCGGCGGCGCTGCGGTCGCTTGCGGAGATGGTCGCCAACATGGTCATGCCAGCCGTCGCCGCGCGATTTTTCATCAAAATGCTCGACCTCCCGGATGTCTTCCACATCCTCGGCATCCCAGTCTCAACATTCGTCGCGCTGATGGTTCTTTTCCTCACGCTGGCCATCTCGCTTATCTGCTTCGGAGGAACGCTTGCCCTTGTGATTACGGACACAATACAAGGGATGATACTCTACCCGGTACTCGCATGCTTCATAGCATTCCTCTTCTGGAAGTTCTCGGTTACGCGGGAGATCATGCCGGTGATGGCCGACCGCGTGGCGGGCGAGAGCTTCATCAACCCCTACGACATCGCCAGCCTGCGTGACTTCAACATCTTCACGCTGGTGATTGTGGCGGCATACGGGGCGGTCATGAACCGCGCCAACTGGATTGGCGCGGGCTACACTACCGCCGCGAAGAACCCGCAGGAGCAGAAGATGGCAGGGCTTCTTGGCACCTGGCGCAACGCGATTATCAATGTCTTCTACATCCTCATTGCCGCATCGCTCATCGCATTCCTCAACCATCGGAGCTTCGCGCCGGAGGCGGGCGCCGTCCGCAAGGAGCTGGCCGCGCGCGTTGCAGACGACGTTTTCAAAAGCGACCCCCGTTCCCGCGACATCGTGAAGTCCGCCATTGCCGCCATGCCGCCGCAAGTGCATGAAATCGGCGTCGATCCGCCGCTTTCGCAGATGGAGAACCTCGACACCGCCTTCCTGGACGTAATCCACCAGGCGCTGCTCGCCGAAGCGCGGAAAACCGGCGGCGCGGCCTCCTGCTTTCAACCTTCAACTTCTCAACTTTCAACCCGGTGCGACAACGCCGCGCTTGTGGACGCCGAAGGCCGCGCCAACGATGACTTCCAGCAATGCCGGACGCTCTACAACCAGCTCATTCTTTCCGCCACGATGCGGGAGCTGCTTCCGCACGGCCTCTTCGGCCTCTTCGCCCTGCTGCTTTTCCTCGCCATGCTCTCCACGGACGACTCCCGCATCTACAGCGCCGCGCTTACCATTGCGCAGGATGTTATCCTCCCTCTGCGCAGGAAGCCCTTCACGCCGAAGCAGCACCTGTGGATGATCCGCGCTGTCGCCATCGGCATTGGCGTCTTCTTCCTCGCTGGCTCATACTACATGAAGCAGCTGGACTACTACTCGATGTTCAACACCCTGGCATGCGCCATGTGGATGGGCGGCGCGGGCGCGATCATGACATTCGGCCTCTACAGCCGCTTCGGCACGACTGCCGGCGCATGGGCGGCCCTCGGCGCCAGCACCTGCCTGAGCGGCGCTTACCTCTACGTCCAGCGCAGCTGGGCCGATGTGGTGTATCCCGCCATCGCCAAGGCGGGTCTCGTGGATCCGTTCGACCGCGCGCTGCGGTGGCTGTCGTCGCCCTTCGAACCCTACATCCACTGGCAGATGGACGCCGTGAAGTGCCCTGTGAACGCCATCGAGTTCAATTTCTTCCTCTCGGTGCTGTGCGTCATCCTCTATGTCGCCGTCTCGCTTGCCACCTGCCGCAAGCCATTCAACCTCGACCGCATGCTCCACCGGGGCAAATACGATCTCGGCCGGAAACGCAACTTGAAATTCCGCTGGACGCCGCGCACGATTCTCTCCAACCTCGTCGGCATCACCCCTGAATACACGCGGGGCGATAAGGCCATCGCGTGGGGCGTCTTCCTCTACAGTTTCGGCTACGGCTTCCTGTTATGCTTCGTAGGCACCGTCGTCTGGAACCACTTCCGACCGTGGCCAATCAAATGGTGGAGCAGGTATTTCATCATCCGCTACTTCGCAATTCCATGCCTAGTGGCATGCGTGACAACGGTGTGGTTTGGAATCGGCGGCGTTGTCGGACTGCGTGAGCTTTTCATCGACCTCCGTGCTCGCAAGGATACGAACGACCTTGATGACGGGCGAGTTGAAGGCAATGTCTCTCTCGCCGACAAGAAGGAACTTGAAGAGGCCGACCGCAAGGAGGACTAGCCATCAATGAAACTATGGAGATGAAACCTCTGGACGAACTTCTGCCGCGCCCGAAGGAGGCGCTTGCCTCCGCCGACGGGTCTCTTTCCACCGAGCGGATGCCGCCGGGCGGCTACGCGCTCCGCGTCAAGGGCGGCAGGGCCGAGATCGCCGCCGTGGACGATGCGGGGCGGCACCACGCCGAGGCGACCCTTGTGCAGCTGCGCCTCCTTTCGGGCGGGACGCCGCCCGACTGCACGATCCGCGACTGGCCGACCTTCCCGTGGCGCGGCTTCATGCACGACTGCGGGCGCAACTTCCTCGACGTGGAGTCCGTCAAAAATGTCATCGACCTGATGGCGAAATACAAGTTGAACCTCTTCCACTGGCACCTCACGGACTACTGGGGGTGGCGGCTTGAGTCGAAGAAATACCCGATGCTCCAGGCCCCGTGGGCGTTCGGGCGCCAGCACGGCATGTTCTACACCCAGGCGCAGTTTCGCGAAGTCCTCGACTACGCGAAGGTGCGCGGAATCACGGTCATGCCGGAACTGGACGTGCCGGGGCACTCGCTCGCCTTCCGGCGCGGGCTTGGATTCAAGTTCATGTGCGAGGAGAGGGTGAAGGAGGTCGTCATCGACCTCATCGACGAACTCTGCTCGCTCGCGACGCCGGAGGAGATGCCTTTCATCCATCTTGGCACGGACGAGTCGAGGACGCCGGAGGAAATGGTGCCGGACTCGTTCTGCCCCGCCTGGGCCGAGGCCGTGTGGCGCAACGGGCGCACCCCGGTCGGCTGGTCGCCCGGAAAGAACATGACGCTCCCCGGCGGGCGCAAATCCGTCAAGATGGTCTGGAATGGTGACGAGCGCGTCGGCTCTGGCGAGAAGGCCTTCGACACCGCCTACTGGTATTTCGGCAACTACACCCCGTTCTCGTTTCTCAACTATGCGCTCTTTGCCAAGCCGTGCAGATGGGACATTCCCGATGCCGACAAGCTCGGCGCCGTCATCGCCTCGTGGCACGACGACATGGCGGGGAACAATGGCGGTGATGTCCTTCTCAACAACAACTTCGCCCTTGCCGTCGTCATGTTCTCCGACCTCCAGTGGAATGGGCGAGAGAAGAACCGCCCTGAATTCCACTTCAAAATGCCAGCCGCCGGGACGCCGGAGTTCGACGAGGCCGTGCGCTTCGAAAAGGCCGTCGCCGCGCAGCGCGACAAGGCGCTTGCCGATTCGCCGCTGCCCTTCGCTTGGGTGCGGGGGACGGACATGCGCTGGCGACTTACGGACGGGACCACGGGCAAGGTCCTTGCAGAAGACATTCCCGGTGGATGCGTTCAGATTCACGGGTTCTCGGTGCAGGGGCCAGGCGACAAGACGGCCTACATCAGGGAAACGACCGGCGTCGCCGTGCTGGAGACTTGGGTCAGGAGTCCGAGGGACCAGTCCGTGGGCGCGTGGATAGACTTTGAGTGCTTCGGCCGTTCCGGGGCTAGAAGTTCAATTGCCCTTGAAAGCGGGGCGCTGGCCGAGAATGGCGAGTGGTCTGCGTCGAAGAGGGCAAAGGTCGAAGTGAACGGAATCGCGATTCCGCCGCCCCGGTGGAGGCATCCCGGGCTGAAGTTCCTCGCCGCCCACCCCGAAGAGCCGACATCCAACAACGTTTCGGAAACGCCGTTCTCCGACGAGTGCTGCTGGATGCGGCCGCCGGCGCCGCTGCGGCTGAAGGCGGGGTGGAACCACGTGAAGATCACGGCTCCGAAGACGTTCGACGCCTGGTGCTATGGCTGGCAGACTCTCTTCACGCCAATTCTCGGGACAATCGACCATCCCCGCGAAGTCCCGGAACTTGAATACAGCGCTCACCCGATGGAATGAGAGGTGCGGTATGCGTTGGCGCTACTGGAACGAGGACGTGAACATCCAGGACCTGCAGATGGCGGCGAGGACGTGCTTGAGTTCGAGTTCGGCGGGAATAAGTTCCGCTCGTCGGTGAATGTCGTCACCTTCGCGCACCGCATCGAGGAGTTTTAGTGAGAGAGTGGTTTCATCGCGTTTCCCAAAATAAAAAATTCCCCGCCGCAACAATAGGCCGAAGCCTATCCGGCGGGGTTTCTGGCAATAATTTTATCAAATCCCAATTATTGAAACAAGAAAACAACAGGTAGGTACAAGGACAACGGGCAATGTCGCCGTGGCGCGGACGGGGGAATAGGACGGCAAAATGCAACGGACAACGCAAGGCAAATCGGGCTTCCCGGCGCTTTCCGCGTGAAGTGACTTAAGGCTCCAAAACAGGCCGAAGCACAGCCGTTTTGGAGCGCAAAACGAAACATTTTTTTACTTGACGCTCCAAAAGTTTGAATTTTTGGTATAATTTGGAGCGTCAAAGAGGAGTTCGCAATGATAGGCCTACGTGGCGAATTCGACGAACTGTATTCCTCGCTTTTCAAGAACCCTGAACCTTACAAGGGCATTGTCCTGGCCCTGGGGAGGCGCAGGGACGGCCTCACGCGCGACGAGATCATCGCCGCGACAGGGATGGGAAGCGGCGGCGACTTGTCAAGGTTCTTGGAAGAGCTGGAAGAATGCGGGTTCATACGGAAATACCATGTGCTTGGGGCGGAAAGGAACGGCAGCCTTTACCAGTTGATGGACAATTTCAGCCTGTTCCACATGCAGTTTGTCTCCAAAAAGAGGCGCCATGCAGGCAACTACTGGACGGCGTCGGTCTCCGAGGGCGCGAAACATGCCTGGAGGGGGCTTGCCTTCAAGCGCCTTTGCCTGGAACATGTCCGCCAGATAAAGGACAGACTTGGCATTTCGGGCGTCGCGGTGGAAGTTTACGCCTGGCGCCAGAAACGCGGAGGATCGGCGCAAGGCAGCCAAGGCGTCCAGATAGACTTGCTTCTTGACCGCAAGGACGGCATCGTCAATCTTTGCGAAATGAAATACACGGATGGCGAATACTCGCTGGACAAAAGCGAACTTGACAGGCTGATTAATCGAAGGGAGGCTTTCCGGGCGGTCTGCGGAGCCAGAAGGTCGATTCACCTTACGATGATTACATCCAACGGCCTTTGCCACAACAAGTATAGCGGAAACATCCAAAGCGAGTTGACTCTTGCGGACTTGTTCGGCGAGTAATCGGGGGTTCCATCTGCGTCGCCGCCCGCGACGCGGCCTGGGTGAGGATGAAAGGAAACAATGAATAAGACCAACAGGCCAATCACCACTACGCGTCCGACTGGCGAATTGCAGGAAAGGGCGCAGGCGTTGGTGGACCTTGCCGTCCGCGACGGCTTGCAGGGCGCCTTGCAGTTCTGCGCCTTCAAGGACGGCAGGTGCGTCATTGACGTGTGGGCGGGAACGATGGCGACCGACCCCGGCGCGGCGAAGATCGACGGCCGCACCCTCTTCCCCATCTTCTCCACCGAAAAGCCCCTGCTTGCGACGGCCGTCCACCGCAGCGTCGAGCGCGGCAAGCTGGAATACGACAGGCGCGTGTCCGACTACTGGCCCGAATTCCGGGGCGGCGGCAAGGAGCGGCTGACCGTCCGCGAGCTGCTGGGCTACCGCAGCGGACTCCCCGACAACAAGCCGGGACTTGGCTTTGACCGCAAGAGCATTCAAGAGGAGGCCGACTGGAAAGCCATGCTCGACTGGTACGCCTCGTGCGAGCCGGAGATCGAGCCGGGCACGAAGCAGCGCTACATGCCGAAGTCCTACGGCTGGGCGCTGGGAGGACTTCTCGAAAAGGTCTGGGGGCGTCCGGCGAACGACCTCCTGCGCGAGCTGGTCCTTCGTCCGGCCGGAATCGAGGACGACTTCTTCTTCGTCTGCGGGGACGCGGAGGTCGGGCGAATCGCCACGGTTTACAAGAGCGCGTCTTTCGAGACGATGAACGACGACCTCGCCCGCCGTTCGCTGCTGCCGAGTTCGTGGGCGGTTTCCACGGCGAGGGGCATCGCGCGGTTCTACAACCGCCTCTGCGGGTTCGACGGCCAGGCGCCGCTTGTCGGCGAGGAAACGCTTGACGGGGCGCTGAAGCCCTGCCGCCATGCGTCCGACCCCGTGCCGGATGCCGAGGGGCTGAAGCAGTGGCACATGATCTTCGGCATGGGATACGGGCTTTGGGGCGGGGCGGACGACCTCTCGCGCGTCTTCGGCCACGGCGGCGTCGGCGGAAGCGAAGGGCTTTGCGACCGCTCGCAGAGGCTTGCCATCGGCTACACGTGCAACTTCGACAACGCGCCGCTCATTCGTCGAACCTGAGATTCGCCAAGAACATCAGCGACAGCTTTGCCAAACAGAGAGTGGATTGCCACGCATGAAAATCTTTTCACAATCATCGTGAGCGCAGCGGACATAATAGATAATTTGTAAACTAGACTTCCGATTTTTTGTAAACTAGGTTTGCAAAAAATCTGAATGTAGGATATATTTTTTCTGTATTACTGACTATGGAAAGGGTGCAAGCACCTCCACTGGTTCAAGGAAAAGATGGCCCCGCGTAGATTCATCGGAATCGTAATGCATACGGGCGACGAGGTCGCCAGTTTCGGGAACGGCATGTTCGCTGTCCCTATGGCATCGTTTTTTGAAGCATGAGACGGCAGACTATGGCCGATAAGGCGAAACGCATCTTTGAACAGGAAATCGCCGATGGCGTGATTCACGGCGCGACCTTTCTCGCCGTAGGCCCCTACGGTGAGGAAATCCAAGCCTCGTGGGGCCGGGCGGCGGGAATCGGCACATTTAATGCAGGGCTCTTTTCCACGACAGAGGACTTAGCGAAGCTGATGCGCGTCTATCTGCGTGGAGGGGTCTGCGATGGTGGAACTCGACTTTTCGGCGAAGCGGAAATGGCCGAAATCGCGCCATTGGAAACCTGCCTCGTCCATGCCCTCCGCGCCGCGCAACACCTCGGTGTCGCAGACGCCTTTGATGTCCGCCTCGCCCCATGTTGCGCGGCCATCCACGAAGTGTCGGATGAATGGCGGAGGCTCGCGCGATCAGCGGTCTTCATAAGCTTGCCACCGAAGGGGCCTCTTTCTTGACAAAACCAACGCTAACCGTCAAAAACGTGCAAAAACCACATTTTTAAACCGTCAAAAACGTGCATTTTTCATGTTTGCAAACCGTCAAAAACGTGATATAATATTTCCGAACTGGAGAATGACAAATGGCCATGAAACGGAAAATCACCGAAACCCTCCTGGCATGGAAGCGGAACGACATGCACGAATGTGCCCTGCTTATAGACGGAGCGCGTCGCGTCGGGAAGAGCTTCATCGTCGAGGAATTCGCCAAGACGGAGTTCCCTGCCTACCACGTCATCAATTTCAAATACGTCGGAAGCGATGTCAAGGAGACGTTTATAGAGTATCTGTCGCGGCTGGATACGTTCTTTGACAGGCTCTTCCTCGTGCTGGGCATCGCGCCGCTTCCCAGAGGCAGTCTCATCATTTTTGACGAAGTACAGGCCTTCCCCCGTGCCCGCGAAGCCATCAAGCCGCTTGTCGCGGATGGCCGCTACCATTTCATCGAGACCGGATCTCTTCTGTCAATCCGCCGCAACGTAGAAGGAATCCTCGTCCCGTCCGAAGAGCGTCATGTGAAGATGTTCCCGATGGACTTCGAGGAGTTCTTGTGGGCAGACACGGCTGGGACGCTCATGGACGCCATTCGCGAGGCTTTTTCGAAGAAGGTGTCCCTCGGGTCACTCCACCGCCGAGCCATGGACGAGTTCCGCGCTTATGTCCTTGTCGGCGGGATGCCACAGGCCGTAGAGAAATACGTGATGACCCGCAACCTTGCAGCTGTTGACCGCACAAAGCGGGACATCCTTGAACTTTACCGTGCGGACATTTCGAAACACGCCGGGGCGCAGGCACCAAAGGTGCAGGCCATGTGGGATGCCATTCCCGCCCAGCTCTCTCGCCATGAGAAACGCTATAATCTGGCCGACCTAGGCGAGGACGCCCGCATGCGCGGCTATGAAGATCCCGCCTTCTGGCTTCAGGATTCGATGACGTGCAATTTCTGCTACAACGCCACAGAGCCGAACCTCGGCCTTTCGATGAGCGCAGACCATACGACCTTCAAATGCTACATGGGCGATACTGGGCTTCTCGTGAGCCATGCGTTCGACGAAAACGAACTGGCATCGGAGCAAATCCATCGAAGGCTTTTGACGGGCGATTTGTCCGTCAACGAGGGAATGATCATGGAGAACGCCGTGGCGCAGATGCTCGTGGCGTCAGGCCGCAAGCTCTACTTCTATTCGCGAAACGATCCCGCAAGTCGGCGGGATCGTATGGAAATTGACTTCCTTGTGGCGAAATCAAAGCTGGCCAACAAGAACAATGTCAGTCCAATAGAGGTAAAAAGCGGAAAAAGGCTCCGCCACACCTCGCTTGACAAATTTAGGGCTAAATTCGCGGAATATGTCGCCGAACCTTTCCTCTTCCATGATGGCGATGTGCGGGATGCCGGCGATCTCAAGTGTCTTCCGCTATACATGGCAGGACTTCCATAGTCCCGATAGGCGCGGCCATGGTCCTTTTCACTTATATTCTTACGCGAAAGATGAAAATATGATAGCATTGATGTCATGTGATGAAGTCAGTGACATCAACGGAGGAAGTCAAATGAAGACCATGACCCTGCGCAACCTCCCCGATGAGGGTTCAGCATACCTTTCCGGACGCGCCGCAACAGAAGGCAAGAGCATCAACGCCACCGCCGTATCGCTTCTTTCAAGAGCCGCCGGGATTGCCCCCCGCCAGCGCAAGCGGCGAGACTTGTCGTGGCTTTTCGGCTCGTGGATTGCCGCCGAGGCGCGCCGCTTTGACTCCGTTGTGGCCGAGTGCCGAAAAGTCGGTTCAGGGGAGTTGAAATGAAGCTCTGTCTCGACACTGACTTTGACAACGTGGGCGGACTTTACCGGATTGCGCCTTAACGATTGGGCGATTTTTCCCCGACTTCCAGAACTAAAGACATCCATGAAAGCAGACCAGAGCACAGTTTCCCTCGCCCGCCTACACGACGCGGAGAGGACACTCGTCACCGCCCACAGGGGCAACTCCATCGAATGCCCCGAAAACACGCTGCCCGCGATGGAGAGCGCCGTCGCGGCCGGGGCAGACTTCATCGAGTTTGACCTGCGCTCCACAAGCGACAACGTTCCGATACTCCTGCACGACGATACGCTGAAACGCACGGCGAACGACGAGAGGCGGCCAGAGGAGATGCCCCTCGCCGAACTCAAGACGCTTAACGCCTCCTGGTTCCGGCGGATGCTCCGCAGGAGCGCCCCGCTGCCGGAGAAAGTCGAGATTCCCACCTTCGAGGAGATACTCTCCGCCCTGGCCGGCAAGGTGGCAATGAACATCCAGATTTACCTTTCGTCGCCCGAAGCCCTCGCCGAGGCCTGCCGCCTCTACAGGAAATACGACATGTACGACAAGGGATACATGACCATCGCCAAGGAGGAGGTCGTCGAGGCCGTCTGGGCCATCGACAGGAACATCGCGATTTGCCTCACCCCGGGGTGGAACGAGCGCATGGATGAGAAGAACATGCGCCGCTGCGCCGAGCTCGGCTGCCGCTTCATCCAGCCAATACGCGAAACCGTCACGGCTGAAAAGCTCGATCTCGCCCGCTCCCTCGGTCTCCGTTCCAATGTATTCTTCGCCGATGCCGAGATTGACTTCGGCCATCTCTACAACCTCGGTACGCCCGGCATCCTGACAGACGCGCCGGCGCGACTCGTCGAATGGCTCCGCCAGGCAAAATAGATTTCCAGGACAGTTGACAACCACCATGAAAAACGGTACACATCCTATGAAAGAAAGCACCAACCTCCCCAGCGGCGCGGCAGGCCCCGACGACTCCGAATTGCAAGTTGAAGTCAACGCCATCCCAAAAGAGGACTACATGGCCTTCCTCAACGCCGGCCCAGCGCTCCCGGCGGCAGACGTGGAGGCGGCCCACGCCCGCTGGCCAATCCTGCGCCGCTATGACGGCGGCTTCGAGCAGGCCGTCCGCGAGGCCCACGACACCACACCCGGCGACATCCCGGCCATCTGGTATGTTTACAACATGGGCGTTCTCGTGAAGACGCGAAAGTCCTTCTTCTCTATCGACCTCTGCCACCGCCTCGCCCCGTCAATCGCGGACGAGCTCAACTTCGCCATCATCACCCACAACCACGATGACCACTACACCGAGGCCTTCTACCAGGCGATGGACCAGCGCCACAAGACGGTCATATCAAACTTCCGCGACAACTACGGGGCCTGCCTGGGATACGACGGCATCGGCGGCTTTTCGCGCGGGGAGCATGTATTCGAGCTTGGCGACGTTACAGTCCGCACCTACCAGTCCGACCACAACCCCCTCCTGCGCGGATTCGTGATGCCGGTCGAGATCAATGCCGGCGGCTACACGATTCTCCACAACGGCGACACCTTCAATGTGCAGGATCTCCGCCCCTCACGCACGCCGGACATCTGGATTCACCACGCCTGGTGCTGGTCGTCGCCTGACGGCCTTTCCGAGACGGTGCGAGGCATCCGGGCCTTCCACCCGCGCCTGGCGGCAGTCACCCACCATTTGGAACTCGGCCACAAGGCGGGCGGACGGCGGGCATTGTCCAAGGCCATCGAACGCAAGGCCGAAGCCGAGGCGGAAGGCACGCCCGCCCTCGCGCCTTTCTGGGGCGACAGGCTCGTCTAGCGCAATCATTGCGGCGAGCACGGCGTTGTGTTATCATTGAAGGCATGAAGTTCGCAATTGCATGCGGCGGCACCGGGGGCCATACTTTCCCCGGACTCGCCACGGGGCGCGCGCTACTCGCGCGTGGCCACGAGGTCGAGGTGTTCTCGGCCGGCCGCGAAATCGAGGGTTCGACTCTCAAGGGCTGGGACGGCCCCGTATTCGGCATGGGCGCGCCAAAGTCCCCTGCCCACCATCCCTTTGCCTTCACCGCAAGCGTAAGGCGGACTCTCCGCCACCTCCGCGCCAATCGCCCCGATGCCCTGCTCGCGATGGGCAGCTACGCAAGCCTGCCGCCCGTCATTGCGGCACGCATCCTCGGCATCCCCATAGTGCTGCATGAGGCCAATGCCGTTCCTGGCAAGGCAATCGCCTTCCTGTCACGACTCGCATCCGCCATAGCAATCACCTTCCCCGGCACCGAGCGCCACTTCTCACGCGGGGCCCATGTCGTTCAAACCGGACTGCCAGTGCGGACGGAACTCCTGGATCAGCCGCCATTCGCCCTTCAGCCTTCCGATTCACAGCCTACTACCATATTCATCACCGGCGGCAGCCAGGGCGCTTACGAGATGAACCGCCGCGTCGCCGAGGCGCTTGCCACACTGGCCGCGCGCTCCGGTGCGCCACGCTTCCGCGTCATCCACCAGACAGGCAACCACGAAGACGCAGTTGAGGCGACGCGCCGCCGCTACGCCGAAGCCGGCATCGAAGCCATTGTCGAACCATTCATCACCACAATGGGCGGCGCCTACAAGGTCGCCGACCTCGTCATCGCACGCGCCGGTGCCGCCACATGCGCCGAAATCGCCCTCTTCGGCAAGCCCGCGCTCTTCATCCCGCTCCCGACCGCCGTCCGCGACCACCAGTTCCTCAACGCGAAACATCTGGCCGATGGCGGCGCGGCGCTGGTCATGCGCCAGGAAGATTGCGCACCCGCGCCGCTGGCCGACGCCATCGGCGACCTGCTTGCCTCCCCTTCCCGCCTGACGGCAATGTCAGAAGCCTCCAAAGCCCTCGCCGCCCCCGACGCAGCCACGCGCCTAGCTGAACTTCTGGAAAAAACCCCTACCCCCTAACCACTAACTACTAACCACTAACTACTAACCACTAACTACTACACCTCCCCCTAGCCCCTAATCCCTAACCCCTAATCCCTACCTACACCATGTCCATCATCCGCATAACCAACGCATCTGTCATCAACCCCGAAGTGCGCATCAATGGCGCGTCCGTAATCATAGAGGACGCCGAAATCGCCGAAGTCCTCCCCGCCGGCACCCCGCTGCCAGACGCCGATGAGACATACGACGCAGGCGGCGCGCTTCTCGTTCCCGGCTTCTTCGACATCCACGCCCACGGCGCAGTCGGCTATGAGATCACCGACGACGATCCGGCAGCCATCCCGGCAGTATGCAAGGCAAAGCTTGAGGAAGGCGTCACCAGCTACTTCCCCACCACGCTCACCCTCGGCCATGAGGCCCTGGCAAAGACGATGGAGCGTGTCGCCCTCTACTGCGAGAAGGAGGAATACTGCCGCGTTCCCGGCGTCCACCTCGAAGGGCCGTTCATCAACCCATCGTCGCTCGGCGCGCAGAACCCGGCATTCGTCCGCAAGCCGGACATTGAGGAAGTCCTGCAACTCGCGGCCATCGCGCCCGTTTCCGAGATGACCTTCGCCGCCGAGATGGAAGGCGGCGCCGAGTTCGCCCGCCAACTGCTTGAAAACGGCATCGTCCCATCCTGCGGCCACAGCAAGGCCACCTATGCGCAGTTCCGCGACGCATACGCGCGCGGCCTCCGCCACCTCACCCACTTCTGCAATCAGATGTCGCCGCTGCACCACCGCGACATCGGCCTCGTCGGCGCCGGCCTGCTGCACGACGATGTTCGCATCGAGATCATCTGCGACAAGGTCCACGTCTCCGTGCCGATGATTCAGCTCGTATTCGACCGCAAGCCGATTGAGTCGATTCTCCTCATCACCGACTCCATGCGTGCCTCGCATCTGCCAGACGGGCCTTCGTCAATAGGCGGCCTGGACGTGATCGTGAAGAATGGCGAAGCGCGTCTCGCGAAGGACGGCGCGCTGGCGGGTTCCATGCTCCGCATGAACCAGGCGCTCCGCAACGTCGTAGAAGTCACTGGCCTGCCGGTGGAGGATGTCATACAGACGACATCATGGAACCAGGCGGAGGAACTTGGCCTTGGCGACCAGTTCGGGCGGATCGAACCCGGCTATGCCGCCGACCTCGTGCTGCTGGACGAAGCGGACTACTCGGTCAAGGGTGTCTTTGTCGGCGGCGAAAAGCGCCTCTAGCCAACTGCATAACTTGCAAACAAGACTTTCGCCGTTTCTTGTTTACTGCCCGCTGCGCGGGCGACGAGGGGAACGGTTCTTGTGGGCGGGGCATCCGCAGGGATGGCTCTCGTCGCGGGCCGGTTTGCCTACGGCGCCCGCGCCTCGCATCCATCCGCATCCTGCGGACACCCCGCCCTGACATTCACACGAAACTCTGCGCGAGACGCGCGGAGGAGGCAGGGCTTGCGCCAGGCGGGCGCCGAAGGCAGACCGGCACGGCTGGCGAAGCCCGCCTCCGCACGCCGAGCGCCAAAACCGCTCCATTCGTCGCGAACGAAGTGAGCAGTAATTCATTTGTGCCTATGCTACCTTTACGCTGTTTCTTTTTACTGCCCGCTGCGCGGGCGACGAGGGGAACGGTTCTTGTGGGCGGGGCATTCGCAGGGATGGCTCTCGTCGCGGGCCGGTTTGCCTACGGCGCCCGCGCCTCGCAGCCATCCACATCCTGCGGACACCCCGCCCTGACATTCACACGAAACTCTGCGCGAGACGCGCGGAGGAATAAGGGCTTGCGCCAGGCGGGCGCCGAAGGCAGACCGGCACGGCTGGCGAAGCCCACCTCCGCACGGTGAGCGCCAAAACCGCTCCATTCGTCGCGAACGAAGTGAGCAGTAATTTATTAGCGCCAGTGTTGCCTTTACGCTATTTCTTTTTTACTGCCCGCTTGCATGGCTGCAGCGCAAGAAACAATATTTACTTTTTGATAACATGGATAAATAAAGGTGAAAATGAAAAACATCGATTTACTCTATCGGGATGAAACGGCAGCCATCATCGGATGCATTCACGAAGTCTTTAATGCAATGCCTCGATTTGCTGAAGAAGCCTTATATCAAGAAGCTTTGGAAATGGCGTTGTCTGATGCTTGCATTCCTTTTGAAGCACAGAAAGAAATACACCCAGTATTCCATGGAAAAGAAATGCTCCACACTTATAGGCCAGACATCATTTGCTATGGGAAAATTGTGGTAGAATTGAAGGCAGTAGCGCAATTGCTTCCCGCGCATTTTGGTCAGATAAGGAACTACATGGGGCTACTTGGCATGCGAGTGGGGCTATTGGTGAATTTCCATGCCATGCCAAGTGTGGAAGTGCGAAGGATATTTCTTAGCGACATGGGAGAACGAGGGACTAACGAGAACATTTCGGCCTTGTTGTGAGTTTCGTAGCTGTTTGCCGCAAATTTAAACATGAATTTGCTTTGATCGTATGCTTTCTGCGCTTTGAGCATACCGCGCCTTTCGTCGCGAACGAGGTGTGCAGTAATTTCATTTTCGCCAGTGTTGCCTTTACATTATTTCTTTTTTACTGCCCGCTGCGCGGGCGACGAGGGGAACGGTTCTTGTGGGCGAGGCTTCCGCAGGGATGACTCTCGTCGCGGGCCGGTTTGCCTACGGCGCCCGCGCCTCGCAGCCATCAACCTTCTGCGAAAGCCCCGCCCGATATGACTTGCTCAAGAAAACCTGTGCGAGACGCGCGGAGGAATAAGGGCTTGCGCCAGGCGGGCGCCGAAGGCAGACCGGCACGGCTGGCGAAGCCCGCCTCCGCACGGTGAGCGCCAAAACCGCTCCATTCGTCGCGAACGAAGTGAGCAGTAAAATAAAAGCATTTTCGCCTATGCTGCCTTGTCAATATCACTCTCTACGCGGGCCTTTTGCCCCATGCAAAACGAGCCCCAACCTCAAGGTGCGAATTGGAGAAGGCCGGCGGGGGAGATGGAGAGCGGGCGGCGGAAATCCAACGTGCGGATATCGAAGATGTGGCCGTAGGGGAAGTCGGCGAATACTGGGCATTTCACCGTCGCGGCGAAGGTCGGGAGAAAGGCCTCAATCGCCTCGCGTTCCGCGTCCTTGTGCTTGAACGAGCCGAAGACTACTGCAGCGGCGCCGTCGAAGAAGCCGCCATCGCGCATGGCCTCAATGTCAGCGATCACAGTGGCGGCCACATGACGCGCCGTGCATTCGAGAAATACGACACGGCCGGCGGCGGATGGGGCAAGCCCCCGCTCCCATAGCCAGTGCATGCGGGTGACATGGCCGCCCATGGGCATGGCGGCCTCGACCGCCCCGCCGCGCAGGACGCGGCATTGGATGGGCGGCAACTCCCTGCGAATGCCATGGCAGGAGGCATCAGCCCCCATCGTCTCGGACATCGCTCCGGCAATGGCGGCGAGAAACCAGTCGCGGGCCTCCGGAGTGAGGCGGGTCGCGTAGGAGAGCATTGGGCCGGAGAGCGGATGGCCGACACCCTTTGCCAGCATGGCGTTCAGGAGGATTGTCACGTCGCTGAAACCGATGACCGGCAAGTCGGAACGGGCGCGGAGCCGCTCCCAGTCAAGGAGCGGCACCACGTCGGCCGCGCCCTCGCCGCCACGCGAGAATAGCAGCATGTCGATCTCAGGGTCGAGCCAGAACTCCTCAAGGATACGCGCCCGCTCGTCGGCGGGAGCAATTTGGGGGCCGACCACATTTGGCGCGACCTTTACACGCCATCCAGCCTTGGTCAGTTCATTCGTTCCTGCGTCGAACTGCTCCCTGGGAAGGATGCTGGAGATTGAGACGAGTCCAATTGTCCTCATTCCGGGAACCGGAGTACCTGAGGACGGGCAGGTTGCCGCAGCGGAGATGGAGAGCATGGCGAAAAATATGACTGGAAGTTTCATCCGTTCTTATCCGCCGTCACAAGCGCCTCGATTGCGGCGAGCGAATCGATGGTTTCGACGTCGGTTGCGGCGGGAAGGTCAGGCGAAGTGCGGAGCCAGACGCCGCGCATTCCGGCGCGCGCGGCGCCGCGTGCGTCCCATTCCAGGTTGTCGCCGCAGAAGAGAATGTCGCAGGGGGCGCAGCGGGCCTTTTCAACGACAAGCGCGAAGAACTCAGGCGCAGGCTTTTCAGCGGCGGCCTCGTCGCTCGTCGCCACGAAGTCGAAAAGTTCGTCCAGCCCAAGGCGCTCAAGCTTTGCGAGCTGGATGGCGCAGAGCATGTTGGTTCCCACGCCAACGCGAAGGCCGGCGGCGCGCAGCGCCTGCAGCAGCGGCGCCGCCTCGGGGCGTGGTCTCATGGCATCCAGATACGCCTCCCAGTAGCGGCGCGTGAGGGCGAAGGCACCGCATGGCGGCTTGCCGCGCGCCTCCAGGATGCGCTGGAAACGCGGCGCGCGGCTGTGGTTACTCGGCGAATCGGGATGAAGCGAGCACTGCCAGTGGTACTCGCTCTGCGCAGCCTCCAGGAATTCGTCCTCCGGAATGCCGTAGCGCTCATGGGCGAGGGCCGCCGCAGCCGACATGGAGGCAGGATACGCCTCCCGTGCGTCGTAGAGGGTGTCGTCAAGATCAAATACAGCGCATCGCATTTTTACTTCACCACGATGGTAAAGCCAGCCGAAGTAGGCATCACATAGAGGACGCCATCAACGATCATCGGCATGCAGCGGTTGTAGTCGCCGGAGTTGCGGGCGCGGATGAAGTCCGTGACGGAAGGCGATCCGCTTACAGCTGCGACAGGCGTCCAATCCCTCGGCACATTCCCGCCAAACGCCGCGAAGTCAATGGTCACGCCTCGCTGGAGCGCCAGGTTGCCATCCACGGAGAGGATGGAGCCTTCGCCCGCAAGAACGATGGCGTTCGTAATGGTGAGGTTGCCGTTCACGGCGCCGCTGGCGGTGATTGTCCCGACGGAGAGGTCTGCGCCGTTGGCGTCCAGCGCCGCGCCATTCGCGACCGCGACGGAGTCGGAGAGCGCGTCGGCGCTTCCGGCGACGAGCGTGCCGGCTTCGACCTTAGTGAGGCCTGTGAATGTGTTGTCGCCCGTGAGCTCTAGCGTTCCAGCTCCCTTCTTTGTGAGGCCGCCGTCGGCGGCACCGCCGAGCGCCGGGGCGGTCAGGAGTGGTTGTGCAATCGTGTAGGTCTCGCCAGCGGGGAGGTTCTCCGTGGAGATTATCGCGCCGTTCGTCGAGACATAGGCAACATTCAGGTTCTGCATCGTGCGGTTCGCCTCCGTCACGCCGTATGGCATGTACGTGCCTCCGTTGAAGACGAGCTGCGGCGATGTCGCCGTTGTGGCGGTCATCATGATGTTCTCGGCCTTGAGGACACCGCCGTTGAGCCACACGCCGAACTTTTCGGCGTACGCCAAATTGCCCGAAGGCTTTTGCGCGTTGCGCGTCAGATCGATGAGACCCTTCACATCCACCTCGCCGCCGTTCAACACGATGGAGCCAGGAGCCGAATAAGCCCCCGACGTTTCGTCGTAAAACAGATAGAACTTACCGCCGACTGCAACACGACCGCCGTTCACCGTAAGTTGCGAATACAGGTTATTGCCGTTTTTCGAACGGTTGTAGGCAAGGCGGACATCCCCGGCGACATCGAGAAGGCCGCCATTCACGGTCGCCTCGCAGCCAAAGCGGCAATCGGAATCGTTGTTGCCGGTCATGCCGGGGCGGTAGATCGAGTAGAGCAGTGGCGTCGTAATCGAGCCTCCGTTCAACGTAAGGAAGCCCTGGTGCCAGTCATCCTTGTCCACGCCGGGGGCGGGGTTGTAGCCGAGGTAGAGTCCTGTCGATGCCATGACGTTTCCGGAAACCGTGAGCGAGGTTTCGCAGACCGGGTCGGCAACGCCGTTCCACGAGCCGCCGACAACGATGCTGTCGCAGGAAGCGTCGGATGAAACCGTCTTCGGCGACGGGTATTCCGTCGCACCCGTGACGACGATGGCGTTGTCGATGGTGACGACAAGCGCCTTCCAGCCGTCGTAGTCGCCGCCCGAAAGCGTCACCTCGCTGGCGGAGAGTGTTCCGGCGCAGCCAGCTGGAAGCTGGAAGAGCGAAGTGTCTACGTTGCACGACGCCTGATAGACGAGCGCCGTATAGACGCCGGAGGCGATGGCGGCGTCATAGCTCCAACCCTGCGCAACGCTGACCGTCACAGGTGAGAAGACGCTCAAGGTGTCCGTGACGACAATTGTCGGAACGGTCGAGTTGCGGCACACGACAATCTCCGCCGGCTTTGTGGCATTCGCCTCGCCGAGGACAAGGCTTTCAATTGTCGCGGTGCTCGTCGCATTGTATCCGCGGAACATGCCACCCGGGCGAATGCGCACCGTCTGCTCGTTGAGGCCGCCCACCGTGGAGACAACGCCGCCGTCGGCCACCGTAATGCCGCCGTTCATTGTCGAAGCACTGTCGATGCTCTTGAAGTAGTAGAGGATAGGGTCGCCATTCGACCCGCAGACGGTAATTCCGCCGTCGGCACCGACGCAGTTGGGATCGTGGTAGAATTTCAAGTTTTCGCACACGAAGCGGAGCCAGCCCGTGCGGCCCTTGTCGTTCCAGTGTGAAAGGTCGAAGGTGGCGCCACCAGCGCCGATGTAAGTGGACACGAAGTTCGGGTTTTTGTAGTTATCGCTCGTTCCCGTCTGAAAGACAAACTGCAGCGTTCCGCCGTCAATGTGAAGTGCGCCGTCCACATACGCCTTGTAGGCATCTTGCGGGCTGAAAAGCTGGGCGCGGACAATGCCGCCGTTCCGCACATAGAGGTCGTAGTGGGCATTGGCGGCGGTGGAGAAGCGAACATAGTTCCAGACATCGAGGAGGCCGCCGTTCTCGACAATGACCTGGCCTCCGGCCCCGGTACCCGTGAGTGACGCGCTGGTCTTCAGCCAGCCACCGTCAACCGTAACGGTACGGGAACCTACATCGAGCGACGAAGAGAGCGAGACGAATTCGCCGGAGCCGACGGTGATGTCGCCGGATGTGGTGGCCGCGTCGGAATCCGCAATCGTCACGGAGAGTGTGGCCGTCCCGCCGCTTTCCGTCACAGCGAAGGTGGCCGTCTTGCCGTCTGCAATGGTCGCGCACGACCAGCGGACGGCACGGAGCGCTGCGGCGGAAGCGGCCGGAACCTCCAACACCGCGTATGTGCCGTTGGCGTCCTTTGCCACGCCGGCGGGCGTGGCAAGCGTGTAAAGCGCGATCTGCGCCTGGCGCGGCAGCGTGACGGAACCGGAAACCGTAAGAACCGCCGAGTTCGCGCCGGATGACGGCGTACCGAAACCAAGTGCCGCACCCTCTTCGAGCGTCAACGAGGAGATCGTCTTGTCCGCCCCCTGCAGACGGAGCATAGAACCGCTCTTGACTGTTACGGCTGAGCCAGAAGGAATCGTTCCGTCGGCGGAGAGATAAAGCGTCGCACCATCCTTGATGATGGTTGGCCCCTCGTAGGCTGTGGGGACGTAATACGCAAAGCGCCCACCGGAAAGGGTGACGCCAGCCGCAGTCTCGCCCGCCCCCGCCGCTTCCGCCGTGATTGGGGAATAGATTTGCATGACACCGGAGGCATCACCATTGTCCGTCGTGAACGTCGCGCCCTTCGGGCCGATGGTGAAGGAAGTAAGCTGCCGTTTGACGTTAGCGGAAGTCTGGCCTATCCAAAGCGCATAGGAGGTTGCCGTACTGCCCTTCTTGTTGCAGCGCAGTATGCCGCCGTCCACACGCAAGTTCGTTTTCGCCGTTCCGGCGGTGTCGTTGCCATTGTAGATGGCAGAACAGTCTAGCGTTCCGCCGTCATGGACGTTGATGTCCATTACGTTGCCGCTGCCGCTGTAAGTGTAGATGTTTCCGACATTGTAGAAGACTGCGTTGCCGGAAACGTCAAACGTGTTCGTCGCATACGTGGTCTGATACCCTGTCAGGACGTTTCTGCCGTTGGCGTTGAACGAACCGCCGGTTATCGAAAAGCGGGACTTCGCGTACTTTTTTGGGGAAAAATGCGGGTTCTTCGAGCCCATCGTTATGGAGCCGCCAGTCATTGTAAAGGAGACGTCAGAACCGCCGACGCCAAGCCAGAGGTTATCGGAAAACGTCATTGCCCCGTCTGCAACCGTGAGACTGCCCTCGGCAAGAGTCACTGGTGAGGCAAACGAGTGGTTGCCTGTCCACTTCCAGCCGTCGGGGGCCTCGACGTTGAACTCGCCCTCGCCGGTGATGTTCCCGCCGAAGGTGCCGGAGCCGCGCAAGGTGCCGCCGGTGATGGTGAAGGTGCCCGCGCCGACAGGCGAGCGGCCAGAAGCGGTGACGTCGCCGGAAATCTCAAGGGTGCCGCCTGAGAGCGTCGTGCCGCCCGTGTGGGAATTGGAATTGTTGAGCTTTACCGTACCGGGACCGTTGATTTCAACCGCCGTATCACCCGTGTAGAGGGCCAGGACATTGGTCGTGGTGCCCTCTGCGGGCGCTAGGGTGACGGTATCGGCATGAATGGCGGGCGCTACCGCGAACATGGCCGCCGCGACGGCTGCGGCTACAGAGGAGGAATGGCGAAGGTATTCGTTGGATGATGACATTTTTCTGCTCCTTATTTTAGTTAAGAGGTTGCAATCATTATACTCCCCTGCCCCAATTCAAACAATATCCGAAAGGAGAAAAATGAAAGGTCCTAAAGGATACGGATAAAAAGCAAACGATGTGGAAGATTGGCGAGTCGCTCAGTATAAGCTTAGAGGCTTTCCCGCCAGGTGGAAAGTGTGGTGCCCAGCTCGCGCTTGAAGGCGCGGCGAAGGGCGCTGGCGGTTTCGTAACCGCAAAGAGGGGCGATTTCCTCAGCCGGCAGCGGCGTTTCGCGCAGCAGGCGACGCGCCTCCTCCAGCTTGCGGGCGATTATGGCCTTCTCGACGCTTCTCCCCGTCATCTCGCGGAAGCGCTTCATCACAAGCGAACGCGAATAACTGCAGTGGCGGACCACATCCGCCAGCGTAGCGCCCTCGCAGGCGTGGGCGTCGATGTAATCCAAGGCCCGCTGGACAAGGGTTCCGGCGGAGGGCGTGGATGCGGAGGAGCCGCGCCGCGCAACCCTTGCCACGCCATAGCGCAACGCGTCTGGCGCAGGCGGCTTGCGCCCGGCGATCAGCGCGGCAAGGGCCTCTGCGGCCAGCCGCCCGGCGCGGAAACCATCGAAGTGGATGCTTGAAATGTTGGGGATGCACTGCCGGCATATTACCGGGTTGTCGTCCATGCCAAGCACCGATATCTCACGCGGAACGGCGATGTCCATTGCGGCGCAAAGCGTGACGATGTCGTTTGCGGTCGCATCGTTGGCGGCGATGACGGCGGCCGGCTTCTCCAAGGCTCGGAGCCAGTCGGCAAGGCCGTCAAAGTCCGGAGTCTTGTCGGAACCCGGCTCGCAAGACTTGCCATGATGGGTGAAACGGTGCGTCGGCAGGCCGCGCCTCTCGAATTCCGAGAGGCATGCGTCGCCGCGCCTTCGCGACCAGTCGTTGCCGACATAGTTCTCCACATACCCGCCGCAGCGGAAGGTGGCGCGGTCGAGGAAGTGATCAACCGCCACGCGGCCGAGTTCGTCCATATCCATCACGACACTTGCCACGCGGCACCTGCGGCCGCGTGCGGCATCAAGGTCGAAGGTCTGGTCGGCGTCGATGACTACAATGGGAATGCCGGCGAAGCGCAAAGTCTCAAGTTCATCCTCGCCATGATAGAGTGATATAACGCCATCGACGCGCCCCTCGCCGGCCATCCACTTGAGTGTCTTGGCGTAGCGCCGCGGGCCGGCGGCCAGGTGAAGGTGCCACTTGCCCCCGTTGTCGGAAACCCAAGACTGGATGCCATCCTGGACGTCCTGCCAAAAGACGCCAACCCACATGGCGACAAGGACGCGCTTCCTCTGGATGCGCCTCTGCGCGATCTTTTCCTGCGCCAGCCTCATTCAGCCTTCCGACCTTCTTCGATCAATCCTTTTAAGTAGCCAATGGCAAAGAGGCGGCCAGTTGCGCCATAGCCGTCGCGGGCGTCTGCCGCGCCCATGGCCGGAACATGATCGACGCGCACCGGCGTATCGGCGGGCAGGTTGTCCTCGTAGAGGCGGATGAGCCGCGCCATGTCCAGCTGGCCGTCGTCGTGGAAGGTCTCGCGGAAAGACGAGGCCGTGCCTCGCGCGTTGCGGAAGTGGACGAAGAAAATCTTGTCCTTCCAGCGCGGGACAAGGGAATAGACGTCCTCGCCCATCATGGCGAATGTGGCTTGGCAGAAAGTAGCGCCAAGGCATGGCGATGGTGCCAGCGACCATGCGCGCTCAAAGGCGGCGGCGCTGCGCAGAATGCGGGCGACCGGCCCAAGGCGCGGCAGCGGCGGATCGTCGGGATGAATGGCGATGCGGATGCCATGCCTCTCGGCGACAGGCACTGCGGCGCGGAGGAATATGGCGAGGTTGTCCCAAAGTTTATCCTCGCCAATCGCCGGCGTTCCAGGCGGTGCGCGGAAAGAGCTCTCGTCGAATCCTGTGACAAGTGCGCCGCCGCGGTCCGGAAGGTCCTGACTTGTGCGCGTCCAGCCGATTGCGGCCATGAAGTTGGCGCAAAGGGTCGTGAAGCCGAACTCCTCCATGATCGGGAACATCGCAAGCGCCTTCTCAATGCACTCGTCGCGCCGGGCGTCGCCGAGCTTGATATGGTCATGGAGGGCGTTGGGAAGCGGCTCAACGACTAGCGGGCGGATGCCGGCGGCGCGGAACCTCTCTACAACGGTGCGCCAGTGCGAACGGTTGGCGGGGTCGAAGTCGGGAGTTTCGGGGAGGCGCACGACGCCATGCGTCACGCCGCACTGGAGGGCGTAGTCCCAGGTGAGGTCGCGGTTTGGGCGAAAGTAGTCGGTGATGATCATTTCGAATGCTCGGTCATTATTCAACGAAGGGAACTGGTTTCTTCTTGCAACGATTCTACCGCAAGTCGTCCATTCCGGCAAGAGCCAAAGATGGAAGAGACTTATCCCCCACTTTTCTTCAGGAAATTAAAATTTTAGAATCTTGGCTTCTCATACGGGTTGGGCGCTCCGCGCCGGAACACGAAAGCCAGCTTCGGCAGGGGCGGCTGAGCCACCGTGCGGCAAGCCCGTCCTTGCGCCAGTGGGCAAGCCCCCGCGCAATGCCGTGCCTTTGCCGCGCCACTTCGTGGCCATGCCTTGCTGGACACGAAAACCCCACGAATTGACACTAAATTCGGACATGCAAAAGACACACATGGAGAACGCAGTGTTTTCTTTGACAGGATTAACAGGATTGCCAGGATTTCCTCGCGCACAGACTGCGGAGTTGGGTATGGCCATTCAGGTTTCGTGTTGGTAATGTGGTTCTCGAGGATTTTCACATGCAAGGGGTCTTGAAGACTGTCTCGAATCGGAGTATGATACGGAAAGCAGGTGAATCGGTAACTCATCTGCTGTCCGCGTGGGAGACACCCGGGAAAACTCATG
>JAGCUY010000179.1 GCA_017962605.1 Kiritimatiellia bacterium | reverse complement strand
GGCGCTACCGCGCCGAAGTTAGGAAACTGGTGCGCCGTCTCGCTGTGCGAGCCAGCGGCCCGGATGCCGTCGCATTGATGCAAGCATCATGCGCCCGCACCCAGACCTTGTGACTTCGCCACGGCGCATCAGATTGGGAAACCGCCTCCGGCGGGTTGGGAAGTTCTTGGAAGGGAGGGCCCGGCTTCGTCCGGGCCACTGCGGACGCGACAAAGCGCGTCCCTCCCCAAGCATCCTTTTTGCTGCCCGCTACGCGGGCGACGAGGGGAACGGTTCTTGTGGGCGGGTCATCCGCAGGGATGGCTCTCGTCGCGGGCCGGTTCGCCTATGGCGCCCGCGCCTCGCAGCCATCCGCCTCCTGCGGACACCCCGCCCTAACATTCATACGGAACTCTGCGCGAAACACGCGGAGGAAGCAGGGCTTGCACCAGGCGGGCGCCGAAGGCAGACCGGCACGGCTGGCGAAGCACGCCTCAGCGTATTGAGCGCCAAAACCGCTCCTTTCGTCGCGAACGAAGTGAGCAGTAAAACATGTCACACCCAGCGGGAAAACGCGGAATGTGCTATTATGGATGTTGCCATGGACTGCCTATTCTGCAAAATCGCGAAGGGTGACATCCCTTCAGTGAAAATCTACGAGGACGAGAACATCCTCGCCTTCCTTGACATCTCGCCCGTCGAAAAGGGCCACACGCTCGTCATATCCAAGCGTGCGCACAGCGAGGCGCTGATCGACACTCCACCGGACATACTGGCGGAACTGCTAGCCGGCGCGAAGAAAGTCGGCGAGGCGATGATGAAGGCCGGCTTCGGCGGCTTCAACGTCATCCAGAACAACTACCGCGACGGCGGACAGGCTGTCCCGCACATCCACTTCCACATTATTCCCCGCGCCAAAGGGCGCAAGGGGCCACTGGAATGGCGCAGCGGGGCCAATCCCTACCGCGACGACGCCGAGCGCGACGAATTCGCCGCCTTGCTGCGTAAAAACATCTAGGCTTTTTCCCCAACCGTCCGCAGCCACTTCCACGAGACCTGCCCGAGGTCGCTCTCGATCGCGACGGGGTCGCCATAGGCGAGGCCGCTGATTTTCGGCGCGAGGACTTCGGCGGCGCATCCGGGCTGGAAGTGCTCCGCCTTGGTTTCGGGGTGCGGCTGGTAGATGTAGGCTGGATAGACATTCCCCTTGTGCATCAACCGTATCTTCGAGAAGGAGAAGGTCTCGGCCGGCATTTCGGGATGCCACTTGACGAGTTCGAAGAGCAGGGCGTCCGGCCCGGGCCTGAATGACCATGGGGCGCAATCAACGTTAATCGTCCCCGGATGGAATCCGGAGAGGTCGAGCCCGAGCGACTTGAAGTAGGGCATCTGCATCGCAATCGTCCCGCCGGGGAAGCGCTTGTCCCCTGCCCTTCCCGATGCCACGCCATGGCCCTTGATTACGGTTCCTGAGACGACGCGCGGCGGGAGCAGTTCCCGCATATCCTCCCAGCGGAAGGGGGCCTGGCCCATCAGAGTGTAGTTGCGCTCCTTCCCGCCATCATCGACGGAATAGACGATGTCCACGACTCCCTGCCCTTCAAAGGCGACTTGACCGAGCGCCAGGACGCCATTCGCAGGCACGCGCCACTCGCCTTCGAGGAGGACTTTGCCGGAGGCCCTGTCGCTGAAGACGGCCTTGACCGACACCGGCCGCAGGCGATCGTTCACGGCGAAGGCCGCGCCGTCGTCGAGAAGGATGGCCAGGACTTCGCGCTGCGCGTCGCGGACGGCGCCGAAGGCCGCCTTGCGTCCACCGAACCAATCGACGACGGCGTCCGAGATTTGCGGCCAGCCGTCGCAGACGTTCCACCAGAGGAGGCCGCCGGTGCGCGTGAACTTGCGGACGCGGAAGACCTCGATCATCGTCTTCAGCGCCTCCGCCTGGAATGTCTGGCTCTGGAAGACGAAGCCGTCAAGATCGCGGCAAACCTCGCCGAAGAGGTTTCTGGCCTGGCGGATCATGATGTCGTTTCGATTCCACAGGATATCCGGGTCGAGGAATGGGCACGACGCCTTCAGCCGCCATTCGTCATTCCAATAAAACGACGATGCTGTATCCACCTCATTGGCTGTTGGCTGTTGGCTGTTTTCACATTTCCACATTTCCACATTATCCCGCTTCCACGGATACACCCCCTCCTTCGTCATCATCTGCTCGATTGAGCTGCGGTTGGGGGCGCCGTGCCATCCGGTCTCGCTGGCGAACCACACCGGGGAATCGACGTAGAAGGGCTCCTTGTACCAATTGCGTGCGCCCCAGAGGTGATCCTCCGGCGACTCGGCCAGTCCGGCGAAGACCTCCGGCGAGACGTAGGGGCTAGAAGGCAGGTATGGCCGCGTCGGGTCGAAGTCGCGCAGCACCTGCGGTATGGTGTCGCGGCTCGTGCGGTCGGAGTTCGGGTCGGGGGATTCAAGCCCCGCCATCCGGCTCCAAAATATGGAATGGTCGTTCTCATTGTTCCCGGCCCAGAGCGCGAGGCACGGGTGGTTGCGGAGACGCAGCGCCACGGCCTTGGTCTCAGACGCAGTCGCGGCGGCGTAGGCGTCGTCCTGAGGCGGCAGGAGGCAGCCCGTCATGAAGTCCTGCCATACAAGCACGCCGTGCTCGTCGCACCAATCGTAGAAGAAGTCCGGCTCGTAAACGCCGCCGCCCCAGCAGCGGACCATGTTGCAGCGGCACTCCTCCACCAGCGCGAGCGTAGGGAGGATGCGCGCCGCCTGGCGCGAAGGGATGGCGTCGGTCGGCACCCAGTTGGTCCCGCGCATGTAGATTGGCTCGCCGTTCACCTTGAAGAGGAATGAGCCGGAATCCTTGTCGCCGCGGCGGTCGCGCAGTAGCAGCTGGACGGTCCTGAAGCCAATCCGCCGCAAGTCGGTCGCAAGCACCTCGCCAGAGGACGAGAGAACTTCGATCCGCGCATCGTAGAGGGGATGCTCACCGCTGCCGGCCGGCCACCAGAGGTCGAAGCCGCGCGCGTCGAGCGTGACGCGGTTGCCGGAGGTGTTGAGGTTGCGCACGGCGGAAATGACCGTTTTGCCTCCGCGTTCCGCAGTCAGGCGGACCTTAGCGTCCTCCCAGAAGAGCGGCGCCGGCCCCTCGACGCGGAACTGCACCATGGCGCGGCATCGGTTTTCGCCGTCGTCGCCGCGCGAATAGTCGCCCGTCGCCCAAAAGACGTCGCCCAGGCGCACCGGGTCCTCGACCTCGATAGAAACGCTTCGCCAAAGTCCCGAAACATAGAGGCGCGGGAAGATGTCCCATCCCCCCATGTGCGCGGCCTTGCGCAGCGTTGCGCCCTCGGCCCAGCCCATGCGGTGAGAGAGGAATCCCACGCTGTGTGACTGCTGCTCTAGAAATGCGCTCCTGATCAGCACCTGGAGCGTGTTCGTCCCGGCGCGGAGACGGCGCGTGACGTCGAAGCGGTGCTCAACAAGCATGTTGGCCGTCTCGCCGATCTTCTCGCCGTTGAGGAAGATGTCGGCAAGAGTGTCGATGCCCTCGAAAAGCAGGGTAGCGCGGGAGCCGTCCTGCGGGACTTCAGGAGCCTCGAACTCGCGGCTGTAGAGCCACTGGTGGCCCTCGTAGCGGCGCCACTCCATGACGTTCAGCCCGCGCTCCGCCTCCGGCAGCAAGCCGGCGCGGCAAAGGTCGAGCTCGCAGTTGCCCGGCACCTGCGCCGCTACACATTCCGTGGCAACGCCAAGGGGCAGCGACCTGATTGCGCCATTCGCCGGCTGCGGGAAATATTCCAGCCGCCATTCGCCGTCGAGGGATGTTCTCTTCATTTGGCTTTGGTTCTAGCGCCTAAGCTTTCTTGAAAGCACCCAGGGCGCCGCCGAGGCTGCCGAGAAGCGAGGCCGCCTGCTGGCCCTTGCAGAGGGCCGCCACGGCGTTCACCAGCTTGCCCTGGTTGTCGGAGGAAAGCTTTTCCCAGCATTCCTTCGCGGCGGGGGCCATTTCTGAAACGTTGATGAGTTTGGCGATGTCAATGCCGCCAAGGTTGATGCCAGTCACCTTGCTCTTGATGTAGCTGACCAGCGCTTCATTCGCGAGAGACATGATATCCATGGTTATTCCTTCCTAATGTTTATATGGAGGCGGATGTCGCCCCCTTTGTCTATGAATTATTATAGCACACAGGACAGGCAACAACGCCCTCATTAGACAGGAAGGCAACTCAATCGGCCTTTTTCCGAATCCCTCCATGCACCCGGAAGGTCGCACGATAGGTGCGGGACTCGCCGGGAGCGAGGGGCGTAAGGACGCTGAGCAGCGGCTCCAGGCAGAAGAAATGACGCCATTCGCCGGGAGCGACATAGGTGGCTTTTGCGCCTGCGTTCCACAAATACCATTTGTCGGCATCGGCACAGGTGATGGCGTATTCACGGTCGCGAGCCGGGTCGCCCAGGACATGCTCCTTGCCGTCTGCAGCGAACTTCAAGGTCGAGCCGTCGGGCGGAGGGACGGGCTTGCCGTCAAGCGTGGCCCCTTGCGCATCCGAAACGGAGAAATAGGTGTGGAAGCCAAAGGCGGAGTCGAATGGCGCACTGCCGGTGTTGGTTTCCGTGATAGCGACTTTCAGGCTGTCGGGCGAGGACATTGACATTTCCGCGCGCAGGTGGAAGTCGTATGGCCACCATGCCTTCGTCTGGGAGGTGGTCCAGGTCTCAAAGGCCAATGCGCCACCCCTTGCCGGCGTAGCCAGCCGCCAGGGGATGAATCGCACGATGCCATGCGAAGGATAGCCCTTGCGGCCACCGAGCCAAGGCCAGCAGATGGGGATGCCACCATGGACCTCGTCACCCCACGGCCTGTCCTGGGCCATGAAGAGGACCTCGCCGCCATCAAGAGCCGCAGGACGCCAACTCGTAATCTGTGCGCCAACGAGGTTCGCGGTGAGGCTTCCGGTATCTTCGCGGCGCGAAACCTCGACCGTCCTGCGCCTGAAATCGACCGTCACGGACAGGCCGTTGGCGAAGCAAGTCTCTTGGACGGAGCGGTCTTCGGTAAGGGCACGGTGGCTAGTCATCTCGGAAAAACCGGCTTCGCGGGCGATGCCGCCCACGCGCTTCCAGCTTTCCACGAACTCCTCCTTGCGCTCACGCCACTGGCGGTAGTCGAAGATATACATTGGCGCGGTGCCGTAGAGGGCGTTGAAAAGGTCGCGCTTCCACCAGTAATAGACGGGGGAGTTCGAGTAGTCATACCAGTACCAGTGCGAGGCCACGCAGTCGTGATACACCAATTCAAAAAGGGGAATGCGGTATTTCTCGTTGAGGGCGTAGCGCACGACGCGGTCCCATTCGTTCGTCGAAAGGGCCGCAGGAATGGTTCCGTCGTCGCGGAAGCGCTCGCGCCGCCAGTAGCCTGGACGGCCGTGCGGCATGCGTGCGCAGGTGGGCGACATCATCCCCTCGAAGTAGTCGCAGACGGGGACGAATGCGTCCATGCCCTGCTCTCCTCCTACCACAATTGAGAATTTCTCGCACAGCATCTTGAGAAGGTTCGTCTTGGCCTGGCGGCTGACGCGCCGCGTCATCGGGTGGGCCGGGTTGTAGCACTCCTCCCAGCCTATGGCGGAAACGACGTCGATGAACCGCGCAGTGAAAGGAATGCGCGAGAGTTCCTCACCAGCGAGGCGCTCCAGCCGCGCGATGGCTGGGATGTCGCACTGCGCGGCGCAGTAGTGCTTTTTCCCGTCCTTGCCGGTCAAGCCCCAGGCGCGCCGCCAGGCGTTGGAGTCGGGCCGATCCCACGCGATGTCGTCTGGCCATGCGGAGGTGTTGTTGCAAATCTCGCTTATCGGCGGGTTGTCGCGGCCGAGGGCATCGAGAAGTTCAGGATAGTAAACGTCGCGGCATACGTCATAGCGGCCTATAAGGGCATCTGGCATGGCAGCGATCTTTTCAACATCCTCTTTAGGCGCCCACGAACTCCAAAGGAATCGGTCAATTCCGGCTTCGCGCATTTCTGTAGCGACAGCGGCATGGGGCGGATCATCCTTATCTGGAAAATACCAGACGTTGGCGGCGCCGGGAAGGCGCTCGACGAGCGGCCTTTCCTTAGCCTTTTCGCGGAAGGTCTTGACGAGGCCCTGTTCGGCGGCGTAGGCGCGGTAGCGCTTGGCCATTGCCACATATCCTCCCTTGTCGAAAAACACGAACCGCACCCGGCGCGGATAGCCCGCCTTGCCACATTCCTGCTTCCACATCGGGGAAACCGAAGCCAGATGGCCATCCGCCCCAACGCACTTCAGCACGGCATCCTCCGGCGTTTCGAGAATAGCCATCCATCCGCATTCGTCACGCTCATCCACGACGCCAAACAGCGGCATTGACAGTCCGCCACGCCAAACCTGGATTTCACCGTCCTTCATGAGGTCGCATTCCACGACCGGAATGCGGAATCCCTCGCTGAAAGGAATCACGAAGGCGTCGTCGGCACCGAACGCAGGCATCTGCGGGAAAACATGGCCTTCGTTGGGGAGGGTTTCAAACGCCGCTTCAACAAGCAGCTCCGCGCCGTCGAGGCGGTAGCGGGCCTGCGCATCGGCGGTGACGAAGGTGAGAGTGGATTTTCCCCCAGGGCGCGGCGACCCCTCCGCCACATCCTCCCCCCACACTCTTCCCGATCGCTTGTCGCGAACGAAGGCAATGCCGCCGTCGTCCGCGACACGCACCTCAAGCGCATCCGATTCAAGTGTCCTTGCTTCGACGCCAATGGCGTTTACTCCTCCCATGATGGTGGCGACAACAAGTGCGGCTCTGACAGTTCCAATTGTGGCAAAATTCATGCTTCAGTCTCGGGTTGTTTCGTTGCTTTCAAATGGCATTTGGCCTTTCTAGGCGCGAATTTCAAATTCATGAGTTCCGGCGGGAAGGCTCCTCTTCTCACCGCACAGCGCGAATACAGTTGGCGCCGGCGTGTCGAGGGAAACGCGCCAGACGCCGCCGCGCCGCCCCATCGCAAGGCGCAACTTGCCGCGCGGGGTCGGCACCACGCCGGAGAGCCGTGCAAGGTCGCCGGGATGAGGACGCACCGAGATTTCCTCAAACCCCGGTTTAGCGGGCGCTACGCCAAAGACGTGGCGACTGATCGCGTTGAGCGGCGCGGTGGACCAGGAGTGGTTCATGTCTGGGATGCGCCCCTTCTCCTCAAGCGTGAGATCCCAGAATTCCATGGTGATTGTCGCGCCCAGCTCCATCATGCCAAGCCAGCTGCGGTGGTCCCGCGAGGTCATGAGCGCAAGGGCGTCGCAGTCGCGGTCGGCCGCGAAGAGGGCATCCAGGACGAACTGCGCCATGTAGGTGCTGCAGCTTAGGCCCTTGGCGGCCACGTATGCCGCGACGGACCGGACCCGCTCCGGCGGAACGGCGCCGCAGGCGAGCGCCATGGCGTTGCCCTGCACGGTCGCGTGATCCGTCCCCTCCCCGTCGCGGTAGCGTCCGCGCCCGGCGTCCCAGAGCGTTTCATTGAATGCGGCGAGCGTCCGCTCCAATTCCGCCGCGAATATCGCCGCGTCGTCGTTCCGGCCAATGGCCGACGCCATCGCGGACAGTTCGCGCAGGTTTCTTATGTGAAGCGCGTTCACGACGGTGTTCACGTCACGCATCTCGAAACCGTCGCGGTAGCACATCGCCCAATCGACGATGTCTCTCGGCATGGCCCCGTCCGGACTCGGGCGCACCGACTCACCGCGTGTCACAAGAAGGCCGTCGCCACGCCTGAGGTGGCGCCAGCTCTTGCAGTTCTTCAGCATGGTGTAGAACTTCCTGACGAACCCCAGGTCACCGGAATGCATCCAGTCGTCATAGATCATCGAGATGAAGAACTGCTTCCATTCCGTAGGCCATGTCGCATGGCCGGAAAGATGCTCGATTGAAGCGCGGATGAGCGTCCTGTCGGAAGTTATCGCGTGCGTCCCCATCTGCGTGATGAAGGCGTCGGCCTCGTAGGGGAGTCGCTCCCTGTCGCCGTCAACGAACATCCCCATGAAGGTCGTCGCAAGAATCGAATGCTTGCAGAAGTCGTGGACGCGCACGAGATCCGGAGAATCGCAGTCGAAGCGCTCCTCGTCCATGTCGTAGGGGTAGTGAATCGGCACCTGCCGCACATTGGACTTCGTGATCTCAAAGGGGGACTCAACAACCTCAAGCCAACGGAAGGGCATGATGGTTCCGAAGTGCCCGACAGGATTCGCGTTGAACACGCTCGTTTCGTTTTCCTGGTATGGGATCCGCTCCCAACCGCCGCCCTTGAACTCCCCATTGGAAAGCGCGCACCGGATTCGCCCCTGCTCCTTGGTGAAGAAGGAGGCCGTCTGCACGGAACCGTCGGCGTCCAGGAGTTCGCCCCAGACGAACTTGAAGGGGCCGGGCATCGGGGCCTCCACTTCGATCCAGCCGAAGAAGTGGCGTCCAAAATCAACGAGCGTGTGGCCCGCCTTGTTCCTGGTTATCTCCACCGGAAAGACCGGGTGGCCGCTGATAACGCGACCTGTCGTTTCGGGATGTGTCATGTCAAAGGCTCCAGCCGCAGCGTCCATTTTTCAGGACGCGCCGGCAAAAGGTATTTTTCCATTGGGCGAGGTCCGCACGACGCGCCGCCAAGGCCGCACTGCCCTATGTCGAGGTTTAGGAATACCTCGGGACGCGGAACCGGCATATTGAAGATGCGCTCCTGGCCGCCGCGATGCCGCGCGAACTCAAGGTCCTCCCATGTATGGTGGAGGGCCTGGAAGAAAAGCGGCCGGTCGGCGGAGAAGCGGACGCCGCGCCCGGCGTCGTCGGTAAGCTCCACCCACCTCACATCGCTCTTGTAGCCGCAGTCCTGCGGGCGCTCGTACTCGACGTATTGCCCGGTGACGGTCGATTCCCAGCGCCCCACGAAGGCGGCGGTCTTGCGGTCGATGTAGTTCTCAAAGGGCCCTCGCCCATACCAGCGGAGACGTTCCAAAGCCGGGGAGAGCCGCCAGCTCGTGCCGAGACGCGGCAGGAAGGGCATCTTGCCGAAGGGCTCGACGCGCTCCTCGACCTCGATTGCGCCGTTGGCCGCAAAGCGCCAGCGCGATTCATGGCGCCACCCACCAGTCTTCGCCCCGTGGACAATGACGGAGCAACGGACTTCACCGTCGACGATCTCGATAAACGGCTCGTGGTTGGAGAGCTGCGTGAGGCCTGTGTAGTATATGTTGAAATCGCCTTCGCGATCATTGCGGCGCATCCAGACGTCGTTATCGGTAAGCGCCCTCATGCAGGTGAGGCGCGGCCCCGCCACAATTCCCGCCGCATCTTCAAGGATGGTCGCGCCGTTCATTTCAAGGCGCGAGAGCGTGCCGGTCGCCATGGAGAACTCGGCGACGGTGTCGCCACGGCGGATGGTGAGGGGATTTATCACGGAGGCACGGAGGCGCGGAGATACGGAGGTGAACTTTGCGTTCTTTGCGTTCTCTGCGTGAGAATGGCCCAGGGCGACCTGGTCGCGGGCGACGACCCATCCGGCCGGGGCCCAAGGCATGGCCGCCTTTGTAGAGAATGCGACATTGATGAAGTATTCCCTGCCCGCCGTCAGCGCCACCGCGTCCAGCGGGATGCGCAGCTCCCCTCGCGAAAGGGGCGGGAGATGCGGCACCTCGGCAGAGCCGGAGCGCACGGCGACGCCGTCCTCAAGCAGTTCCCAGCGGCAGTCGAACTCGTCGGCGAAGGTGAAGGAGAAGCGGTTCCAGAGGGAGAGGGAAAGGACGGGGGACAAGTCCCCAGAACCCCCTGAAACAACAAGTCCCCTATGGACATGGGCAACTTCCAGCAGCTTCGGCGTGACTTCGCGGAACGGGCCGACAAGGCCGTTGCAGCAGAAGGGGCCGTCGTTGGGATGGTCGTCGAAATCGCCGCCGTACGCGAGGTGGCGGATGGGCCGGCCATCGGGGCCGAGGCGGTCGGTAGTCTTCCACACGGCCTGGTCAACCCAGTCCCAGATGCAGCCGCCGGCGAGGGAGTCGTGCGCATAAAAAGCATCCCAGTATTCCTGGAAGTTCCCGACGGCGTTGCCCATGGCGTGGGCGTATTCGGTGAAGAAGAAGGGCTTGCCCTTGTGCTGGGTGCGGTCGCCTTCGTTGGTGATGGCAAGGTCGTTTTCAAGAAGGCCGTCGCCCATGCGTCCGCGCATTTCAAGCCACTCCGGCAACATGTACATCCGCCCGTCGATGTCGGCTATGGAATTGCCTCGCTCCCAATGCAGGAGCCGTGTGCCGTCAAGGGCGCGCACCCGCCGTGCAGCCTCCTCAAATCCGCGGCCGGTCCCCGTCTCGTTGCCGAGCGACCAGAAGAGCACCGAGGCGTGGTTGCGCCAATTTAGGACGTTGCGCTCGTTGCGTTCGACGATGGTGTGCTCCCACATCGGCTTCGCGCCAAGCGCGTTTTCGCAGTAGCCCGGCTCGTGGCCCTCCACGTTCGCCTCAGCCATGAGGTAGATGCCCAGGCGGTCGCAGAGGTCATACCAGAGGCGGTGGTCGGGATAGTGGCTCGTGCGGACGGTGTCGATGTTGTGGCGCTTCATGAGCGCTATGTCGGACTCCATGTCGGCCAGCGATATTGCCCAGCCGTTTTCGGGGTTGGCCTCATGCCGGTTCACGCCATGGAACTTGACCTTCATCCCGTTCACCAGCACGACGCCGTCCACGATGCGGATGTCGCGGAAGCCGACGCGGCAGGCTCGGACGTCCTCGCCGTTTTCAAGGACAAGCGTGTAGATATTCGGCTTTTCGGCGCTCCAAGTCGCCGCGTTGGGAACTGTGATCGAGAGGGACGTAGCTGGTAGGGACGCGCCCACGGCGCGTCCGTCGGCGTCGTAGAGCGTTGCCTTGACTGGCAGCGGCGATTCGGCGTTCACTTCAAGACGCCAGTCGCGGAATGAGTCGTCAAGAGGAATGGTGCGGACGCTGAAGTCGCGGATGGCGTTCACAGGTTCCGAGACGAGCGACACGTCGCGGAAGATGCCCGAGAAGCGGAACATGTCCTGGTCTTCAAAGTAGCTGCCATCGCACCAGCGATAGACCTCGACGCAGAGAAGGTTGTCTTCATTTTGCCACAAAGAACACAAAGGGCACAAAGACGTTTTGGATTTGTCGTTGCCCAATTCTCTGTGTCCTTTGTGTTCTTTGTGGCTGTAAATCAGATACTCCGTGATGTCGAACTCCGACGGGAGGCGCGAATCCTCGGCGTATCCGACGCGCCTGCCATTCACCCAGACGTAGTAGGCGGACGCCACGCCGTCGAAGCGTAGGATCGTGCGCCGCCCGCGCCACGACTCGGGCACGGTGAAGCGCCGCCGGTAGCTTGAGACGGGGTTAAACACGACATCATGGTCGAAGCGGTCGCGGACAAGCGGCTCCTTCCAGGCGTGGGGGTAGTTGACGTTCGTGTAGATTGGTCGCCCGTAGCCGCGCATCTCCACGCAGGAGGGGACGTCGATTTGCGCCCAGCGCGAGTCGTCGAAGTCCGTGTTGAAGAAACCGGCCGGCCGCTGCGCCGGCTCGCCGCACCAGTGGAACTTCCAGTCGCCATTGAGCGACCGCACCCACGGCGTCTCCGGCTCCAGCGCGTCGGTGAGCGCCGCCTCAGCCGATGCGAGCGGCGGCGCGAACGCCCGCGCCGGGAGGCGGTTGATCGAGTTGACGGCGGGGTTTTCCCAATCGTTTTCCATGTCTTGCCCTACATTACGAAGAGGACTGTCTTTCTCGCCAGTTCGGCCTCGTATTCGGCCCTGGTCCTGTTGTCGATGGTGAACAGGTAGCCGTCGCCCTCGTCGCGCAGCTCCCGGCCATCTGAAAACCTCAAGGTCGTGTTGGGGTTGTATGGCCCCGGATCGCCGTTCCCGGCCCCCTCGACCACGGCGAAGAACGCCAGGCACGACTGGGCCGGAATCGCCACTTCGTCGTCCTGGTCGATGTTGTTGTTCCGCGCGATGAACCAGGCGGCGGCGTTGCTCTCGCCGAAGCGGACATAGCTCTTGTAGAGGCATCTGGCGGAGACGTGGAAGGAGACGTTCGTGGGGTCGCGGTTCCAGATGTAGCCCTTCGCGCCAAGCGTCCAGCCGCCGCCAATGGTCTCGTCCTCGGGGCTTTCGCCCCAGTAGCCCTTCTTCCAGTAGCGCTTGTCGAGCAGCGGCCCCGGCCCTTCGGGGCAGCGCCTCCATTCCGTCACCTTACCGTCGCGGAAATCGTTGAAGCCCCCCGCCTTGTTGAGCCGCGCGATCATCAGGCCGCCGCGACCGTAGATGCCGCTTGGCGGCGGCAGGACGACGCGGGCCGTGCCGGAGAGTTCGAGGCGGAGGTGCTCGCCGAGCGGATTCGCGAAGGTCAGCGTCCCGCTGGAGGCCTTGATGATGCCCGTGCCGGTCACTTCCCCCGGAAAGTCAAGGAGGCCCGCGGCGCCGTCGGCCGTCGTCGCGTTCCACACCACGTCGCCGCCCCAGGCGCGCGCGGCCGAAGAATTGGAAATCACCCTGCCGCCCTCCTCGACGACGAGCGTCCACCGCGGCGTCTGGGTGGCGTTCGTGAGATTGACGGTGCTGCCGTTCCGAACGGTGAAAGTCCTCGCGGCGTCGCCGATGTCGTTGTATCTCCCGTTCCCGTCGAACGCGAACCCAGAGACTTCGGAAACGATGTCGCCGGGCGTCGCAAGGTTGAGGATGGCCCGCAGCATGAAGTTGGCGCCCCGGACGGTGAGCGTGTGGCCGTTCATCGCGAGCGAACCCCAGTTCACGCCGAGGCGCGTCCCCGAGTAGATCGTCGCGTCGCCGGAGAGCCGGAGATCCTTGAAGAACTTGAACTGGTCGTTGGACCTGTCCGCCTGCCAGACCGCCGCGCCGTAGGCGGGGTCGCCCGCGCCCGCGATGGTGATCGCCTCGTCGGGCGACACGTTGGACGAAAACATGGCCACCACGAGCGTCCCGCCGTCCTCGACGACTGTGCCGCCCGCCGACGTGCCGAGGTCGCTCGTCTCGTGGATCTCCAGCGCGCCCTCGCGGATTGTGATGGTGCCCGTGTAGTTCGACATCACGTTCGCGCTGACGAGCTTCCCGCGCCCCGTCTTCACGAGGTTCTTCGCCCCGATGTCGGCGACCAGGGCCGCGCCGACGAGCCGCGTCACGCCGAGCGGGACATGGACCTCGTATTCGTTTTCCCCCAGGGGCGTGGAGCTGCCGCCCGCCGATCCGTCCCCGGGCACGGAAACGGTCACGGGGCCGAGCAGCCCCGACGGCAGCGGCGCGTCGTCTTTCGTCCAGTGCCGCCACGTCGTGAAGGTGTGGCGCCCAGTCGGAGAAGGCTCGCCGCGCTTCACCCAGTCTGGAATCGACCACAGTCCGTCCCTGCGATCGCCGTTGGTCCCTGAACGCCAGTTGCAGTCATCCTCCATGAAGTCATCGCCGATCAGGCGGTTGGGCCAGAGGTTGGTGACGCGAATGGATAATTGAAAATTGAGAATGGAAAACTCGTTGGCGGCGTCCTCCGCTTGCGGCAACGCATCCGTGATGTCCACTCGGTAGGGCGGCCGCCAAAGAACGGGGAAGGTTTTCCCGTTGACCGTCACCTCAGCGAAATTCCTGACATCGCCAAGATCGAGCATCACCTGCCCCGGCAATTTTCCATTTTCCATTTTCAATTCAAAGCTCGTCTCATAAGTAGCCGTCCCGGAAAAGTAGCGGATGTCGGGGTCGTCGTCGGACGTCCAGTCTTGGAGCGCCGGCCAGTCCCGCGTCTTGACGGCCGCGCCGCCGGAATACCAGGCGACGGGGAACGTGACCTGCCACGGGCCGGAGACAAGGGTGGCGCTAGAGGGGCTAGAAGAGCTAGAGGGGCTAGAACTGCTAGAGGGGCTAGAACTGCTAGAAGGGCTAGAGGCGCTCGTCCTGAAGACCACGAACACGGAGCCGCTTGGCGGGAGCGACAGCGCGACGGTCGTCCGGCCGCTTTCGACGCGCCACAGGGCGGCTTCGGCGATTTCGCCGGTCTCGGCGTTCCAGATTTCGGGGACGCGCCCCGTTTCGCGGAAGGACGCCTCGAACTCGATTGTCTCCTCGTTGTTGAGCGCGACGAAATACCAGTCGGCCGAACCGTCGCGGCGGTGGATGAAGGACGCGCCGGCCCGCTCCACGGCCTCCGGCACGCGGAAGTCCCGTTCGATGCCGAGGCGCTGGAGCGCCGCCGCCGGCGCGCATTCCATCACGCCATTGGCCCAGATGCGCGCCACGTCGGCGCGGACTGTGTCGTCCTCGCCCGACTGCCCCGGCGCGCCATAGGCGCGGGTCGGGCGTTGCTCGCAACAGACATGCGCACCGGCGTCGAGAAGCCGCTCAACCGCCCGCAGGACGCGGGCGCTCGCGAACTCGCGGGACGGCAGCGCGAGGAGCGCATACGAGACGCCGCCTGGCGCCACGATCCGGCCATCGCGCACATCCAGCCTTTCCAGCGCCTCGGTCGCGCAGATGTCCCATCCGTGGCCCGCGAGGGGCTGCGAGTCGTAGCCGACGCCGTTGGGAGCCTCTTCGCCGCCGTAGAAGAGAACATCGGCGCAGAAGGTCCCCTCCTGCAGCAGCCACTGGCAGCGCGCCTGGTAGCGCAGCCACGGGCCGACGAGCGGCCACCAGGTCTGCGTCCGGTCGAAGTGCATGCCGTATTTGCCCATCGTCATGCCGGGAAGCCTGTCGGGGTTGGTCCATGGCTGGTGAACGAAGCGGTGGTATATGACACGGTTGATGCCGTTGGCGTAGGCGCGGTCGCCCTGCGCCTTGATGGTGAACGGCGTGGTGAGCCAGCGGCTGCCGACGGCTGGGTCGCCGGTGAAAGCCTCGGCCGCCGCGATGCGCCGCCCCCAGACATGCGCGAGATGCGCCGCCAGGCGCGAGTTCCGCGTGTCGGTGGAATGGTCGCCAAGCGCGGCCCGCGACCAGAACTCGGCCATGGGCACGTCGGCGGCGGCGCCGTATTGGAGGTCGTCCGAAGGGCAGTTGCCGTAGGGTTCGATCTGAAGCTGAAGTCCGCGCGCGTGGCACTTCTCCGCGTAGCGCCCCGCGTAGTTCTTCGCGAAGAGGTCGGCAATCACGCGGCGGAAGTCCTCGAGGAACCGCTCCGAAGACCCGGTGTCCCCGACGACACGCCCCGCCAGCACCGGCATCCAGGGGCGCAGCGGGTAGCCGGCGGTTTCCCCGAAGGCCGCCTCGAAACCGTCCGTCCAGTTCTGGCAGCCGACCTCGTGGCTGTCGATCAGGACGGCGTTGAGGCCGGAGGTGACATTGCCCGCAAGGGGGCCGAGCCGGTCGCAGATTCGCGCCATGTAGCGGTCGAAGTGCGCCTCCGCCGCGGCCGCCGAGAGCTTGTCGATTTCCAGGCCGACGCCCTGCGCCGTGGCGGGATGGTTGCAGACGCCGTTGCAGATGTAGCCGAACCGCAGAATTGTCCAGTCGCCACCCGGCATCTGCCAGTCCAGACTGCCGTCTGACGCCATCGCGGACGAGAGATCGACGAGGGAGGCGCCGTCGATGGCCTGGCCCGGGGCGGCCTCCGGGGTTGCCGCGAGGTTGTCGAAGCGGAAGTCGTTCTTGTCGCGGTCGGCGAAGATCTTCTTGGCGTGGTCGGCGATGCGGAGCGGGTTGCCGGCGAGTTCGGCGGCGGGGGTTGGGAAGGCGAGGACGGCGATGTCGCGGTAGAAGCCGTTGTCCTGCGACGTGCGGGGCAGGACGCCCGAAAACCGCGCCGGGCCGGTGGCTCTCGTTTCCGTCCAGACCAGCGACTTCATCGCGAGGTCGGGTGTGACCCAGGGGCCGCCTGCCGCCGACCACCCGGAGCAGTTCTCGAGGCAGAGTTCAAGGCCGAGGCGGCGCGCCTCTGAGGCGGCATGCTCGACGAGGCCGAACCAGTCCTCGGAGTTGAAGGCCAGGTCGCCCGCCGGGATGCCGGACGCGACGTCGATGAGCGTCGCGCCGCCGATTCCCGCCGTGGCCAGCGCCTCGAAGTCGCGTGTGATGCCCGCCCGCGTGACGTTGCCGTTCATCAGGTGGTACCACGTGTGCGGCCTCGCCGACGCCGGCGGGTCGCGGAACCCCGCCTCAAGCGACTGTGCGGAGGCATTCGCAAAAGCGAAAAGAACGAGGAAAAGCACGAGGTTGCGTCTCATTTGTTACCTTCCTTCGCATTATGCCGGAGCGCGGGCGGCTCGCCCGCATTGTGCGCAGGGGCGGACGGGCCGTCCGCGCTCCGGCACGATGCACTCCGCCAGGGCCAATCGACGAGACCTGCCTTGCCGGGATTGGCGTCGATATAGGCTACAGTATCGTGAAAGTGGCGTTCGTTGCGGATATACCGGTCAAAGTATTCCGGCTGCCAGAAGCGCCCTGTTCGTCCTAAAACACTATTCAATGCATGAGCTGTGAACGAGCGCCAGCCCTGCACGATACGACTTACGGTCCATCCGCCGAATACCTCGATGAGGACGTGTACATGGTTGGGCATAATGCACCAGGCGAGAAGCCTGTAGCGTTCGCCGTCGAAGTGGAGGAGATTGTCCTGCACGATGGATGCGATGCGGGAATCCCGCAAAAAGCAAGAGCCATGTCCCGCATCGGCATACCGCTCGACGCGTCGGCGGAGTTCCTGGCATTCGGGTGCATTCGTGTCGGTCCCGTCGACAATGGCGAGCTCTCGTCTCCACCCGTCCACCACGGAGTCAGGAACGGAATCGAAGAGACGGTAGGTGATGAACTGGATTGCCATATTCTCGACATGAGGGAGATAGCCGCGCGAATGCCAGACTGGTGCTTGCCGGGGCGTATCGTGCCGGAGCGCGGGCGGCTCGCCCGCATTCGCCGCATGGGCGGACGGGCCGTCCGCGCTCCGGCAGTTATCGCCCGCATGGCGGCTATTGGTCATGTTGTCCATCATTTGACAGACTCCGCCTCGATGGGGAACATGGAAACGCGCAGCTTGGTGCAGCCGTAGGGGACGAGGGTGAGGTCGCGCCCGGCGGCGTCCTTCGCGACGACCTTCACAGGCGCGTCGAGCGGCCAGTCCCAGACTGCGGGCATCGGCGAACGCACGACCGCCGCCCCGGCGACGGACGCCACGTCCAGCACCGGCTCGGCCGGGTCGCCGTCAACGGCGTTGTCGTCTTTCGCAGGATAGGGGTAGGCCATCAGGAGCGGCCCGAGCGAGACGATGGCCCGCCGCCGTCCGAAGTCGATCCTGTCGCGCACGACCTCCACCCGCGGCTTCATCGGGAACGTCAGCCGCACGACATCGCCCTTGCGCCAGACCCTCTCAATGCGCCAGAACCCCTTTTGCGCCGGCCCGGCGTCGATGGGGCTCCCGTTCAGGCGGAGTTCCGGCGCGTCGCACCAGCCGGGGACGCGCACCCAGAGCGGGAAGGCCGCGTCGGGCGCCTCCTCCGCGACAATCTCGATGGTCTCGGAGAAGGGGTAGTCCGTCCGTTCTGTGAAGGCGGCGCGGCCGCCTTCCAGAGTTGTCGCGAACGTGCAGGGCCCGTAGGTCGTCGCCGCCACGCCGCCGTCGGCGGTCTTCATCCACATCGCCTGGATGTAGTTCGGCAGAATCCTGTTGAGCGCCGCCACGCAGCACAGCGGCCACTGCTTCGACTCGCGGTATTCGCACTGGTGGTCGTTCGGGCACGACATCTCCTTTGCCTCGCCCCGGAGGCCGGCGCGGTTCGGCAGCTGGAAATAGACGTGGCGCCGGAAGTCGCGGGAGACGCAGGCCGGCGCGGCGTTGAACTGCGCCCGCTCCACGTCGTCGCCCCACTTGCCGTCGCCGGTCGCGGCGAGGATGTTGATGCGCGTGAAGGTCTCGGCGGCCACGTCGCAGGTCTCCGTGCCGCGCTTCGCGCTGGACCAGCCCCACTCCTCGTCCATCATCGTGACGCCGTAGGGCTGGCGGCAGTTGGCGTCGAGGAAGGCGTACCAGGCCAGCACGGCGTCGCGCAGGCTTTCGTCGCCCGTGACCTCCCAGGCCCGCCAGACGCTGAGCAGCTGCTCGGCGCAGAAGACGCCGTGGCGCGTGGGGATCTTGAGCGGCCATTGCGACTTGCGCTTCGTCCAGAGGGTCTCCGGCAGCCACGGCTCCGGCGGCTTTGCATACTGGGAGGCCTTCTTCAGCTCCCCGGCGGCGATTCCCACGCAGTTGCTGACCGCTTCGCTGCCCGTCAAGCGGGCGGCGCCTACGCACCCGGACACGAACGACGCCTTTCCGCCGACGCGCCGCGCGATCCCCTCGTCGGAGAAGGCCCATTCGAGCGCCTGCCGCGCCCGCTCGTCGCCCGTCGCCTCATAGAAGGCCGCAAGGGCGCGCTCCCGGATGCCGAGCACCCACTCGGACTGCCAGGCGCCCTCGACGAAGAACTCCTCGCGCTGCGCCTCGTCGCGCCTGTCCATCCACCACAGGAGGCCCATCGCGTTCCCGTGCATGTTCGCAAGCACGGGCTCGATCCGCCGCTTCGCCAGCTCCTTCAGAGACGGGTCGTCCATCTGCCAGGCCAGATGCACGAGGCCGTCGAACCAGTAGGCGCCGCCCTCGCTGCTCCACGACCCCTTCTCGTCGTTCGGCCAGTTCAGGGACTTCCCGCGCGGCTGCCAGTCCGCCGACCACGCCCTGCGGAAGTGGTGGCTCACCTCGTCCATGTGGCCGGTGTAGCCGTCGCGAGCGGCGCGCGCCCGGTCGAGAAGCCATCCGGCCGGCCGGACGTCTCCGAGACGCGCCATCGCGAACTCGGCCGCCGCGCAGGGGTTCGGCAATGCGGCCGACGCCGCCAGCGCCGTGCCAAGAACCAATTTGCTTCCGTTGTTCATTTCAAAAATTATAGCAGAATGAGCGTCGTGGGCGGGGGCAGGCAAACGAGTTCAACCGACTTGCCGTCGGCGACGACGACCAGCCGCCACTTCCGCCCCTGGTCCGTGACGACAACCCCGTCATCCAGCCCGGTGACCGCGTCGGCCGTCGCGACGGTGTAGGGCCCCGGCGCGGGAAGGTCGCACAGCCCCGTCACGGCAAACGCGCAGCCGTCGCCGAAGACGAGGTTGCCGTCCACCGCGAGCCGTGCCCCGCGCGCAATGTCCGCCGCCGAGAGCGTCCATGAACCCGACACCGTGAGCGCCGGCGCGTTCGTCACAATCCCCGTTCCTGAAAGCGCGCCGACCGCAAGCGGAATGCCCTGCATGTCGATCTCGCCGCCGGCGAGCGCGAGTGACGCTACGGCCGTCGGACTCTCCACCTCCGACACGGCATTCGTCGTGAAGAACCACCCCGTCGGGTCGTTGGCGACCACCCCGTTGATCTTGAACTTGTCAGAGTCGGATCGCGGGCCTCCGAAAACTTTCCCGTCCGTGGTGCGGATGTCGATGCTCTTGCATGTCCCAGCCGGAATCTCGAACGAGTAGGTGTTGCCCCAGGTGTCGCGCTTGTTGTCGTAAACCATCGTTCCATCGATATAGACGTATGTCTGGTAAACGCATCCGACGAAGATGGTGTAGGTGACATTTGTCGCGGCGCGGTTCCAGATGTAGCCACGGGAACACCAGATTCTTGCCCTTGTCTCATTCCCGTATGCGTGGTCGTCGTTCTCGTCCCAGTAGCCGTCCCTGGTAAGCTGAGGTCCAGGCCCGTAGTCGCAGTAAGACCAGCGCGTGTCGGCACGGTCGGTGTTGAAGCCGGCCTCCCAGCCGTCGGCGCGGTATCCAGTCATCATCCCCCTGTGCCGATAGGTGTGGTCACCGGGCGCGGCGGAACCGGCCATCCTTATGGTGGCCGTGCCTGAGACGGCGAAGCCGACGGTGTTCGACGGCGACCTGGCGAGGGTCAGTACTCCTTCCGACATCCCGAGGACGCCAGTGCCAGTCAGCCTGCCGTCGAGGACGAGAAGGCCGCTTGCGCCGTCTTCAGATGTCGAGTTCCACACCACATCGCCTCCCCATGTGTAGGTGGAGGTGGAGGACGAAACGACCTTGCCGCCATCCTCGACGACGAGTGTCCAGAACGATGGCGTCGTGTAGGCCTCCGCGAAACCGATCCGTCCGCCATTTCTGACGGTGAGGGTCTTTGTGGCGTCTGCGGTTGCGTTCTGGTTCCTGACGAAGGCCAGGTTTGCCTCGACGACGAGGTTTCCGAGCGGGGATGCGTAGGTCACGTCGCGGAACTGGAAGTTGGCCCCCTTCAAGGTGAGCGTGTAGCCGTTCATCGCCAGGTTGCCGCCATCCACACCAAGCCGCGTTCCGGCGTAGATCGTCGCGTCGCCTGACAGGGCGAGGTATTTGAAAAGTTTGAAGCGGTCGTTGGATTTGCGCTGGTAGATCGCCGCGCCATAGGCGGCGTCGCCAGTTCCGGCAATGGTGAAATGCTCTTCTCCGAACCGCTCCTGTCCCGACGACATGTTCACAACGAGCGTCCCGCCATCCTCAACGACCGTGCCGCCGTCGGCTGTGCCGAGGTCGCTTGTGGTCTTGATTTCAAACGCGCCCTCGCGGACGATAATCGTTCCCGTGTAGTTCGACATCACGTTCGAGCTGACGAGCGTTCCGCGACCGGTCTTCACGAGGTCGGACATGCCGATTTCCGCGACGAGGTCGGCGTCGATGATCCGGGTCTGACCATAGGGGACATTGACCGTGTAGCCTCCCGCCTCGACGGTTCTGGCGTTGAAATCGACAATGACGATAGTGCCGTCGGCAAAGCGCGTCTCCTGCACGGAGCGGTCGGCCGTTAGCGCCCGATGCGAGAGCATTTCGGAGAAGCCGGTCTTCCGGGCGATGCCGCCGACGCGCCTCCAGCTCGCGAGGAACTCCTCCCTGCGCTCGCTCCACATCTGGTAGTCGAAGATATACATCGGCACCGTGCCGTAGAGGGCGTTGAAGATGTCGCGCTTCCACCAGTAATAGACGGGGTTGTTGGAGTAGTCGTACCAGTACCAGTGCGAGGCCACGCAGTCGTGATAGACCAGCTCGAAGAGGGGGATGCGGTAGCGCTCGTTCATGGCGTAGCGCTCCATCTTCGCCCACTCCTTCGCCGTGAGCTGGGACGGGATGCCCCCGTCGTCGCGGAAGCGGGCACTGCGCCCGTAGCCGTCGCGCCGGGCCGGCATACGCGCGGCGGCCGGCGACAGCATCCCCTCGAAGTAGTCGCATACGGGGACGAGGGCGTCCATCCCCTGCTCCGAGCCGACGACGATGCCGAACTCGTCACCGAGCATCCTGAGGAGGTTGGTCTTCGCGTTCCGGCTGATTCGCCGCGTCATCGGGTGCGCCGGGTTGTAGCACTCCTCCCAGCCCTTGGCGGCGGTGACGTCGATGAAGCGCGCCGTGTAGGGGTTGTTGGTCAGGTCGCCTCCGGCGGTCTCCCGCAGCCGCGCGACGGCGGGAATGTCGCACTGCACCGCGCAGTAGTAGGTGGCGCCGTTGGTGCCCGTGACGGCCCATCCGCGGCGCCAGTCGCTGGCGTCGGAGCTGTCCCACGCGATGTCATCGGGCCAGGCCGACGTGTTGTTGCAAATCTCGCTCTCCGGCGGGTTGTCGCGCCCCATGGCGTCGAGGAGGTCCGGATAATAGACGTCGCGGCAAACGTCGTAGCGTCCGGCGAGCGTGTTAGGCATCGCGGAGATTGCCGCTAGGTCTGAGGGCCTTGGTTCGGAATTCCAGCTCCAGAGGAAGCGGTCGATGCCCGCCGCGCGGAGTTCCGCCGCCATCGCGGCGTGGGTTGGCTCCCCGCTGTTAGGGAAGTACCAGATGTTCGCCGCGCCTGGGAGCCTTTCGACCAGCGGCCGCTCGGCCGCCTTCTCGGTGAAGGTCTTGACGAGGCCCTGCGCGGCGGCGTAGGCCCGGTAACGCTTGGCCATAGCGACATAGCCGCCGCTCTCGAAGAATACGAACCGCGCGCGGCGCGTGTAGCCTGGGCTGCCACATTCGGGCGCCCACAGCGGCGCGACCGCGCCGACGCCAAAGTCTGAAGCATCCGCTAAGAACTTGACCTTTGCATCCTCCGGTGTTTCGAAAATGACCATGAAGCCGCCTTCGTCGGCGGCATCGACCACGCCGAAAAAGGGCATCGACATGCCGGAGCCGTGCCAGGCCCCGACCTCGCCGCCCTTGAAGAGGTCGCATTCGTCGAATGGGATGCGGAAGCCCTCGCTCATCGGGAAGACGAGCGCGTCGCCTTGATTTGGCGCGAGGGGCGCCGGGAACACGCTGCCGGAGCTGGGAAGCGCGGAGAAGTCCGCCTCCACCACCAGCTCCGCCCCGGAGAGGGTGAAGCGCGGGGTGTTCGCGAACGACGGGGCGATGGAGTTTGGTGTCCAGATCGTCCGCCATTCGGCTCCCGTGCGCTTGTCGCGCACGGATAGGGCGCCAGTCGCAGGATTGGCCTGGACTGCCAGTTCTGCGGATTCCAGGGCAAGCGTAGTGTCGTTTTCATGGCCGGCAATCGAGCCGCCATTCCCGACGACGACATTCCACAGGATCGTCTGGGTCGCGTCCTGGAACGACAGTCGGCCCCCGTTTTGCGCCGTGACCGTGTTCGTCGAACAGCCGATGGAGCCGGAACCGCTGTCCCCGAAGACCAATCTCGCCTCGGTCACCAAGTCGCCGACCGGCGCAGGGGTCGAGAGGTTGCGGAGGGTGAAGTGCGCGCCCTTCACGGTGAGAGTGTGGCCGTTCATCTCCAGCGTCCCATCGACGCCGAGGTGCGTTCCAGCGTATATCGTCGCGTCGCCGGAGAGTGTGAGGTATTTGAACAATTTGAATCGGTCATTGGACACAAACTGGTAGATTGCCGCGCCGTATGCCGCGTCGCCAGTTCCCTCAATGGTGAACCGTTCGTTTGAGAACCTGCTCTGTCCGTCCTGCATTTTGACCACAAGCGTCCCCCCATTCTCGACGACGGTGCCGCCGTCGCCAGTGCCGAGGTCTCCCGTAGTCTTCACGAGGAACGCCCCCTCGCGGATGACGATCATTCCCGTGTAGTTCGACATCACGTTCGAGCTGACAAGCGTCCCGCGCCCCGTCTTCACGAGGTTCTTCGTGCCGAGGGCGGCCACGAAGGCGGCGTCGATGGTGTTGGTCTGGCCGTATGGAACGAAGACCACATACTCCTCGACGGGCCTCCCGACGTTCTCCGCCGTGATCGACTTGCCGTCGCCGGAGAGGGTGAATCGCCAGACATAGGCCCCGTCGGAGAGTTCCGTTCCGCTTGCGAACCCGGCAATCGAGTTAGCCGTCGCGATGGTGTAGGTGGAGGAGACAGGAAGCGACGAGAGGTCTGTCACGGCGAAAGCGCAGCCCGCGCCAAAGACAAGAGCGCCATCGACATCGAGCGCGTCGCCGGCCGCCATGTCCGCCGCTGAGAGCGTCCAGGAGTCCGAAACGGTGAACGCCTTCGCGTTCGACACAGCCGCCCCGCCGACAAGGTTCGAGACCGTCAGACGGGTGTTGTTCGCGTCGAGCACGCCGTCGCCCGCCAGGGCAAGCGTCGGCAGCGCCGGCGAGGCCACCAGGACTGAAGCCGCGTTGGTCGTGAAGTAGTAGCCTTCCGGGTCGTTCACAATGACGCCGTTGATCTTGAACTTGTCGCTGTCAGTCCGCGGCCCGCCGTAGGACTTTCCATCCGATGTGCGGATGTCGATCTGCCGGCACGACTGGGCAGGCACAGTGATCGTGCAGCTTCCCCATGAGTCGCGCTTGTTGTCGTAAACTGCCGTGCCGTAGTCCCCGTCAAGATAAATCCAGTTCTCGTAAACGCTTCCGGCAAATATCGTGTAGGTGGCGTTCGTCGCCTCGCGGTTCCACAGATAGCCGCGGGAGCACCACATTCTGGCCTTGCCGTTTGAGTGGGTATCGTTTTCATCCCAGTAGCCGTCGCGGGTGATCTGCGGCCCCGGCCCGTAGTCGCAGTAAGACCACTGCGTATCGGCCCGGTCGGTGTTGTAGCCCTGCGTCCATCCGTCGGCACGGTATCCCGTCATCAGGCCCTTGTGGGTGTAGGAGTAGGGAGGCAGGATAGCCGTGGCTGTGCCGGAGAGGCCAAGGCTGACGCCCGCGCCAAGCGGCTTCTCAAAGGTCAGCGTCCCGCTGGACGACTTGATCGTCCCGGTGCCGGTCACTTCCGTGGGGAAGGAAAGGAGGCCGGTGGCCCCGTTCTCAGTCGTCGCGTTCCAGACAACGTCGCCATGCCACGAACGGATGGCGGTCGTGGAGGATTGGACTTTGCCGCCCTCCTCGACAACGAGCGTCCAGCAAGAAGGCGTGTGATAGAAATTGGAATCCGACAAGTTGGCCTTGCCGCCATTCCTGACTGTGAATGTGGCCGAGGCGGCGCCATCTTTTGGGTTTTGCCCCGTCATGAATTGCATGTTCGCTTCCGCGACGACATCGCCGACGGACTGGTACGTCATGTTGCGCAAGGCGAAGTTGGTTCCCTTCACGGTGAGCGTGTGCCCGTTCATCGTCAGGGTGCCGTTGTCCACGCCGAGCCGCGTTCCGGCGAAGATCGTCGCGTCATCGGAAAGGGTGAGCGACTTGAAGAGTTTGAACTGGTCGTTGCTAGCGGCGCTTTGCCAGATCCCCGCGCGGTGCATGGCGTCGCCATCCCCAGCAATGGTGACGGCCTCGTTCGAGAACCGCTGGCTCCCCGCCGACATATCGACCACCAGTGTCGCTCCGCTTTCCACGGTCGTTCCGCCGTCGCCCGTGCCGAGGTCGCTCCCGGTCGTCACGGCCAGCGAGCCGGCCCGGACGGTGATTTCGCCCGCGTAGTCCGCCATCGCCTCCGAACTCCGCAGCGATCCGCGACCGGTCTTGACGAGGTTGTTCGTCCCGATTGCCGCGACCAGGGCCGCGTCGATGGTTCGCGTCTGCCCGAACGGAACATATACTTCGTATTCGTTTGCCGCGATGGGCACGGGATTGTCATCCCCTGAGACGGCGTCAGCAGAGAAAAGCGCGGCGACCGGAAGCCCGCGCGAGAGGACGTCGTCAATGAAAAGCTCCGCGTAGAGGCGCGCCCCCTTGGGCGCGGGATGGGTGTGGTCGCCATCGACATACCATGTCAGCGCCTCGGCCTCACCAGCGTCATTTGCGATCTGCCTGGTCATTTCGCGCATATCTACGAGATCGACGCCCTTGTCTGCCGCGACCTCCCGCATGGCCGCCGCCCATTGGTCAAGCGTCGAGTCCGCGATGCGCCCGCCTGAGTAGTTGAGGCGGACGATTGGCGTCGCGAATACCGGGGTCGCCCCCTTCGCCCTCACGGCCGCCGCCATCGTCACGAGATTCGTCTTGAATTGCGGAATCGGCGTCGCGACGGTTTCGTCGTCGAGTTTCTGGTCGTTGTGCCCGAACTGGACGAGGACAAAATCGCCTTCGCCCGCCGCCGCGAGCACCAGGTCCCACCAGCCTTCCCGGATGAAGGACGACGTGGAGCGCCCGCCCCTGCCGTAGTTGACAATCGAATTGCCCGACAGCAGATACGGCCGCAGGTTCGCGCCCCAGCTGCCGTAGGTCGTCTCGTCGCCGCCGTGCTCGTCGAGCGTCGAGTCGCCGGCCAGGACGAGAGTCCTAGCCGACGCCGGCGGCGACGCGAATGCCACGAGCGAAAGGGCTGCGGCAAGCGCGAAGTGCTTCATTGTGGCTACCCCCTACTGCATGATGATGGCAGTTGACTGCGGAACATAAACGAGGTCAATCGACTTGCCGTCGCCGGCGAGGACGAACTTCCACGTCTGGCCCTGATAGGTGACCGTCTTCCCATTCGCGAGCCCGGTGATGGAATCGGCCGTCGCGACGGTGTAGGACGTTGTCGTTGGAAGGGCGCTCGAGCCAGTCAAACCAAACACGCAGTCCGCGCCAAAGGCGAGGTCGCCATAGACCACGAGCGCATCGCCGGCCACAATGCGCGCCGCGTCAAGCGTCCAGGAGTCCGAGACCGTGAGCGTCGTCACGTTCGTCACGACCGACCCGCCAACAAGATCCGCAACCGACATCGGCATGCCGCTTGCGTCGATTACACCATAGCCCGCCAGCGACAGCGTCTCAAGCGCGGGCGTGTCCTCCAGAACCGAAACCGCGTTCGTCGTGAAGTAGTAGCCGCTCGGATCGTTCGCGATTACGCCGTTGATGTGGAACTTGTCGGAGTCGCCCTTTTCTGGACGAGGTCCACCGATGTTTCCGCCATCGGTAGTGCGAATGTCTATGCTCTTGCACGTCCCGGCGGGAACCTCGAACGAGTAGGTGTTGCTCCATGAGTCGCGCTTGTTGTTGTAAACCTGGGTCCCGTCAATATAGACGTATGTCTGGTACACACAGCCGACGAAGATCGTGTAGGTGACGTTCGTCGCCTCGCGGTTCCAGATGTAGCCGCGGGAGCACCACAGTCTAGCCTTGCCATTTGGATGCGAATCATCCCAGTAGCCGTCACGGGTGAGCTGCGGCCCCGGGCCGTAGGCGCAGTAAGACCACCGCGTGTCGGACCGATCTGAATTGTATCCGGCCTCCCAGCCATCGGTGCGCATCCCCGTCAACATCCCCTTGTGAGAATAGGAGAAGCCTTTGAGAACGGCCGTGGCCGTTCCGGAAAGGCCAAGGCCGAGGCCCGTACCAAGCGGCTTCGCGAACGTCAGCGTCCCGCTGGACGACTTAATCGTCCCCGTGCCGGTCACATCGTTGACGAACGTGAGAAGCCCTGTGACGCTGTCTTCCGTCACCGCGTTCCACACCACGTCGCCTCCCCATGTAAAGGTGGAGCTGGGGGAGGACGCGACCTGGCCACCGTCTTCAACGACGAGCTTCCAGAACGAAGGTGCCACGTAGGACTCCGTGAACCCGATTCGTCCGCCATCCCGAACGATGAGGGTCTTTGTGGCATCTGCGGTTGCGTTCTGGTTCCTGACGAAGGCAAGGTTCGCCTCGACAACGAGGTTACCGATCGGGGATGCGTAGGTCACATCGCGGTAATAATGATTGACGCCCGTAAGGGTAAGTGTATGCCCGTTCATCGTCAGGGTGCCGCCGTCCACGCCGAGGCGTGTCCCTGCGTAAATTGTCGCGTCGCCGGACAGGGCGAGGTATTTGAACAGTTTGAACTCGTCTTTGGACTTAGGCTGATAGACCGCCGCGCCGTAAGCCGAGTCGCCCGTGCCTGCAATGGTGAATTGCTCATTGCCGAACCGATCGTTACTGGACTCCATATTTACGAAGAGCGTTCCGCCGTCCTCTACGACGGTGCCGCCGTCGCCCGTGCCAAGGTCGCTTGACGTCGTAATCTCAAACGCGCCCTCGCGGATGGTGATCGTGCCCGTGTAGGCCGCCATGTCGGCGGAGCTGACGAGCATCCCACGCCCTGTCTTTACGAGGTTATCCGAGCCGAGGGCGGTCACGAAAGCAGCGTCGATGGTGTTGGTTTCGCCGTAGGGGACGTCCACGTAGTAGTCTGCGGCCTGGACAAGCGTAGTCGCCAGTGCCGGAGTAATGAATGCCGCGATGGAGAGTGCGACACGGTTGATTGCCATACGTTTCATTTTTTAGTTCCTTTCTTTGTTATGGTGAAAAAGCAGTTACCGGAATCGAAGCACTGTCACATTGGGTATGGAAACGAGGTCAATTCGGTTTCCAGTTTTGACAAGTTTGCACTTGCTGTGCCCGTCAGTGATTTCCGTATCCGTAAAGCCGGTGATGGAGTCCGCCGTGCAGACTGTGTGGATGGAGCCTAGCTCCAGATTGGACATGCCTGTTACCGAAAATGCGCAGTTGTCGCCAAAGGCGAGATCGCCATCAACGACGAGCGAGTGGCCGGAGATGGCATCCGCAGCAGGGAGATTCCAGGAATTCGACACGGTAAGCGTCGTCACGTTCGCGACCTGTCCCATACCGGAAAGCGCGGCAACCGACATCGCCATGTTGTTCGCGTCGAGTGCGCCGTTGTCCGCCAGCGCCAGCGTCGGCAGAGCCGGGGTTTCAAGGACCGAAACCGCGTTCGTCGTGAAGTAATAGCCCCTCGGATCGTTCGCAATCACGCCGTTGATTTTGAACTTGTCATTGTCAGAGCGGGGACCGCCTTCGTCGTTCGCATCTGAATTGCCGCCATCTACCGTCTGGATATCGATGCCAATGCAGGAGTTTGCCGGAACTTCAAGCGAGAATGATCCCCAGGCGTCCCGCTTGTTGTCATATCGTGCGGTCCGGTCTCCTTCAAAAACCCAGTTGTTATTGTTAAGCACCAGCGTTCCCCCTGTGTTGATCCAGGTTTCGTAAACGGGGCCGCAGAAGATGGTGTACGTGACATTTGTCGCCTCGCGATTCCAAAGGTAGCCGCGGGTGTTCCACAAATCGGACTTGCCATTCCTGGATTCCCACCAGCCTTCGCGCTCAAGCTGAGGCCCTGGCCCGTAGGCGCAATAGCCCCATCGGTTGTCCCTTCGGGAAGAGTCGTTCAATCCACTACGCCATCCATCGCTGCGGTAGCAGGTGATGAGACCCCTGTGGGTGTAAGGGTATGCCGAGGCGGTTGGCAGAGCGGCCGTGGCGGTGCCGGAGAGCCCGAGGCCTACGCCCGCGCCGAGCGGCTTCGAGAATGTCAGCGTCGCGTTTGAGGCCTTGATCGTCCCCGAGCCGGTCACTGCGCCGGCGAACACAAGAGACCCGGATACGCCATTCTCCGTCGTCGCGTTCCATACCACATTGCCCTGATAGGTGCGTACTGATGAAGTCTCGGGGGCAACCTTGCCGCCATCCTCGACGACGAGTTCCCACCAGATTGGCGGGGCGTTGTCGCCCGAATCGCCAAGCACCAGCGTACTGCCATTCCGGACGGTGAGCGTCTTGGACGGATTTCCCGTGTAATTGGAGCCGCCGCGGAAACGGAGCGTACCAATCTCCGAGACGAGGTTGCCGACGGGTGTAGGTGTTTGGGCATGTCGGAATGTGAAGATGCCCGCTCCCGTGATGGTCAGCGTGTGGTCATTCATCGTCAGTTCGCCGGACGCAAGCCCGAGATGTGTTCCCGAACAAATGGTGGCGTCGTCGGAAAGAGCAATGTGGTGGAAGAACTTGTTCTGGTCATTGCCACGGTTGGACTGGTAGATGGCCGCTCCATAGGCCGCGTCGCCTGCGCCTGCGATGGTGAAGACCTCGCTGCCAAACTGCTGGTCCTTTGAAGACATGTTCACGACGAGCGTACCACCGTTCTCGACGAATGTGCCGCCAGCGTCTGTGCCGAGGTCGCCTGTGGTCTTGATTTCAAACGCGCCTTCGCGGACTGTAATCTTGCCTGTGTATGACGCCATTGCGTCAGAGCTGATAAGCTTCCCGCGCCCCGTCTTCACAAGGTCCTTCGCCCCTATGTTGGCGACAGCCACAGCATCGATGGTCTCCGTTTCCCCTTCTGGAACATTCCAGATGTAGTCGTCGGCGTTGGCGGTGGTGGCCAAGCCGGTTGTGAGTGTTGCCGCGGCCAACATGGCGGCGGCGCGCGTGGTTGTGGTTTTGTTCATTTTTACTCCTTGAGTTGTTGAAGAAGAGTTTTCGGTTGCCGATGGCCGATAGCAATCGGTTGCCGACGGGGTGGTGGCTGAAGGGGATTGCGGCAAGTTTGAGGAGGTTGAAAAGTTGAAAGGTTGAAAAGTTGAAAGGCTGGAAGCCTCAGTTTGCCGCGCGTCGCCTGTCGCCTGTCCTGCGTCCTTGCTGTTGTCCGCTTGCTGTTCCTCTGCGACCGACGGCGACGACAGCAATCGGACAACGGCAAGCCCCGCCCCCGCGCCAAGCGCGGTGAGGCCGCTGAGCAGCAGCGCCAGGATCACCGCCTTGCCCCCCGGCTTTTGGGCGGCCACGCCCAGCTTGGCCGCCAGCGCCTTGCGGGCGTAGTGCAGGCGGCTCTTGACCGTCCCCGCCGGAACTGCCAGAATCTTCGCCATCTTTGGAATCGGGATGTCCAGAAAGTAGTGGAGGACAAGAAGCTCCCGCGACTCCTTCGGCAACTTGTGGACCGCCTCCCGCAGAAGCGAGGCATCGACTTCCTCGTAGATGCGCTCCGCAGACGAGGTGTCGGCGACTTCCGGCACATCCCCGGGATAGAGGATGATCTTGTTCTCCATGCGACGGACATCGACCGTGTGGATGTTCGTCATTATCTGGCACATCCAGGAAAAGAAAGCGGATTTCTCCAGATAGTCGTCGATGCCACTGACAACAGCGGCAAAGGTGCGGTTCACCAGCTCCTCGGCGTCGCCCTCGTCATGGCAAAAGCGACGGGCAAGGGTCATCAGCCCGGCCTTGTATTCGGTTTCGAGCCTCCTTGCGCCCTTTTCGCGATCCTGCCTGAGTTCCTCGACGATATCCATAAATGCACGGGATTATAAAATCCCACGCATTAATAATATCTCCGAGCCGCCAAACGGTTCAATGTTTTTTTTGCAGCTATGGGCGCTGGGGGATGAAGGCGGAGTCGAACTCCACCACATCCGGGCGCGCCGGAAGGATGTCGCCCTCGGCCATGGCTTCGGCCAGGTCGGCGGCGGAGTCTTCGTCAAACCACCAGTAGGCCAGAAGCGAACGCTCGTCGCCGAACTTCGAGAGGACCGTGGCGGGGGTGCCGAACTTGTCCCAGTAAAGCAGGCGAGTGGAATCGACGTTCCAGAGGAGGATGTATGGGACTTTATCGGTGAGGATGCCATCGATGCGGCGGCAGATTTCATTGCGCTCGCCGATGTCGAATATCCCGCGCTGGGCCTCGATGAGCTTGTCAACCATGCCGTCCTTGAATCCGGTGATGTTGTTGCCGCCGGGACGGTCAGCCTCGGCCGACGCCCACATCCCCTCGGGGTCGATGTTCACGCCGCCCGACCAGGCAGCCCATGTCATGTCGAAATTGAAGTCGTCCATGTCGCGCGTCCATGCGGCCCAGTCCTTGCGCTCGATCTTCAGCTCCACTCCGGCCTTGCGGAGGTCTTCGCGGTAGAGGGCGAGGAACTTGTCGGATGACTCGTCACGGGTGAGGAAGGTGAACGAGAGGCGCGCCTCACCGTTGGTGCGGATGCCGGTGGCGGGGTCGAGAATCCATCCGGCCTCGTCAAGGAGCTGCGCGGCGCCGGCGGGATCGAAGGCGATGGACACGTTGTGGCACTCGTTGGAGGCATCGTAGAGGTTTTCCCAATATGAGCGCTGGAGGAAGTACTGGTTGAACATCAGGGTCTCGTTGAGGCGCTGACGGTCAAGCAGCTTGGCAAGGGCCATGCGGACGCGGAGGTCGTCAAAGGGCGGACGCCTGAGGTTCATGGCAAAGCCCTGGAAGCCGGTTGGGTGGTGGTTGACTATGCGGCGCTTCACGATCCAGTTGTTGTCGAACTTGCGGCCGGAGGTGCGGTTCACCCAGATTGAGGCGCGATAGACGGGGAACACATCGACTTCGCCGGCAAGGAAGGCGTCGTAGGCGTTGTCCTGCTCGGCGAAGAAACGGTAGATGACGCGATTGAAGTTGTAGAGGCCGTTGTTGGCGGCCAGCGCGCGGCCCCACCAGTCGGAACTGCGCTCCAGCGTGATTGATATGCCCTCCTTGACCTCGGCGATGCGGTATGGGCCGGAGACAACTGGGAAGTCGGTGTTGATCTTGTTGAAGTCACGGCCTTCGAAGACATGCTTCGGCATGATTTCAAAGCCGCCTGCGGCGTTGAGGTTGCGCCAGTGCACCTCGTCGGCAGTGAACTTGATGGTCAGGTCGTCGATTACCTCCGGCGGCGTGGCCGTGAAGGTCTGGAGAGCGACCTTGGCGGCGCCAGTCTGGTTCGAGGGCGCCATGATGGCGTTGAAGGTCCATAAGACGTCATGCGCCGTAACCGGCTGGCCGTCGCTCCACTTGGCAATGGGGTTGAGGAAGAATGTGAACTCGCGCTTGTCCTCGGACACCTCCCACTTGCGGGCGAGGCCGGGGGCGTTGTCGCCTGTGAGCGGGTCGGCGGAGAGGAGGGTTTCGTAGAGGGACCCGAAAACTTGATAAGAGAAAACGTTGTTGTCGAGGTAGGGGTTGAGCGACTTCGGCGCGGCAGCGGCGGCGTATGTAATTGCGCCACCCGGCACTGCGAACTCGGATGCGATTGGGTCGGGCGCATCCGCGAAGGGGTTCTGGGCGAAGGCTATGCCTGCCGCGCCAATGGCGGCAAGGAGAAGAAAAGGCTTGGGGAAGAACATAGAGGCTTTAATTGTTTCAAGTTGCCGCCAATATGTCAAGCGGCGCGCCTATTGCCGCACGATTTCGTAGTAGATGCGGCCGCCTTGCGGTCCACGAGTGGACACAGTGAAGCGCAGGGTTCCATCTTCGATGCGCGACGGCACTTCGCCAATGCGATTGCCGGCGGTATCGAGTGAATAGACGGCGGGTGTGCCAGAGGATGGAGCATCGGCACCATCTTGCGCGAGGCGCAACGACACCTCGGCGGAGCCAACCGCGACGAGTGGCACCTCGCCCCACTTGAGAATTATCCGGCGAGCCTCATCGGCGAATTGCGTTCCCTCGCCCTGCACATCGGTGAGATGCACCAGCAGCATGCGGGAGGAGCGCTCAACGGGCTTGCCGTCGAGGGAACTCACCCAAAGTGTGGCGGGCGCGGGACTCGGATTTGCAGAACTCTGATTTGGTGGCAAGATTTCGAATTGAACAGGCCCGGCATCGATGCGGCCGCTTTCGGCGAAGCCGCCGCAAGTGAGTGGCGAGACTATGGCCATTGAGCCACGGGCCTTGTCAAGTGAGAGGGTTCCAGGCGCACGGCCCAGGAAGAGGAAGACGCTCGCGCGGTCGCTGGCGGCGATTAGCGGATCAACAACGCAATCGAAGAAGCCGGCGACGTTGTGGTCTCCCGCAAGGTTCTTCCTGTCATGCGAGTAGGCGAAGCGCCAGAGGCCATCCCACTCCTGCTCGTCCGCGAGTGCGCCTGTAAGGATGCCACCCATGCCCCGGTAATAGCCGGGATAGGCGATGTTCCACTCTGAAATCGTGTAGGGCTTTGAGGCACCCTTCGCCCAGCCGCTGTGGAAGATGGCCGGCTTGTCGCACTTGATCAGGTTGTCGTTGCCGCACTTGGAAGGAAGGCTCCAGGGCTTGTCGATGAATGTCGGGTGGTCGATATACCAGTGGCTGTCCACATAGTCGTAGAGCGGAGTGCAGCCCTCGCCTTCGCCGTGCTTCTTGCCGTTGTTGTCGTTGGAAAGCAGGGCGCGGCAGCCGAGCGAGCGCACGAAATCGGAGCAGCGCTCGAAGATGCGGCGGGTGAGCCAGGCGTCGAATGCCTCGAATTCCTTGGTGCCAGGGGAGGGCGTGTCTCCTTTGCCGCCGGACTCCAGCCAGGCCTGGTGAATGTATGGGTCGGTGGCCTTGCCGGTGGCATCCCAGCCCATAGCGAGGATTCCCTCGTTGATGAGCGAGATGAGCGGAAGGCCCGGTTCGTCCTTGTAGGCGCGGCCCGTGTAGGGGTTCACATGCTCCAGAAACTCGCGCGACCAGCGGCACCAGTCGGCGAAGGCCCCGTCATGGACGCCCACGTAGGTCTTGTAGAGATTCTGGTTGAGTGTGTCGTCGCGGTCGATGCCGATGTCGTGCCATGGCGCTTTCCGCGACACATAGAGGTCTGTCGTCACATAGATGCCGCGCTCAAAGCACTTGGCAAGGAGATAGTCCAATCTGTCGATGTCGTCGTCGACGACATCGACAGAGGTTGAAAGGTTGAAAGGTTGAAGAGTTGAAAGGTCAGTGGATGCTTCGTCATCGACCTTCGACCTTTGACTTTCGACTTCACGATGCGCGTATGCGGCAGCCCATGCGCCATCATGGTGGTGGACGCGAAGGGCGTTGTAGCCAAGACGCACGAGACGATCGACGAGGCTGTCGGCAAGGTCGTGGTCGGGGTAGTTGGCAGAGAAGCAGAGGTTGACGCCATAGAAGCGCTGCTCGACCCCAGGCAGCCCCTCGAACTCAAAGTGGCCGCCTACGGATTTGAGCCAACCGTGCTTGCCGGCGGGAGCGTCCTGCAGCCCCAGTGTCGAAAAGTCGAGCGCGGAGCCGGGAACGATGTCCTTCTTGTAGTCAAGGCGCACCCAGTCGTCGCCTTCGGCAATTACAATCGGCGTGGCAAGGGCGAGCGCGAGGCCGCCTGGAGCGGACAGAGTCATGTCCCATTCCATCTTCTCCCCCGGCGTGTAGGCGCGTGGAGTAATGGCGGATGCGCCGAATCGGACGGTCCAGCGTCCGCCTTTCGGGCGCAAGTCCTGCGAATGGTAGGGGATGGCATTGGTGAAAGAGAGGCGGGCGACGCGGCCATCGGAAAGCGGCAGTTCAAAGTCCGTTGCGGAGCCATCCCCATTGCCGATTGGCGGATCAACTGGCAGGTTGACCATTACGGCTAGACACTGCATTTCAGCGGCGGCGACGCAACTGATTTCAATGTGGCCGTGAAGTTCCCCGCCCTCTCCCTGCGACCACACGCCGCGCCCGCGGAAGGTCGCCGTGCCCTGGTCGTTGGCAATCGAGAACCTGCCATGTCCGATGTCGGGCGCGGAAATCCATTCGGACTTCGCGGAAAGCCTCTTCCAGCCGGGGGCGTAGGCGACGATGTCGATCTCGGCTCCACCGAATGCAAGGCCACCGCGGCTGTTGACGCGGGCGGTGACATCCGCGCCTTGCGACACTGGCGCACAGGCGAGGAATGCGAAGATGGCGGCAAGAATTGGGGATGTCTTCATGAGGAGTCCTATTGGTGGTTTTTGCCCCATCCGAACATCGCAGGCAAGGCGACTGGCGTGAGGCAGCCATGTCCCGCATAGTCGGGGAAGGAGCGTTCCTTGGGGTGATCGAACTGCTCGGATGAGAGATTCTCGTAGATGCCGCCCGTTTTTTCGTAGAGGGCGGCGCAGCAATTATACCAGAGGCGGGCGAGTCTTTCCGCCTCGGTTCTGTGCCCGTATTCGCACAGCCCGCGAATCGCGAGGAAGTTCAAGTTCGGCCAGGCGGGGCCTTTGAAGTATTCCTTCTCCGGCGTGTAGTCCGGGTCGCCAGCCTCAAGCGATGCAAGGGGCACGGTGCGGTAGAACACCGCCGGATCGAAAAGCGTGGCAATCATCCGCTCCACGCGCTCCGGCGGCGCGACATGCGAGACGAGCGTCCAGAGCGCGCCGAGGTGGCGGCGCCTGATGATCCCACCGTCGGTCACATCGTAGTAGAAGCCCGTCGCCTCGTCCCAGCAGAGACGGTTGATGGCCGCCGCGAGCGTCGCGTGTTCGGCATTGAACTCGCGCGCTTCGTCGGTACGGCCGACGCGCATGGCAATCTCGGCAAGAGAGCGGGCGTCCAGCGCCATTGCGGCCGACATGTCAATCCAGCCCGCCTGGCGGTTCCATGAATGGTCGGCGGCGCAGCAGTTAAGCCAGCGCGTCCAGATGTCGCGCGAGCGCTCGCCGAGCGACTGTTCCGTAAGCGGGATGCCGCCCGCCGCACGTTGGGCGGGGGTGAAGCCATGCGGCCAGCGCGGCATGTCGTCCATTCCGCAGCCTAGTCCGCAGCTGAAGTATAGGCCGTCTGGACGCCGGAACTTGCGGACGCATGACTGGTGGTGGCGCACCAGGGTGGGATAGACGCGGGCAAGCCGCCCCGGCTCTGCGCAAGGACTGCCTGCCAGTTCCAGCTCCGCCCACGCGAACATCGGCGGATTGAAGGAGATTGGGTGTTCGGGATCCCAGACAGGGGTGCCGTCCGCCAGGAACTCGCGCCCTATGTAGCCATCCGGCTCGGCGAAACGGTAGAAGTTGTCAAGGGTAGAGGCGATGGGCAGCGCCCCTGCCGGCGCATGCACGGCCCAGAAGACGCTGAAGGCAGCATCCCAAAGGAAGTGGCCGTCGAACTTGCCGCCAGTGGCGATTCGCGGCCCCACGGGGATTGCCGCCCCTGGCGGAGAAACGCCCAGCGCGGCGCTCTTGCGCTGGGCCATCGCGATGGCGGCGGCGCGGAACGCCGCGACAAAATCCGCGTCGGAGGCATAGTCGCGGGGGATGGCGGCCGTCATGGGCACTTTACCTGACAACCATCGTAAAGGCGCAGCCGGCTACGGAGAGCGTCGATTGGAGTTTTTTGCCGTTCGCCATGGCGAGCAGCAGGGTCCAGTTACCGATTTTATTGAAGGTGAAGGGCTGGGCGCCAGTTCCGGCGAGGTTTAGCGTCGTCGGCTCGCCCGTGGGCGGGGTGAGCGTCAGCGTCGCCGCCTTGGATGCGTCGCCTATCCAGTTGTCGCCAGTATAGGCGACCGGAAGGGCGTCCACCTTGGTCGTAGAACGATCTGGCCCTGTTACGCGGCTGTCCACCGGGAAAGCCACCGTTCCAGCCCAGGCATACAGGCAGCCATCCGGCGAGGAGACAATGCGCCAGGCATCGTCCCCCGCCGCCTCCAGCCGGAAGCCTGAAGGAAGGGCAATCGAGTCGAGCAGCCCCTCCCAGGCATTCGCCTCGAACACATAGCCGTCACCGGCGTTGTAGTCGATAAGTTCGTCGCCATCGACCAGTTTTGCGGGCGAGGCCGCCGTTCCGGCGCCGAGGGTGTTGTCAATCGAACGGCGAACCGTGAAGGTCGCCGTGCCAGACCGCGTGCTACGGGCCGTCCAGACGCCGCCGACGGCGGTGATTGGAAGGGCGACAGTCCCGGCGCCGGACGCGCCAGTGACGACCGTGGACACCGTACCGTCGGGGGCGACGAGCGTCACAGTCTCGACGGGCTGGTAGGTGGCCTGGCGAAGGGCGGTAATGTCCGCCACGGTTTTCAGGGCGATGGGGGTGCCAGTCCCCGCCGAGTCAAGCGAGAAGGAGCAGGCGGAGGATGTCGCCTCCGGCGTCTCGTCTGCGAAAAGCGGCAGGCCTGCAGCCAGCGTCGCAAGAATTGCCAAGGTTGGTGTTCTCATGGCACCCTCCCTTTAGTCTGCGATCAAGGCGACGCGGAAGCCATCGTCGTTTGTTACCGACGCATGCCCGCCATTGCTGATGTAGGACGCTTTGAACGCATTGGCGTTGCTGCTGCCAAACCCTCCGCCACCATGCGAAGCCTTTGATGAAACGGTCTCCGCGCAGAACGGCGTAAACGGATCCGCCCGTGTGGCCCTGTTTTCCGACGTATAGTCGTCGAGGCACCACTCCCTCGTGTTGCCAGCCGCGTCATAGATGCCCCAGGCGTTTGGTTCCTTGGAGCCGACGGCGAAGGTGCAGTTGCCGCTGTTGGCACTGCAAACAACCTTGGAGGTGTCCCATGCATCCCCCCAGTAATACACCGTTGTTGCGCCGGCGCGCTGCGCGATTTCCGACATGATTTCGGTCGGGAGGTCAAAGTAGAGGCCGGTCATGTAGTTGAGCCGTTGGAAAAACGTTCCGGTGCCTGAAGCCGAGACGGCCGGGATCGGAGACGACGAAGCCGTAGTGGACAGCCTCAAGTCGTCCCACGAGACATGTTCGACAGGTCGGTACGAAATGGTGTTTCCTGTGGCAGTCCAGTTCCTGGTGGACGGATTGCTGCCAGTAATTTGCTGGTATTGCCCCTGCGTCACGGGAAAGACACCGACGTAGTAGTCGCGGTCGGTTGTCCAAGTCCGCGCCGAGTTGGAGGTGGGGTAGTTCGAGTTGTCGCCCGTCGGGTAGGTGCCGCCGCCGGGAATCTTGCGGAGGACCATCTTGGATGTCTTGTAGGTCGCAACGTTGTAGCGGGCGTTCGAGTCGGCCTGCGTGGCGAGCAGACCCTCATAGGATTTCGCGCCGGTCGAGAGGTCGACGACGAGGTAGTCGTCGCCGCTCGGAGCCGTGGCGGCGTAGATTGCGGCGGTCATCGTGCAGCTGTCGCTCTTGACACCCGACGGGGCCGTCCAGGTAACGGTGTGCGTGCCGGTGTTCGCGCTCGCACCTACGTCGGTCACGCCATCAATCGTGTAGGTCGTGCCGCCGATGTCGGCGGTAAAGACAATCTTCTTAAATGACGAGGTCGAGACGTCCTGCCCGTCGGTCACGGTGTAAGTAATGTCAAGCTTGTTGTTCCAAGGCCAGCGCTGGACAACGCTGTCCACGGTGATGGTCGTTGCAGACTTAGCGACAGGTGCTAGCGCCATTGCGGCGGCCGCCACCAAGGCGAGGCGTGTGTCAATTTTGGTTTTTGCGATTCCGTTGTGCATGTGAGTTTCTCCACCGTTCAGGCCGGCCCCCCGGCGCGGGAGGCCTAATCATCCCGAACATGATTCCATTTTACCACCCTTCCGCAGTGGTGAGTGGATTGTTTGCGCAAAGTTTTTTTAGGTTCACCGGCACCTGGAGGCGCGGAATTCTCGCATGGACATCCCTAGGCGGTCGTGGAACAGTTCGCGCAGGGCGTGGCCGCAACCGAATCCGCAGAAGTCCGATATGGCCGAAACCGGCATGTCCGTTTCGGCGAGGAGCGAGCACACCCGCTCAAGGCGAACCTGCCTAATTTCCTCGCGAATGGAATGGCCCATGGCCTCGCGGAAGCGGGTCTCGAACAGGCGGCGTGAAAATGGGAAGCGCGCAATCAGGTCATGGGGTTCGAGGCCGTCGCACGCCTCTCGTCGGATGATTTCGACCGCCTCTATGATGAACGGTGCCCTGCGGCCGCTGCCTCCCGTCGATTTGCGCCGGAGAACAAGGAGCGGACCGACCAGAACCGGCTGGGGCGCGCCAGTCTTTGCGGCAGCCCGAGGCGTTCCGGTCATCTCGCCAATCATCTTTGCGGCAACATAGCCCATACGTTCGTAATCAACACGGATCGTCGAGATGGAGGCCTCGTCAGTTCCGCTGTATGCCTCGCTGTTGTCAACGCCGATGAGCGTGAAGTCGTATGGGCAGGAGAGATGCGCCGCGCGGGCGGAGGAAAGCGTCTCGGCGGCGATGCGGTCGTTGGCTGCCATGATGCCGCATCCACGCGGCAGAGTCGCCAGCCATGCCGAAAGCGCAGCAGCGCGGGCAGCGCGTTCCGCCTTGTCGTCTTTGTCATGGAGGATGTAGTGGAACTCGCCGCATGGCAGCTTGGATATTCGCGCCAGTTTGCGAAAAGCGTTCAGGCGGACGCCATCCCATGAGGCCGGCTGGTCAAAGCCGACATAGGCGTATGCCTTGGGATGGTTGGCGGCGAGTTCACGCATCGCTTCTCGCGCAATCGCGTCGTCGTCCGGCATGACGCGCGCGACACCACGGCCGAAAAGTCCGTGGGCCGGAGTTACATACACGACGGGAACGCCCTTGAAAAGCGATGGCTTCAGTGCCGTGTTTCCGAAATGGCATTCCACGATGCAGCCGGCGGGGCGGATGCGGGCCAGGATGCCGGGGAGGGCCGCCGGCGTCGAGTCCTCCCGCGCCACCGGCTCCACCTCCCAGCCCCGCGCCGCGGCATAACGGCGCATTCCGGCTAACTTCGCGCACAGCATCTGCGCGTCGGCATGGTACCCGAAATAGAGGATGCGGGGATGCGGGTTCATATCCTTATGGGGCATGAGGGCGAGTCACCTTACCTGCGGAAGCCATCGAGAAGGGCGCGCTTGCGCGGGGTGTCAGCGGCGGCGGGGCGCATGGTCTCCATGGTCTCGCCCTCCTTCTCCACATCCCAGACGGGCGCCTCGCGGAAGGCGTGGTAGGTCCAGTCCCAGCCATATTCCTCGAAGATGGCGATGCAGTCGCGCAGGTAGTTCTCCGCCCCCGGCGCCCATGCGGCGGCGCTGAACTCGCCGACGTAGATGCGCGCGCCATGCTTCCGCTGGAATTCGCGCACGGGCTCCAGCATATCCGCCAGATGGACCCGGTTCCAGCCCCTTTCATCGTTCGGGTAGGAGACCATCCAGGGGCGTGTGCCGAGGACGCGCTGATGGGTGAAGTCGTCCGGGCCGTACATGTGGACTTCGTAGAGGACATTTGTCAGCGTCATCGGAGACATGTAGCGGAAGGTCTCCGGAGAGTCCCACTGGTTTGACTCGACGAGAATCGGCGTGTCGGGGTCTTCCGCGCGGATGGCCTCGGCGGCTCGCCGCTGGAGATTCCACCAGTCGCAGCCGGCGGGGGTTTCGCGCCTCTGGCAAGGCTCGTTGATGAGGTCATAGCCATAGATGCCCCCGCGTCCACGGAAGCGCTTCGCGATGCGGCGCCAGAGTTCCACGAAAAGGCCGGCAATCCTCTCGTCGTAGAACATGTTGGCCTCCATGCCCGCATCGCGGCCCCCCGGCGGGACATGCAGGTCGAGAACGACCATGATCCCGTACTTCCGCGCCAGCGGCAGGACTACCTTGTCGAAGTGGTCGAGGCGACTTTCCAGCCAGCGGTCATATTCGTCGAGATCCTGGTTGCCGTTCACGGCGTGCCAGTCGCGCACCATCTGGAAGCGCAGGAGCGTCGCGCCCCACGCATGGAGCGTTTTGAAATCATCCTCCGTCATGTTTCCACCAGGCGACATCACGCCGCGCAACGGCGAGTGACGAGTGGCGAGTGACGGGTCAGGTGCGCCGTATGCGCACCTGTGGTTCTGGTTCGTGACTGGCCAGTGCGATTCTGGTTTCCCGATTCGCAGCGTCGAGAGGTCAAAGACGGCCGTTCCCGAGGAGTTCTCAAGTCCCAGGAGAAGATCGGCCCTGCCGCCTTCAACGCAGGCGGCCTTGTCGGAGCAGACGCTGGCCGTCTGCCAATCGAAGGTGCCCGTTGGAAGCAGCGCGCCCGGCCACACGGGGGCTTCGTCCCCCGGCTTCCGGCACCGGAAGACGAACTTGACGCCATTGTAGAACTCGGGCGGGACGGACACCCCTTCGCCGCGCACGCGGATCGAGGCCTCGAATCCTTCGTCGGCGAAGGGGGACAGGTCAAGCGTCGTCCAGGCGCCGTGCTGCCCGACCGCAGCGCCCTCCGGCACGACAACCGTCAAGATGTCGCCGTCCAGCCGACATTCGGGCGAGAGTACCCATTCGCGGCCCGCCGCCGTCACCTCATACGGCTTCGGCGAATCAGGCGAAACAATCTCAACCGCCGCCGTGACAATCGCGGCAACCGTCACCACGCCAGTTATGAGCAGTCTTTTCATTGCGTCGGCGACGGAGCGATAATTCTCTGTCAAAGGGCGGGGCGGCGCTGGGCGCTCAATCGGTCGCGTCGTCGAGTTCCATCAACGCCGATGCGGAAGAGCCCATGCAGTTGAGCCAGTCATAGAGTTGATCGCCGAGGGTGTCGTGCGTCCAGAAGGTCGGGATGCGCCCTTCGGGCGTCTGAACGCGGGTGATGGTGTCGCCGAGCGTCCGCGCCTTTGCCAGCAGTTCCGGCTCGCCCGTCACGCGCCAGAGCGCGAGGTATGCGCGGATCATCTTCGCCGCCGAGGCGTCGATGGGGACGAAGCAGCTGTATTGCTCAAGCACCGACGGGGCATCCCAGTTCGGGTGGTTCTCGGGACGCTCCCAGCAAACGAAGCGCTTCTCGCAGAAGCGCAGGATGCGGCGGCACTGCTCCAGGCGCACGGGATCGTTCGGGAAGCGCCGGAGAATCTCGAACATCGCCTCAACGGCGTTGTGCTTGGTGGGGTTGGCGTATGGCGGGCGTGGCTGGATGTCTTCGAACTGACCGTCCCAGTTCCAGTCGGTGAGCGGGTTCGCCTCAAGCCATGCGAAGCAGTCGTCGGCCGCCTTTGCCCAGCGGGCCTTTTTAGTGGCTGCCGCCAGGGCGTTGAAGAAAACGAGCGGACGGGTCGGGACGAGCGTGTTATCGCCAATCGGCTCCCCGGTCGCGAGGCGCATCTTAAGCGGCCAGCTACCATCCTTGCGGCGCACTTTCATGTAGGTTTCGCCAATGCCGATCGCCGCGTTGAGGAAGCGGCGGTCGCCGGTGGCGTTGAAATAGGCCACAAATGCGGCGCCGACGTCTGCCGGGTAGAGGAGCATGACCTCGCCCCGATACTTGACGGCGCCCTCCGGCTCGTTGCCGACCATCGAGGGGCGGTTTGCGCCCGTGGAGTCGCTTCTAAGCGGCTTGCGGCCGTATGTCGGGGGCCACCACGCGAGCGGCGCCTTCTTCGGTTCCAGCTGCGTGAGGAGATATTCGGCGGACGCCTTGGCGAGACGCATGGCCTCATTGCGCCGTGCAGGCTCGCGCCGCGCCCATTCGAGCATGTAGTTGATGTGCGCGGCATGGGTCTTGGAGACGTATGCGTTGTGCTGGTAGGTCTGCTCCGGCTCGCCCTTCTCGACAAGCGTCCGCATGGCTGGCAGCGAGGCCATGTATGAAAAGGCCATCTTGGCGGCCTCGCGGTAGGGGCGCGCCGCCGGGGGGTATGAGCCTACCTTGAACTCGGCGGCCGTCTCCGCACGCGGCGGGCAGAGGTTGTCCACAGCCTCCTCGGAAAGCGGCTCCGCAGCGCCGCGAAGCGGCATTGCCGCAGACGCGGCGGCCAGCGCCGCGCCCATGAGAATGTTGCATCCCTGGCTCGTCTTCATTGTTTCGTCCTCGATTACGTTTTGCCTTGCCATATTGGCTTCAATGATAGCACAGTGACGTCCGCACGGCAATTGCCATGCTGGGAAAATGATTCGTTCACCTCATCAACCGGACATTTCGGGGCCAGCAGGAGAGGCAACGGCGATGAGGGCTTCATTGCGGGGGCGCGCCCTACTGAATGACAATTGTGAATGCCAAGGCGCTGGCGCATTCAAGGGCGCCCATATCAACTTCGTAATATTTCACGCGCTTGTTGCCAAGGAGATCCCTTTCGGCGGTCTGGCCGGCAAGAGTCACGCCCGTGTCTCGGCAAGGCGATCCCGCCTTGATCGAATACGCCTCGGGAGCGACGCTCGCGACGAGAGCCGCATCGTCTGAGACCTGTATGCCCTCGAAAAATGGATCCTTGTCCTCGCCGCTGATGCAGCCAGTCTGGTTTTCCACCGTCCCATAGCGCCAGAAGGAGTTGACGGCGGATGGAATGTTCTCCACGCTCCCGGCAATGCAGTTCGTCATGGCCGTGCGTGAAACCTGCGCCGAACTGTAGATGTTGTTCCAAACTGTGCAGTTGACGGCAACAGCTGATTCCCCTTCGTCTGCGCCAATTCCGCTTGCAGCAGGGTTCAGCAGATTCTCCCACGGATCGCAGCTGTGATTCGTGTTGCCATACACGAGCGTCCCGTAGTGCGTCCCCTTGCAGACGGCGTAGTACCGCTGGGCGGTATTCCCCACGACAAGGCAGTTGCGGGTGGAGGCGTCGTATGTCGCACTGCCGTCATAGGCGGTGGACTGGTTGTTCGAGATCACGCAGTTCTCCAGATATCCTGAGTAGGCAGCGCCGCCATATCCGGCCCTGTTGCCGGAAAGAACGCAGTCTGTCACCTGCGGACAGGAATAGGTGCCGCCGCCGAATGTGAAGTTGGGATGAGTCCAAGATGCGGTGTTGTTCAGAATCTTGCAACGTGTCAGGCTACTGAAAGCGGCTCCCGCCCCGTTGTTTTGGCTCGTGCTACCCTCAATCGTGGAATCATAGACATCGCAGTCCATCACGCCGCCGCCGGAGCTTTTCTCGTAGTCGTGTCCGTATGCGGCGAATGAATACCCGTGTGGCCGTGTCGTCGAATTGCCGCGGACGACGCAATTGGAAACGACGCACTGGTAGGCGCCACCGCCCAACCCGCCGCCGTCGCCGGGGTCGGTGTAGGCCCACACATTCTCAACGAGCGTGCAGCCGAAGAGCTGGACATAGTCGCGTGTGCCGTAGGATGGCGCAGCGCCCGCCCCGCCGCCATACGTCGCGCGGTTCCAGCCAATCAGGCAGTTGTACGCCTTGGTCAAGCAAATCGCCCCATCCGAAAGCCCGTTGATCCTTCCTCCGGCTATGCCGCCGCCGCAGAAGCCCGCGTAGTTGTTGGTGATGACGCAGTCATGGAGAACAGCGTGGAACACGCCACCGCCCGACCCCTCAATGGACTCATACCAGTTCCAGACCTCGCCAGGGTTGGGAGAGGGTGTCAAGTTCCGCACTTCGTTGTTGCGGATCACGCAGTTGCGCCACAGACCACCGAAGTTCGCCCCCGTGTAGGGCGCCGAGCAGTTCTCCACCACGCAGTTGGAGGCGCAAAACGCCGATTCGGGGGTGCCGACGAAATTGTCTCCCATGCACAAGCCCGCCCCCTGGTAGGTCGCGTAACCGCCCGAAATGAGCATGTTGCGAAGGACGTGCCCCCCAGATGCGAAGTAGAAAATGCGCATCCCGTCCGTCGAGCCGCCTCCGATGAGACGAACGTCCTCCGGGTCATCGCTCTCGCCGATGAACGTCAGGCTACTGGTCGTGTCGGGAATGGACAGGTAGGCGCCGGCACCGTAGGCATGGCCTTCCGGACTCTTGCTCTTATCCAAGACATAGGTGCCGACAGCAAGGTGGATGGTGTCTCCGCTCCCAATCTGGCCGTTGTAGAGGACGTCCATGAGGTCGCCGCGATCCGATTGCGACGTGCCGCCGCCGGTGCCATTGGGGGCCACATACCAGTCAGCGCCGGTGGCTGTGAGCGCCAGCGACGCGGAGGCGAGGATGGCGGTGGTCTTTGCTGTTCTGCTTATGTTCATGTTTTCTCCTTGAGTTGTTAAGAAAGAGTTTTCGGTTGCCGATGGCCGGTGGCACTCGGTGGCCGACTGGGTGGTGGCTGAAGGGGATTGCGGCAAGTTTGAGGAGGTTGAAAAGTTGAAAGGTTGAAAAGTTGAAAGGTTGGAAGCCTTGGCTTGTCGCGTGCCACCAGTCGCCTGTCCTGCGTCCTTGCTGTCGTCTGCTTGCTGTTCAACGGCGACCGACGGCGACGACAGCAAGCTGGCAACAGCAAGCCCTGCCACCGCCCCCAGAGCCGTAATCCCGCAAAGCAGCAGCGCCAGCAGGACTGCCCTGCCGCCGGGTTTCTTCGCGAACTCGTGCGCCGAGGAACTGAATTTTGCCGCCAGCGCCTTGCGGGCATAGTGCAGGCGACTCTTGACCGTCCCCGCCGGGATGGCCAGGAATTTCGCGATTTGCGGAACAGAAAGTCCCGTGAAGTAGTGCAGAACAACGGTCTCCCTCATCTCCGCCGGCAGTCCATCGACCGCGTCCCTGACAAGCGAGGCATCGACTTCGTCGTAGATGCGGTCTTCGGCCGCCTCGTCCGCCAGGTCAGGCACCTCTCCGGGATACAATATGGTCTTGTTCGACTTGCGGCGGACTTCCTCCGAGTGCAGATGAGAGAGTATCTGACACATCCATGCGAAGAAAGCCGACTTCTCAAGGTAGTCGTCTATGCGGTCAACAACGACTGCAAAAGTGTGGTTGACGAGTTCCTCCGCATCGCCCTCGTCATGGCAAAAGCGACGGGCAAGGGTCATCAGCCCGGCCTTGTATTCGGCTTCGAGCCTCCTTGCCCCGCTTTCGCGATCCCGCCTTATTTCTTCAACAATGGTCATGCCCCGTTGGGATATTAAAATCCTCTACATTAATAATGGCGAACCGGGGGGCAAACGGTTCAAATGAAAAAACGCGCTACTCTTCAAAGCAGTCGTAGGCGGAGAGGATAGTGCGCCCGATTTCGTATAGGAGGGCTATTGCCTTCCTTTTGAGTTCAACCGGCGGATTGGAGAGGCGGCGCTCCGCCACCGAGGGCGACTCGCGGCGGACATGGGGCCAGCGAGCCGACCGAAGCAGCATGTTGTCCGCCTCGAAGGTGAAATACCCCTTGTAGCCAATTGCCTTAAGCCCCTGCATGATGGCGTCGATGTCAAGCGTCCCCATGAAAGGGGCAAGGTGTTCGTCATAGGTGCCGAGGTTGTCCTGGACATGCAGGGCGCGGAGGTGGCCGCCCATCGCTATGATGTCCGCCATCTGGTCGGTGCCGCGCATGTTGGCGTGGCCTGTGTCCCAGTTGCAGTGAAGCAGCGGGTGCGCCATGTAGTCCGCGAAGTCGCGCATCTCCTCACCGGTCATGAAGAAGTAGCGGCCGCCCATGTTCTTCTCGGCGCTGTTCTCGATGAGGACATTGACGTTCCACTTTTCCATCGCCGGAAAGAGCGAGCTGTAGAACCCCCGATTGCGCCGGAAGTATTCGTCGCGGCCGCCAGGGTAGTCCAGGTCCGCCGCTATGCCGGAGTGGACGACGATGTTCCTGATGCCGAGCCGGCCGCATGCCTCGATTGAGCGCAGCGTCGCGAGCATCCCCACCTCATGGTCCGCCTTAGGGTCGAAGGGGTTGTAGTTCGGGGAATGCGCCTGGACGAAATCAAGCCCAAGGCGTTCGGCCTCGCGGCCAGCCGCCTCCACCTCATCCAGCCAGCGATCGCCCAGGAAGGGCGAACCGGGGTATATGACTCTGTAGAAGTTGTAGTCGAGGTGACGGAAGCCCGTTCCCTCGAATAGGCTCACCGCCTCGGCCGGAGTCTTACTCCAGGCGAGGAAATCTCCCGTGGTTGTCGCTAGTTTCATGATTGGTTCCCTGCCTCAAACGGCATTGCATGTTACAGTGGTGGTGCGGCCCGAGGTCTGCTGCGGCGCGGGCGGGTAATAGGTGTGCTCCGCTCCTTGGACGAACATGATGGACTTCGGGCATTTCAGCGCGTTGTAGAAGGACATGACGCCGGAGGGCGGGCAGATATAGTCGCCAAGGCCAGCCCATGATATGGTTACGCGGCATGTCGACGGTATGCGCTTGGCCATGTTAGCGGGGTCGTAGTAGCCTAGAGTCGGCACCCATTCTATGTGCCAGTCGCCGCGGACGCGACCGGAATCCGGACCGCCGATGTTGCAGCACCAGGGGATGAATATCTGGCATTCGGTGACATCATGGTCTAGCGTCGCCGCCCAGATGGACTGCAACCCGCCCTGGCTGCCGCCTTCGACAATCAGAGTCTTCCCATCCCACTCCTGGCGGCTCTTGAGGTATTCGAGGGCACGCATGACGCGCCAGGTCATGCCGCCGAAATATGCCTTTTCGGGGTCTGAGTTCTGAACGGGGTCGAAGGCGTAGTCATAGCCATTCGAGCCACAGGTGGCGCGGAGGGCCGTGTAGTATTCGGGTTCGCGGTCCAACTCGAATCCGTGCGCCGAGACATCGAAGAAGATGGCGTCGGCAGGGGGATTCTTCGGCGGGCGGTATGCGTTTTCCGACCAGCTGTTGTTGTAGCCGTGGAAGTGGACGCGCGCCGGATAGCGGCCTTCCGCCTTTGGTATTGAGAGGTAACCGGTGGATGGCCTCCCGCCGGCGCATGGGATGGAGACCTTGTATAGCCGGACGCCCTCCCGCTCACACTTTATTTCAAGACATTCGGCGCCGGCCATCAGGATTGCGGCAAGGGCGGCGCGACGCCGCTCCCAGAATTCGTCGAAGCCCGGCGGCTCAGGATTGTCAGGACGGATGTCATCCACAGCGGCACCGGCGCCGCCGTCAAAATGCGCCACTTCCTTCCCCGCCGAATCAAGCAGGTCGGCGCGAAGCCTCACAAAGCCTGGTCGATCAAGGGCGGTGGTGACTTTTAGCGGCTCGCCGGGGAGAAGAGTTTCCATCTGGGCGGATGGCAGGCACGACACTTCGCCATGCGACTCCCTGCCGTCGTCGCCGAGGCACTTCCAGCGGATACGGGAGCCTCCTCTGGCGCGAATCGAGAAGGTAATCTCATCGCCGAGATCGTAGGAAAGGGGATCTCGGCCGGAAGTGAATGAGATGGATGGAGTAATGGGATGGCGTTCCTCGCGGCAGTCTATCACGGGCTTGCCGTCTTCCATGCGCCATGTGACGCGGATCGCCCCCCACGGCGTTGGCACCACGCCCGATGCACCAGTGACGCCAGCAGAAGGCCTCGGGCGGACTGTGTATTTCTCGAATCCGGGGGCAATCGGCTCGACGCCCAGCACGTAGTTCGTGAGAATGCCCGCGATGGCGGTGTCGGGGTGCGCCTCATCCCCCCAGCCGCGCGTGTGGAGGCCCATGCACTCGCTCGTGAGGCGCGGCCCCTCCCACGATGGGTCAAGCGCCTTCGGCCAGCCATGCTCGTAGATTCGCGCCACTGCGTCGTCCGCATAGCCATACTCGTAGAGGCCGCGCACGAAGAGAGCCTGGAACTTGCCATGCTGGTGGCGGGCAATCGAGCGGCGGATGGCCGCGGCCTCCTCATCTGTGCAGAAGCGCGCGGCGAGCGCCAGGCCGTTTGCCTCGCCTTGGAATTCGTCGGTTTCAAGGGCACCGACGAACCTCCCCTTCCCCGCATCCCAGAAGAGGCGGCGGATGAGCGCCGCAAGCGATTCAGCAACCGCGCGCCACGCCGCCGCCGACTCGCCGTCGCCAAGCCACTCCGCCAGACTTGCCGCATCGCGGTAGGTCTTCCAGAGAAGGATGTTGATGTAGGAGCGGTGGTAGGTTGACGACTCGCCAAAGTCCAGGGAGCTGGCGTGCTTGGCCGTTTCAATGCGCTGCTCAAAGAGGCCGTCGGCGCGGCAGTGGCGGCGCAGGTAGGCCACGAGGTCGCGGGCAACTGGGTAGAGTTCCTCGGCCAGGGCGCGGTCGCCGGAGTGAAGGATGTGGTCCCAGAGGACAGGCACGAACCATGCGGCGAACTCGTCCGATGGGAATGGCCCGTAGTCGCCATCGGCGAGAGGGCCGCGCGATTCGGGATAGGGGCAGGCCTGGACGTAGCCTTCAGGCGTGCGGTTTTCGGCGAGCATCCGCAGGGACTCGGGCATGTAGGGGCTGTCGTAGTCCCACGCGGCGTATGCGTTGCGCTGCGCCCACCATAGGTCGCCGCTCCACACGAGGCGGTCGCGCTTGGCGCCATCTGAAAGGTAGGCGCGAGAGGGGCCGAGCGTCACCTGTCCATGATTCGCCGTTTGCACTGTGAGCGGACTGGTACGCGCCGGGATTGCGGCGAGCTGGCAGGTGCGGACGCTCATGCGCCAGATGGCTGCAAGGCTGGCGTCGGTGCAGTCAAAGGCGCCGACGACCGGCTCTATGGCATGGGTGCCGCGGTTTTCAAGGGCGAACGAGGTGATGGTGACGGCGGTGCCGGGTGTGTCAAGGGTGAGGCGCACGTAACGCACCAGACCCTGCTGGAGCGGGGCCTCGTAGCGGCCAGGCGCTGAGATCCGGAAGAGGTCGTGGCGGTTGGTGCTGGCTGGGAGGATGGGGAGATCGACCTCCGGCCCCAAGTATGTCGCCCGCGTCTCGTGGGAGAAGTCGCCAGTGTCGCCGAGACCGCCGGGATGGCATGCGTAGGAGGCGCGCACCACGGGCGCGCCCTTGATGCCCGATGCCGTGAAGGCGGGGTAGCCGCCTTCACAGTCAGGGCCAAAGTCCAGAACTGCAACTGGACGTTCGCCATCCTCCTGCCATTCAAGGCGGACGACGGAATAGACTGGCAATGTTTTCATGGCAAAAGAATAATATTGTATTAAAGATTCTAGCAAAAAAGAGTTCGACATGAAACGCAGGCAAATTATAAAACGAAAAAAGATGTTGACGAACTTCTGGCACTTTGATATATTGTTTTCAATTCTCATTCTTTTTTTAACATAAAATGCCAGGGGCATAAAATGCAATTCAATAAATTCCTAGTGGCAGCAGTGGCGTCCACCGTTTCGTTCTCGTTGACGGCGTTGCCGAACGCAATGGAGGGCGTGGCCTATTCCGCGCAACTTGCCGAGGACGGCGAGAATGTCATCTCCTGGGAGTTGCTTCCCGGTGACTATGCCGAATCCTTCCAATCCTCCACATTTGCCGAAACCGGCGAAGCGCGGGGATGGCGCGCCGATGATTCCTGCTGGATGCTCGACCTTCCCTTTGACTTCCCCTTTTATGATACGACCTATTCGCGGTGCTATGTAGCCGACAACGGGACGATTGCATTTGACGGTCCTTTTTCACGGTATTGGGTTTCAGAATCGGAATTTCTCGCCCATCCCATGATTGCCCCGCTCTGGGCCGACTTGTATAGCAGAGATATGGATATCTTTGTCGAATCTAATGCCGATTATGTCTCAATTCGCTGGGTTTCGGAGTATTGGTCTGGCTCCTCCGCAGTGAACGTCTCGGCCACGCTCTTTTCCAACGGCAAGATTATCTTTTCCTATGGCGCTGGGAATATTGAAGGCGGTTTTATCGGTGTTTCAATCGGCGACGGTGAGACGCAGTTCGTTTCAACAATGAGTAATTGCGGCGCGATGGACAACGCTAACGACATAGTTTTCGTGCCGCTTACGCTCCCAGACGGCCTCTTGCTCGCGGCGGACGGCACAGTATCCGGCACCTGCGACGATCCAGGCGACTACACTTTTTCTGTTGCGGCAACCCTCGTCGGTGGCGCAGTTGAAGAGCGCCTCGTCAACCTCACCGTTGATGAAAACCCAGCGCTGCGCCCCGCAATCACCTCCGCCACACCGGAAGCGGGCGCGTTGAACATCGCCGCCCTTGGCGGAGCCATCAACTTTGCGGTCACAACATCACACCCCTCCAGCGGCGCCGTCTCTATCCAGTGGCTTGTCGACGGCGAACCCGTTGGCACTGGCACGGCGTTTCCCTACAAGCACGCAGACGATGCCCTCCACACTGTCAAGGTCGTGGCCTCCGCGACAAATCTTCCCAAGACCGCCATGCGCGAGTGGAAGGTCGGCGTCCTGACGCTTTCCGATCCGGCCTCAAAGACAATCTCCACTGGCATGAATACCACACTTTCCGTGGAACTCACATCATCAACCCCCGCGACCATCACCTGGTTCGACGCCGAAACAGACGACGAGATTGGAACTGGTTCCTCGCTGGCGCTAAAAGGCCTCTCCACTACCGCTTCCTACTACGCCGTTGCCCAAAGCGCCATAGGCGTTGTCACCAGCGCCGTCGCGACGGTGACCGTCGATCCAAAGCCAACGGTCGGGCGCATCTACAAGATGACCGGCCCCGCCTTTGTTGGAAACCGCCTCGTTCTCCGCGCGAAGCCATACGGTGACCTCACCGGGGCCACCTACGCCTGGAAGCGCGGCGGCGTGACCGTTGCCACGACAGAGCGTCTGGACATCGGCGCACTCAAGGCCTCCGATTTCGGCGCCTACACGCTCACCGTGACGACGTCCTATGGCACCGCGACAAGCGATGCCTACGTTCTTCAACCCGCGCCGGCGGGCGTTCCCTATGGCTGGGGAGCCAGCGGACATGGCCGCACTGAGGCGCCTGAAGGTCTGACTGGCGTCGCACAGATTGCCAGCGGCATGAACTTCAACCTCGGCCTCACCACCAACGGCACAGTCACTGCCTGGGGCTATAACGGCCACGGCGGCTGCGACGTGCCAGACGGCCTTGAGAACGTCTCCTTTGTCGCCGCCGGCGGCTACGAGAGCCACGGCGCCGGCTTCGCCGTGAAGACCGATGGCTCCGTCGTCGCCTGGGGCGAGCCGCATAAGGTGTATTACGACAGTTACACAAATGGCTGGGACACCGTCAACCTGATGCCTGCCGACCTGGCTGACGTCGTGCAAATCGCCGTTGGCGGTGACTTCGCCGTTGCGCTCAGGGCGGATGGGACGGTTGTCACATGGGGGGCTCGAGGCGGATGGTGGGACTGGGACGAGGATCTTCAGGAGGATGTGTGGGTGCCGGAAGACTACTACGCGGTCCCGCTGGCGGTTCGGGATATCGTCGCGATTGCCGCCGGTGACGAGCATGTGGTGTCCCTTTGCGCCGATGGAACTGTACTTTCTTGGGGCAAAGAGTACAATGACAACGGGCAATACGACGTTCCCGAATATCTTGCGGACGCAGTTGCGGTTGGCGCAATGAAATCCGAGTGGAACTGTGCCGGGTTCGCCATCTGCGCCGACGGCCAGCTTGCCGCCTGGGGCAATGCATGGAACGGCATCACGGACGTTCCCTTGTCCGTTTTGGGATTTGTTTCCGTTGATGGCGGGCAAGAGCATGCCGTGGCGCTTGACGCCGCTGGACAGGTTGCCGTTTGGGGCTACACCAACACCTGGAACTACAGCCTGGGCGTTGTCCCCGCCGCCGTGCGCATGGGTGCCCTGGGCGTCGCTGCCGGCGGCTACCACTGCACCGCGATTCTCACCGATACCGACGGCGACACAATTGCAGACAACGAAGAGAGGCTCCTCGGCCGCGACCCCGCCGTGTGGGAGGACACCAGCCGCGTGGACGTTTCAGGCCGCGTCTCCATCGACGGGGCGGACGGCGCCGGTGCCGTCGTTGCCTTCTACGACGCCTCCGGCGCCCGCCGCGCCAAGGCAGAAGCCGACGAGGACGGCCGCTACGAGATTTCCGGCCTTGTCCCCGGCCTATATTTCGTCAAAATAGAGGCGGATGGCGCAGTGGACGCCTGGCTGGACGAGGCCCGTCCGTCATTTGAAGCACCGGCGCCCTTCTCGACTTTTGCCGGCGACCGCGATGACGCCAACTTCGACCTCAAACCAGGACAGGCTCCCGCCTACGCCCGCGTCATTGCACATGTCCTCCCTGAAGATGCGGACTGGTGGAATGACGAATGCGAAGTCGCATCCCTGCCCAACGGAACCCAGTTCTACATCGACCTCTGGCCGGTGACGCCCGTTGGCGGCGGCCTCATCGACCTCGGCGAGGCTCCCGCCTCCCACAGCGCCATCTACTGGGAGACGGAGTCTCACATCATCTCCGTCAAACTCCCCGACGATGGCCAGATTCCCGCCCCCTGCGATGGGGATGGCATTGAACTCGACACCATCGAGGCCAACCCGCACTTCAGCGTAAACTCCGGGACAGTCAGTATAGTCACAGAGCCGGCGGGCGCGGAGGTCTGGATTGACTACGCCGACCAGTCACTCGGCGTCACACCGCTAACGGTGGACAATATCGCCGCGACCGCCGCAAGTCACGCGCACATTCTTCTTTTGAAGAAGGATGGATATCTGCGCCCGCGCCCGATTTGGTTTTACGTTGAGGCCGACGAGACGACGGAAATCTCCGTCGAATTGACACCCGCAAGCGAGGAGGGGCTGTCAGTGGCCGTCTCCAGCGCCGTTGAGGGACTGGATATCTACCTCGACTACCTCCCGACGGGAGAAGTGACCCCCGCGACTATTGACGGACTCGACCCGGCTTCCCACGCAGGGTATCTTTGGAACAGCGCTTCACATTCCATAATGCTACGCCGTAAAGGCGTCGCGCCGATTCTTCCGCGTCCCGTAGATGAGTCGGGGATTGACCCTGAAACTGGCCTCCCGCTTGATGGCAAAGCCATCCCGCTCTCCATCAACCCGGAAATCCTTATCGGCTACACGCCTGCTGCCGAGCCAATACTGATTACATTTGACGCTGTTGGCAACGCCCGTCCGGGCGCAGTAGTGTCCGGCGTTCCAGCGGATGGCGGATACGATGAACTGCCGACTGAGACGCCAACTTGCAATGGCTATGACTTTGCAGGCTGGGCGCTGGATGACGGGATAATTCTGAAGACTCTCTCAGATCTCCCAGAAGGAACGACGAGTGTCACGCTCCATGCTTTCTGGGTGGAAAAGGGCAAGTTAGCCGTCGTGCACGCCGATGACGGCCCCGGTGCCATTCAGGCGGCCATTGACGCGGTTTCCGATGGTGGCGTCGTTGAAGTTCACCCTGGCACCTACAGTTCCTTTGACGCGACGGGGCGCGAAAAGATTGAAATCCGCGCCGTCTTCGACCCCGACTCCGATGATCCGGAAAACACTGTCGCCACCATCGACGGCGGTCATAAGACGCGTTGCGCGACGCTAGGCAATGATGTCGTACTCTCCGGCCTCGTGTTGAAGAATGGCAAAGCCGACTTCGGCGGCGGCGCCTTGGGCGGCATCCTCATGAACTGCGACATCTTGGACTGCGTCGCGGTAATGGACGAGAACGGGAATGGCGGCGACGGCGGTGGCACATGGGGCAGCATCCTTTCGCGCTGCATTGTCTCCCGCTGTGCGGCTGACGGCAACGGCGGCGGACTTGCCGAGGGCGAGGCGGAGAACTGCCTCGTCGTCGATTGCGAGGCTGGCGGCTTCGGAGGTGGCGCCTACCACGCCACGCTGACTGGCTGCACCGTTTACGGCTGCGCCGCGACCACTGGCGCCGGTGTCGCTGGATGCACCGTACGCAACTCCATTGTCTGGGAGAACCGCCTCTACGCGACCGACAAGAAAGGCGTGCCTCTACTTGGCAACTGCGCCAACGTCACGGCGGGCAAGAAAACGCTCTACAAGAACGCCTGCACCTACACGGACAGCTCGCCGAAGCCGGCCGGCACCGGCAACCTGGCCAAGGACCCGCTGTTCATTGATGCAGAGAGTGGCGACTTCAGGCTCCAGTTCGCCTCGCCGGTGAAAAACAAAGGCAAGGCTTCGCTGGCTGCTTGCGCGCTCGACCTGGCTGGACTCCCGCGTGCCATCGGCACGGCTCCTGACATGGGGGCTTATGAAATTGCAGATGGAACGCCCGTTCCAAGAGACTATGACGGCGACGGCGTTTGCGACGCAGCCTACTTCGACGCGACAACGGCAACCTGGGTCGTGATGCAGTCACGCGACGGGCTGCTTGTCGAGGAGTTCGGCGAGGCGAAGGCGACGCCGGTGCCCGCCGACTACGACGGGGACGGCCGCGCGGACTTCGCGACGTACTCCGCCACGGCCAAGGTGCCAGAGTTCCGCATCCTCACGCAGAAGGGCGAGGAATACGGCCCAGTCGCTCTTGGCGAGAAGGGCGCGACGCCCTTCGCCGCCGACATCGACGGCGACGGCATCGCCGACCCCGGCGTGTTCCAGGGCAACGCGAAGAAGCCGGCGTTCACTATTCTTCCCAGCTCCTCGGGCAGCGCGCTCTCCATCGTCTTTGGAACGAAAGGGGCGACTGCCGTGACTGGCGATTTCGACGGCGACGGAGAGGCAGACTTCGGCTGCTACACGGCAACGGCCTCCAAACCCGCCTTTAGCATCGCGCTCTCTAAGCGCGGCAGGAATCCATCTGCGCCATTCAACGTCATACTCGGTGCGAAGGGTTCAACGCCGTGCTGCGGGGACTTCGACGGCGACGGCACCACGGACTTCGCTGCCTACAGCGGGACTGCGGCCTCGCCGCAGCTCTACCGGATGTTCTCGACGTCGAAGTGGCGCGAGATCCGCACACTGCCGTTCGGGAATAAGGGCTCGAGAGCGGCCACTGGCTACTGGAACGTCTACACAAATGGCGACCGCGAAGACGCAGCAATTGAATTCCAAGGCCAGTGGTGGAGCGTCGATGGTAACCTAAACGTAGGGAAGATCCCGGCACCGGGACTTCCCCGTTGAGGACATCCATGCGAAAACATGCCGCAAATTGCCTGGTCGCCGTCGCAATAGCGACGGCGACCTTATTAGTTTTCACCGGTACTACAGATGCATTTGAAGGGCCAAAACGCCTTGTTTGGTGCGCTTTGGCCCTCGTCCTTGCGACATTTGCGCTGAAGAGGGCGATTGCCGGCAGCTCAAATGCGGTAACGCCACCGTTTTTGCTTTTCGGATGCGCACTACTCGCATGGATGGCGTTTCGCTCACTGCTGGCAGCCCCCTTTTGGCGCGTAATCCAGCCACTGGCATCATGGATACTGCCACCACTTCTCTGTATCACCGCTTCAGTCATTCCTTGGCCGGACACCACACGCCGCAATGCGCTACGGGTCATCGTCGTGCTGGCAGTGGCAGAGGCCATCTTGATGTTACTACAACGCATTGGCATAGATCCTCTCTTCGGCGAAGCGACATCCGCCATCCCCTATGCCCCTGGGCGCATGATAGGGACTGTCGGATACCATAACCAGGCATCAGAGTTTTTGGGAGTCGCCATCTTCTGCGTCCCAGTGGTCTTTTCCAAACGAGAAGTTCGCCTAGTCACACTAGCAGTGCTCGTTACAGCAGTTGTCCTTACAGCCAATCGGGGAGCCATTCTCGCACTGGCGGCCATTGGGACTTACAGCGCCGTAGCCTATGTTTTTTCAAGCGGGTTCAGAAACAGAGGTGTCATACCGTCCCTACGCCATGCTTTTTCCTTTGCCGCAATTGCCACCATTTCATTAGCCCTGATACTTGTCAGAGGAGACACTGTTGCCACGAGAATGCGCGAACTTGCCTCTCCAACTAGATCAGTAGCCGTCCAATCACGACTATGGATGGATCGCGTCGCCCTCTCTCTCTGGCGCGACCATCAATTCTTCGGAGGTGGCGCAGGATCCTTTGCATACGAATACATCGACCGTCTAAGCGCCCTTCTGCCCGCCAAAAAGGAACACGCCATCCTCCGCAATATCGTCTGGGCACGGGAGTCCCACTGCGACCCACTCCAGTTCGCATCCGAGTTCGGCATTGTTGGAATCCTTCTGTTCATCGCATTCCTTTTCTCCCTCTCCAGAAGCAGCCCCCATTCACTATATGCGGGCGCAGCCTTGCGCGCGGCGGCTTTTCTCACAATCTGCTCCTTGTTCTCCTTTTCCTGGCAAAGTTCCCTTGCAGCCCCTTTGACTGCCCTTATTGTTGGAATGTCCTTTTCCAACAACCAGGATTCTGGCAGTTGCGGGAGGTGCCTATCCATTGCCGGAGCCTCAACCTCCTTCGGCCTCTCGGTATTGGTTTGTTTCGCATCCATAACCGACAACGCCATGAACCTAGAAAACGTGGATGCCCACTGGGAAGCACTTTCAGGTGAACCGTCGCCTATGCTGCATGGACGCTGGCTTGCCAATGCCTCACAATTTGCACTTGCGAATGGTGCCCCGGTTCTCGCTGCCGAATATGCCGTCATGGCTTCCGATGAATGGCTCTCGCCCCTTCTGCTGATTACAGAAGCCCAGGCGTTGGAAGCCGTAGGTTTGAATGAAGATGCCGTAGGAGTCTGGCTCCGCCTTGCAAACTGCGGTCTTTTACACGAAGAAGCCCTTAAGGGCTTGTCACTTTGCCTGGAGCGACTTAATCGCAAAAGCGAGGCCGCCATAGTCGAGCGCGAACGCTTCCGACTCTGGTATAAATTTTTTACAGATTCCGAACTCTACCGACTCTGCGCCATCTCCCTTATAGCAAAGGACGCAGGTTATGCCGAGTTGATTTCACGGAGATTCATGAACCAGTGTGGCAGACATGCGGATTTAAAATCAAAGTGGACACCTGAATGGGCTAATATTCGTGGTAGCGCACTGCTCTCGCTTAACCGCTTAGATGAAGCGCGCGAGTGCTTCGAGGATGCCCTCCGCCGCAAGCCATCGCTCATTTCCGCACGAAGAAACCTTGAAGCACTGGTGAATCAAGCAACCAGCGGCAGCATAATTAACAATGATCAATGTCGCTGATAAGGCTTCTCAAAAAAAGCGACGGCAAAGTGCGGCACTCATGTTGTAGCCAACCATTGTTTACATGTTACGCCTGCTCGGATGAACCGAGGGCGGCAGTGTAGGTTGCCGATATTGTGTGGCGCTCGCCTGGCGCGACTTCAATCGGGTCTCCGCCGGCGTTGGCCGTCTCGACGCAGACAAAGCGATGCCAGTCGTCAGGACTCATGTCCTTGAGGAGTGCGCACTTTTCAGCCCATGGATTCCAGACGACGCTGGCGGCGCTGCCTTCCTTGGAGATGAGGATGCGGCGTCCAGTCGCCTCGTCATTGATCACCGCAGCGCCGGCGTGGTGGTGGTAAACGCGGTCGGTCGCGCCGGTAAAGGCAATGGCGCCGCTCTGGAAGCAGTCCGCCGTGCCAGTAACCTTGTCAAAGTAGGGCTGGCAGTCAAAGCCGGTGACAAGGGTCTTGGAGATTTCGCCTATGCGGAAGTATGTGTGCAGCGCCTCCGTTATGGCGAAGGTGGCATCGCCCGTGTTCTCCGTGGTCAGCGCCAACGAGAGCGTCTTGCCAACTGTGACCTTGAGTTCAAGATGGAAACGATGGGGCCAGAGCGCGAGCGTCGAGGGAGTCTCCTCAAGGGCGAAGGTCGCGGAGGTTGTCTCGGCGTCGACCTCGGCGCTGATGAGGCTCCATACCTCCGTGCGGACGCAGCCGTGCATGGGCTTGGACTGGTCGTCCAGACGCCCGAACCAGGGCCAGCAGACGGGGATGCCGCCGCGAGTAGGCGAGCCAGGGTTCACGACGCGGTAGCTGTCGGCCAGCCATAACGCCGGCGGCTGGCCGGTGGGGCGCCATGAGATGACATTCGCGCCATAGAAGGAGACCTCGGCGGCCCCGCCTGGGGCCACGAGTATTGCGACTGGGGCGACATCGTCTTCGCGAAACGCGACACGCCCTGCCTGGGCGAACTTTTCAAGTTTTTCGAGAGTTTGCATGGTAGTTACTTTCTTTTTTTCTTCACCCAGCCGCCCGGGAGAATCTCGGCCAGACGTTTTAACTGAAGTGAAAGAAGAAGGGCATTTGCGCGGCCGGCGTCAACGCCGGAATGGCGAATCACCTCGTCGATGAGGGTTTCCTCCGAGCCAATGGCCTCATAGATGCGGTTCTCCTCATCGGTGAGCGGCACAAAGGGCTTTTGCGGAGGCGACTGGGTTGCGCTGGCGGCGCGCTGAGTGGTGGCGGGCTGGACGGCATTGTCCGTCTGCAACCCAAGCGAGTCCATCTCATCAAGCAGGTCATTAGGAGAGAGGGCCATGGCCGCGCCGTCCTTGATGAGGAGGTTGCAGCCAAGCGAACTCGGGACGTCGATTCGGCCGGGTATGGCCATGACAGTGCGCCCCTGCTCCATTGCCTGTCCGGCTGTTATAAGCGAACCGCTTTTGGCGGCTGCCTCTACCACGAGGGTCAGGCGCGAGAGGCCGCTGATTATGCGGTTGCGCATAGGGAAGGTGGTGCGATCGGGCTTGCGGCCAAGCGGGAACTCGCTCACAATCAGTCCGCGAGACTTGGCCACGGTGCGGCCGAGTTCGCGGTTCTCAGACGGATAGAAGCAGTCAATCGCGCCGCCAAGGACGCCTATGGTGCGGCCTTTGGCGTCAAGTGCGCCCTTGTGGGAAGAGGTGTCGATGCCGCGCGCCATGCCGCTGACCACGCAATAGCCAGCCGCAGCCACCGCGTATGCGAAGCGGTGTGCGGTCTCGCTGCCGTAAACGGTGGGGATGCGCGTTCCGACAATCGCCGCCGCAGGAACAGTGAGGGCGTCAAGGTCACCAAAGCAGTAGAGGACGAGCGGCGGATCTGCAATCTTCTTCAGAATTGACGGATACTCCGGGTCGCACTTGACGATGATTTTAATGCCCGTCTTCGCGGCCAGCGACAGTTCCCTGGTGGGATCTGCGCCACGCATCGCCTCTGCCAGCGCCGCCGCCCGCTGCGCTCCAAAGCCGGCGCGGTCGCGGAGGTCATCCTCCGTGGCCGCCAGCACAGCCGCCGCAGAGCCGAACACGCCCAGCAATTTCCGCCAGGCGATCGGCCCCATTTCGGGAACCAGGTTCAGCGCGACCAGAGCCTCGCGTTCGGTGGCCATCACCCAATGCCCCGCTCTACTTGTCCTCGATGCTCCAGATGAAGAAATTCAGCCCGAGGCCATCCGTGTTGAAGGATGTCGTTGCCTTCTCCGTCTTGTTGAAGGCTCCTGCCGCCAGCTGCGCGGCTGCGACCTTTGTCTTGGAGCCTGCCAGCGTCGCCTTGCCATAGACGTTCACGACGCCATTGAGGCCGCCTGTTGCAGCAGAGGCGGTGCCGCTCGCGCTTGCGCTATTGCTCCAGTTTGTGCGGCTTAGCCCAAGGCCAAGGTAAAGCGTGCTGCCATCAAGCGAAATCGAGGTCGTCCGTGCATCGACTGTCGTGAAGAGCGTCGGATCGGTGTCCATCCAGAACTCCTCCCAGACAGTATACTCGTCGCTGTCGCCTGCGGCAATGTCCTCTTCAGACCATCCATTGGAACGGAACCAGTCGAGGATGGCGTCAGTCCAGCGCTGCGATACATCTTGCGCCGAGGCGTAGTCGGAAGCACCCTTCGGGCCGAACGACACGTTGAGTTGCACATTCTCGGAGATGGAATCGATGTTGTATGTATAGGACGTCTTGCCAACGGCCTCGTCAACGGAGATATTGTTCGAAGTCAAGGCAATGATCTTATACCAGCTTCTCGCGACATAGACGATAGACGTGGAAGCACCGCCCTGCATGCCGATTAAGATGTCTGTCGTATCGCCGTTCTGAGTGCCATACGTCTTCCCTTCAACGATTCCGGAATCCAGCGTGAAATAGTCTATGATGGTTTCCCCAAAGCTCTGGTTCACGCGATAGTCCTTGTTTCGGTTCACTGCGCCTGGGGTTGGGTTGCCGAGCGCCCAGTACCATAGACGCGGCCCAGACGCCGTTCCGGCCACTTCGTTTGTGTAAATGGTATTTTCTTCGTCGGTAAAGTCATCGAGAAGGGCGTAGGAATATGGATATTCCGAAGCTCCGGACCCTTTTGTCTTCGGGGCGGATATACGCTGCGAGAAGGCCGCGTTCGGGTTCTGCGGATCGGCTGAGCCACCGCCGATATGACATGCGCACTCAAGAATGCCGTCTTCTCCGCCATCGCGCAGCAACTCTATCGCTATGACGCTCGCCTTGAGTGCGTCGATCTTACCGGCCACCGTAGGATTCCCCTTTGTATCGGTCAAGACATAGTCAACATTTGGAGTATCCTTATCGCCTACGACATAGAAGCCCCAGCCGTTGTAGTCATAGTCAAGAATCGTCCCGGAGGCGAAATGATACGACTGGACAAGGTCTACCTCATACGTTGGGTCTTCCGCAGCCTTGAGATAGATATTCAGCCGCCAGCCGGAAATGTCAATTCCGCCCTTGCCGCACAGCTCGATGAATTCCCAGGCTTTGCACTTATTCCAGGGGTCTCCTTCCGGATAATAGTTCTTTGTACTCGCGGATGTGCTGTAGTTGTTCCAGACTTCGTTAATCCAAATGGATCCTGGCGCGCAGGAATAGACAAGATAATATGGAGAGAATGTCGCAGACGGATTTGAGTTGGTCATTGATTTGTTCAAATCCACGGAACCATACCACTCGGGGTTGACGAAAGCGCTGTCGTTTTCAAAAATGACATCCTGCCTCGTATAGTTGTCAGGCACTTTGGAATGCTTGCCCCAGACCACATACTGGATAGTGCCATTTGCCGGCGCCGTTGGCAACCCCTGGTTGGCCTGCGTAGTATATAAGCGAGGCGTATCAGGGCTCTCAAACAATTCCACAGTGTTGTATGCGCCCTCGAGTTCGGGTGTCCACCAATTGGAATAGCCCCAAACATTGGTCCCTTCGTGCCATGAAACAAACAGCCTTATGTTTTCGGGCTTTTGCGTCAAACGCGATATTGTCGCGGCAACCGACACCACCGGAGCCTCGGGGTCATTGTAAATTGGCTGCGCTGGGGTGATGACGACCTTTGAGATGTCATAGCCGGGACGCGACGGCTCCATCACGAGGATGTTGTCAAGGCAGATGCGGCCGACATTATTGGTGTCGGAAAAGAAGCGGACATACTTGTATTCCTTCTGGAAAATGTCCGGGTCGTCGAACTTGACATAGCCGGTGCCCGTCACGGTCATGTTGGTGATAACAACCCACTCCGACTCCTCAAGTGTCTTGTTGGTGGAAATGGCGATTGTCAGGCTTGCTGCACGGTTCGAGGCGTTCGTGGGCGTATGGACGCGATAGTTGAAGGCGATCTCGCCAATGCCATCCTCCAAGTATGGGACTTGCAGGAATGGCTTCCACTGGTCGAATGGGTTTTCAACGCCACGCGCATCACCGGTGTCGGCCGTCGTGGAGTTGTTGAGGTAGAGCGTTGTTCCCTTTCTTCCATAAATGCGAGAGTACTCACTTGATGTCTCCGCATTGGCAAGGCGGCCGTTATAGACTTTCCACATGTCATCGGTCTCCTCCGGATAGTCGTTCGCGTATGCGCTGTCTATCCACAACACGGCGTCTGGACTGCTTCCTTCCAGCAATCGAATGCGGAATCGCATTTCGTAAAGGTTGCCCTCTGTAGAGTAGAGGTAGTTCGTGCAGACATTGCAGGATCGCTTGCCGTAAACCATTCCGCTAGTGACGGTATTGGTATATACGGCTGCCGTTAAATGCAGGTCGCTGTCTCCGAAATCGCCCGAATTATCCTTATCAGTGTATTCGATGGCGTAAATGACACGGTCACCGCTGTTGCCCTCCACGAGGTAGTTGAACTTCACCGTCCCGATGCCGTTTGTCATAAAGGGCGAGTAGAGCGCTTGGACTAAATTCGTATTGGCCTGCGAACGCTGGAAACGCGCGGCGACATCTTTAAGAACCGATTGGTTCTTGACGTTGTTCGTCACGGCCCAGCCTTCGAAAATTAGCCAGTTGTCTCTGTAAAAACGACCACGCGCGAAAGCGTTCTGCTCGTCCTTTCCTGTCCATTCAAACGATTCCGTGTTGGCATGGGTGCTTGGGCCACGTGTTCCGCCTCGCCAAGGCGTCACAGTTGCACTGTCAATCACCACGGTATTGGCACCGCCCTTATTGCCAACTTTGAACTCAACGTAGAAAGGATCCCATGAATGAATGGTTTTTTTGTAAGGGTAGTATTGCATTGACGTCAGTGGTACCGTCTCCTTAATCGTCAGGCCAAACGGATCCACGCCTGTCAACAAATCAACCGTCATTGCCGGAATGCGGCGGCGCAGGACATATCCATCATCGAAATACCACTTCATGGCTTCATCGTCATCGGCCGTGTCATCCGAACCGCCGAGGAACCATTTCTCTTCTGAATCTTCAAAAGACGTCGTCGCCTTGCCGCTGCTACGCGCGAGTGATGAGCCAGCGGAATACCCTTCGCTGCTCCCTCCGCCGGAGATGATAAGATAGTTGAACTTCGGCGCGCAGTCGTATGCGCTAAAGCCTACGCGCCCCCCCTTATCCAAGCCTGTAAACTTGCAATTGTTCAGTTTGATGGCGTTGTTGGCCCCCACCCAGCCTGAAATAGATGATGGGTTAGCTCCAAAGTTACTCCCAACACCCAATGTGGTAAAAGTCACGGTCAAGGTGCTGCCTGAAGCCGAGATAGAGGCGGCTATTGTGTAGTAGGTTTCGTTCTTCACATTGTTGTTAGAGTAAATCGTCTTGTGCGTGACATTAGTCTCCACGCCATTGTAAACCTCAGCCAATTGAAGGAGCAGGCGGTTGTCGTTTGCATCCGTGGAATCACCGCGGGTCAAGCGCAGTTCGTGATAGTTCTTTGAATCCCTATAGTCGAAAACAATGGAGGCATAGTAATGGGAATTGCCCCTATCGGCGGGTGGAATGCTAAATGAGGTGTTGATAAGGAGCGGGTTGTTACTGGCATACTGCCAGTCTTTCTTGTAAAGCGCCTTCGCGCCATCGGTAATGGAAGGACGCAACATGGCGGATATCTCTCCCACACCCTCTGGCAGTGAGGCGTCGGCATTCCTTAGGCCACCACCTGGCAGGACCTGCGCCACGACATTTGAACTGCCGCCATACGCGAACTTCGCGGTGTTGTTCGTTACACGCTCGTTGGTAATCCTGAAGTCATTGATATACCAGTTCTCCGGCGTCAATGTGAAACCTTTTAAATAATCGCTTTCCCTCGGAACGATGTCGCGTTTTATCGAGAACGCGCTATTGGACGCGGCAAGCTGGAAGTTCTCCATGGCGTTTTCAGCCGGCAGCCAACCGTATGCCTGCTCCCAGTTGTCGAAAGTGGTCTCAAATGTTCCCACGCCGGAACCATAGAGCGATTCAACGTATATTAAACCTTCCTCCTCCCAGTCGTCAAAGTTCTGGAAAACACCGCGGCGGATGGTGTAGTTGAGGTCGTTGTCTGCAACAGCATCGTCAAAGCGATATACCATGTAGCCATCGCTGTCAATTTCTATCTTAATTGCCGTCAGGTTGTTGGTCGTTGCGAATTGCCGGTTCGGCGTCCCTCCAGTTGGCGTGTCGTAAGGCTGATCCTGGGGATTGTCACTAAAATGGCCATAGTAATAGGGACTCATCTGGAAATCGTCTGCGTTTTCCACATAGCAGCCATCGCCCACAAAATAAGATTCCGTCACCGTGCCCTCCGTCACAGGCAAGGCCAATTGCCACTGGTTGTCATCCACCAGGCTCATGTCGTAGAACTTCGTTTCCACACCATCGACAATCTGCATCACCTGGACGCCTGAATACCTTGACTTGCTTGCGCGGATTTCGCCTGTAAGGTGTGTGGTCGCGGAGGATGTCGGTGCATCAATTGTCGAGCCATTGGCGCTGAAGAATTTCGGAGTCGGCATTCCATTGGCAGCCGGCGAGACATAGTAATAGCCCTGGAAATCGCACCGATAGTAGTAGTGAAGCCAGCCTGCCTCCTTCTGCGCCGGAATCCTCCCTTCGTAGAGAGACCATCCGTTCGACTCGCACACATAAGTCATGTTCGTCGCATGGAAGGCGCTCGGCGCTATTGTCGCGAACTGGGAGTTCGTAAGGCAGTAATAGGCCGTAACAGTCCTGTTGATGGCAGGAACGCGCTCGTTTATGTTGGACACCACGCACCTGATTATGGTGTCGTTTGTCGCGTTCATGTAACCAGGGTTACGGAGTTTCTCGTTCATCACAATATCCGGCGTCGGCGGCGTTAGGCAAATGTTGTCAATGCCAATCCAGCCACGGTTGAACAATAAGTTGCCTGTATACATCTCCGATCGAAAAATTCGCACAAATTTAACATCTACATCGCTCACAATGTTGGTGATGTAATAGTTTGTTTGACTACCAGAAAAAACATATTCCTGAACATCGTTCCAATCTAACATCCCCGGCTCATCGTCAGTGTAGGCGACCTGAATCTTGATTTTGCTTTCACCTTCGTAGTTTCTGGCATTGAATGAAATCGTGCCTAGTCCATTTTCAAGTTTTGGAGATCTTATTTGCGGTTCATATTCCTTGGGAACATTTCCAATCCACATGACAGGAAAAGCCATTGTGTCGGGTATGTTCAGAGTGGTTAAACCTAATCCCTGCGGCAACCTGTTTGTATTTCTCGAGCCTGCCGCCCTTGCCCACACTACGCCGCTTGCTTTCCACTGTGATCCATTAGGAGTATCCGCGAAAAAGTTTGTCGAGGAATTGCCTCCGATTTTCTTGTCCTGCTGCCACCCCCAGTCGGCGACAGTGTCATTGGCAGTTGCCGATGAAAGAATCCCCGGAATGCCCTTCATGTCGTGGAAGCGGTCGTATGTCAAATTGTTGCCAATGGTTACCGTCTTCCAAGTGAGGTTAAAGTTTGTTATTGCGCCGCCAGACAAAACCGCCATCGCACCCAACTGAACAGTTCCCCCTGGAAGTATCGGCAGCTCACAGACGTAATCCTTGTCAACGGAATTCGTCATCGCCAAATAGTTTATAACATTGGCAGTCGTGTAACCCTTGGGGTCATTTGAAATCCTGTATCGAAGCCAGACGCCATCGATTTCATAATCAGTCGTAACCCTTGCGACAATTTGCGCGGTCTCGCCATTGTTCACCGACGTCGGTGCCGAATAGATGGACACTGCTGCCTCAACTCCGAACACAGCCACGAAAAACAAAAACGCCACGGCCACCGCCAACGGACGGCGCGATACAAATTTCCTCATAATGCTACGCATGGCATCCTCCTATTTTCAAACACCATTATATCAAAAAACGCGCATCTTTCAACTGGCGCGCTCGCGATACAGAAAAGGCTCAATTGAAAGAGCCCTCCCTGTCGCCCGCTCAACCTCCAACACTACGCCCTGAAGAACGGCCGGGCCCTTGGCCACGTCGAACTTCATAGGCATCCCCGTCGTGAATTTGTGCAACACTGGCTCCAGTTGCCGCCCTATGACCGAGTCGGCAGGTCCAGTCATTCCAAGATCCGTGATATAGGCCGTCCCTTTTGGCAGCAACCCCGCGTCGTTAGTAGGCACGTGCGTGTGCGTTCCAGCCACTGCCGCAACGCGCCCGTCAAGATAACGCCCAAGCGCTATCTTCTCCGATGTCGCCTCGGCATGTATCTCTACAAAAACCGGGCCGCAATTCCCCGGCAGCTTCGCCAGCACCGCATCGGCAGTGAGGAACGGACACTCCGCCGGCTGCATGAACACGCGCCCCACCAGGCTCATCACCGTGATCGGCATCTGCGGCGTCTGCACCGTCACACAGCCCACGCCAGGACAGGCCTTCGGCAGGTTCGCCGGCCGCAGCACCCGCCGCTCATGCGCCAGATACTGCTCCGTTCCCTTCTGGCTCCAGACATGGTCGCCAAGCGTCACGACATCCGCGCCAGCAGCCAGCAGTTCCGCGCCAATCTCCTCTGTAATCCCACTGCCGCCGGCGCTGTTCTCGCCGTTGGCGATGATGGCCGACACCCCGCCGGAGCCTTTCAGCTTGCGGGCCACCTCGGCGAATACCCGTCGCCCCGGACTGCCAACTATGTCGCCTACCCAAAGAAGTTTCATCTGGCGTATTCGATGCAGCGCTTCTCGCGTATCACTACTACGCGAATCTGCCCAGGATAGGTGAGCGTAGCCTCCACCTCCGCGCTAATGTCATGCGCAAGGATCATCGCGTCGTTGTCGTTGACCTTGTCCGCATCGACGATGATTCTCAACTCGTGGCCGGCACGCATGGCGAAGGCGGTCTTCACGCCATCATGGGACGTGGCGATTTCCTCCAACTTCCCGATGCGCTCGAAGTAAAGCTCGCTCGTCTCGCTGCGCGCTCCTGGCCGCGCCGAGGAAATCGCGTCCGCCGCCGAACAAAGCACCGCATAGACGCTCGTTGCCTCCACTTCCTCGTGATGCGCGGCAACGGCGTTCACCACAATCGGATCTTCGCCCTGCGACGCCAGCAGGTCCGCGCCAAGCTTCGCGTGCGCGCCTTCTTTCTCGTCGGTCATTCCCTTGCCGATGTCGTGGAAAAGCCCTATGCGCCGCGCCAGCTGGCCATCCAGTTTGAGTTCGTCGGCCATCGTCCCCATCAGCCGCGCCACTTCAATGGAGTGCGCAAGCACGTTCTGCGAATAGCTGAGCCGGAACTTCAGCCGCCCCAGACCTTGCAGTATCTCGCTTGAAATTCCCTCGAGGTTGAACTGGTCTGCCGCCTCGCGGCCTTCCTTCACCATTTCACCTTCCAAATCCGCCCTGGCCTTCTCCACCGCGCTCTCTATGCTTGCAGGATGGATGCGCCCGTCATCGACCAAGTCCAGCAGCGCGCGCCGCGCAACCTCGCGCCGCATTGGGCTGAAGCACGAAATCGCCACCGCATCAGAAGTGCCATCCACAATCAATGTCACGCCCGTCGCCGCCTCGATCGACCTGACATTACGCCCGTCCCGGCCAATGATGCGCCCCTTGATCTCTGCGCTCGGTATCGGAACGATGCTCGTCATCGACTCCCCGGCGTGCGCCGCCGTGTAGCGCCTGACGGCGTAGGCCACCAGTTCAGCCGCCTTGCGGTCCGCGTATGTCCTAGCCTCCTCGTAGCGCCGCCTGAAATAGGCGCCGCACTCCGCCTTCACCTGGTCCTTGACCTTGTTGCGAAGCGCGTTCCGCGCCTCTTCCGCCGTCATGCCTGCGATTTTCTGAAGTTTCTTAAGAGCCTCGCGCTCCTGTTCGCTTACCGCGTCCTCGCGCGCCGTCAGGTCCGCAGCCGTTTCGCGCTGCTGGTCCCGCGTCTCCTGAAGCTGCCGCTCCTTCTCCTCGATTACGTGCATCTTGCGCTCGATGTCGCCTTCACGCGCCGCAATGCGCTCGTCGTATTCCTGCAACGCCGCCTGGCGCTGGCGGGTCGTCTCCGCGAATGCCTCGCGCGCCTGAACCAATTCCGTTCGCGCCTTGATGTCGGCCTCGCGGAGCCTACGCGCCGCCTCTTCGTCGGCCTCGTCCAACTTCGCCTGCGCCTGCTTTTCCATCGCGTCGCTCTGCCATCTGGAGAAGAGCGCGCGCACCGCGTAGCCTATAATCAGGCCCGCGACCGACGAAACCAAAATTGCAATTATTGTCTGCGTCTGCATAATTTCGTTTATTATACTACATTCCCGCAACATTCGCCGCACGCATCGCGCCGGGAATCTCTTCGATGATGTCTCGCGCCAGCATCGACCGCTCTCCTAGCCGCGCCGCCGCCAAATCACCCGCCGTGGCGTGAAGCCAAACGCCGACGCGAACCGCCGAATCCGGCGCCACCCCCTGCCCTATAAGCGAGGCGATCATCCCCGTCAACACGTCACCCGAACCGCCGGTCGCCATTCCCGGATTCCCCGCCTCGCAAATCGCGACTTCCCCATCGCCCGGCACAGCCACCAGTGTTCCATGCCCCTTCAGCACCGCCACCGCGCCTGATTCCTCCGCCAGTCGCCGCACCGCGCCTTCACGGTCTGCTGCGACCTCCCCTGCAGACACCCCCAGCAGCCGCGCCGCTTCCGCATGGTGCGGCGTCAGCACCCGCATCGCGCCGCCTCCCGACTGGCGCACTCCCGCCAGCCCTTCCGGCGAAGCGGCAATCAGGTTCAGCGCATCGGCATCCAATACCAGCGGCACGTCGTGCATCTTGAGCAGCGCGCCGACAATTGCCGCCGTGTCTGTGCTCTGCCCCATCCCCGGCCCTACCGCGATCGCATCGAAGCGCCGCCGCGCGAAGAGCCATGTCAGAAAAGCGTTGCCAACCATGTGGCCGGCGTCTTCCTCAATGGGGTGCGCCATCGCCTCTGGTGCCAGCGCGGCAATAGGACCGCATGCCAGCGACGCCGGCACTGCCGCCGTTACCAGCCCCGAACCTGTCCGCAGCGCGGCCAGCGTCGCCAGCGCCGGAGCGCCTCCAAAGCCTGCGCTCCCGCCAGCCACCAGGACATGTCCAAAATCACCCTTGTGCGCATCGCGCGCCCGAAGCGGCAGCGCCGCCCGCACCTCTTCAACATCAATCTTTTTCATCTCTTTCTCCTAAATGTATTTCACCAAAAATCCACGACATGCGCAAGGCGAAAGCTTCGGAATCGGTATTGGGTTAGTGATTCGTGGGCGAGCCTTCCCATGAATGGGGAGCGGAAGTCGCGGCATTGAGGCGGCGGGCTTGCCGGAGCGGAGTTGTCAGCGCCAAAGGGCCTTGGCTACATTGGCCTTTGGGTTTTGGGCGATG
>JAGCUY010000178.1 GCA_017962605.1 Kiritimatiellia bacterium | reverse complement strand
TCAAATCTTAAATCTCAAATTCCCAAATTCTGAAATCTGAAATTTCAAATCTTAAATTCCAGATTCCAGATTCTCAATTCCCCCTCATCCCTTCCGCTTCAGCTTCTCCTGTCGGTGTAGCCAAATATCCAAAACCGCTATGTCCGCTGGATTGACGCCCGGTATGCGCGATGCCTGCCTAAGAGTCTCAGGTCGCACCCTTGCAAGCTTCTCCCGGCTCTCGTAGCGTAGCGCGGAAATGGCGTTATAGTCGATTTCTGCCGGGATGTAAACAGATGCGTCCCTCGCCATTTTCTCAGCAAGGCGATCCTCCTGAGCAAGATATCCCCTGTAACGGAAGTGTATCTCAACCTGCTCAATCGCCTCTGGTGACAGCGAAGGCTTCGCAAAGGGCATTGACCTGTAAGTCGCCCCCGGTCTTGACATGGCACGGCTCCAGACAGAGCCGCCTGAACCATCGCTTGGCCCTCCGTCAATCCGTTCAATTTCTTGTCGAACTTCCTCGGCCAGGCGCTCCGTGTCGTCAAGTTGCTTGCCCGACGCAAGGCCAATTTCGCGAGCGTGGGTCAATAGGCGAAGTTTTGCGTTGTCCTGCCGAAGGGAAAGGCGTCGCTCTGCCCTTGAGGTGAACATCCGATATGGCTCGTCTGTTCCCTTTGTGATCAGATCGTCAATCATCACACCGATATATGCTTCAGCGCGGGAAATGACCATCGGCGGGAGACCCTTGACGGCAAGGGCGGCGTTGACGCCTGCGACAAGCCCCTGGGCGGCCGCCTCTTCGTAGCCCGAAGTGCCGTTGGTCTGTCCGGCAAAGAATAGCCCGTGAATGCGCTTTGACTCCAACGTGGCGCGTAGTTCGCGTGAATCGATGGAGTCATACTCAATTGCGTATGCGTATTGGAGGAACCTGGCATGCTCGAGCCCCTCCACGGAATGAATCATCTCCTCCTGCACGTCGCGAGGGAGGCTGTTTGAAAGGCCGTTGGGATAGACAGACGGGGAGAACAGCGATTCCGGCTCCAAGGCGACATGATGCTCTGCATGCGAGGGAAACTTGACCACCTTGTCCTCGAAGGATGGGCAATATCGTGCCCCCGCCCCGGAGATCATTCCTCCGTAGAGGGCACTGTCGGCCAGATGTTTTGAAACGATGTCCCGGGTTTTCGCCGATGTGTGTGTTAGTGCAACGCATAACCCCTGCGAACCTGGGGCAAATGGCAAAAATGGATTTGTGCCACGTGGCACAGCTTGATTAACCCTTGGCAAGCCATTCCACACTTTCCCCGCATCTCCGTGCCTCTGTGTGCCCCATCCTTCTCCCTCTCCGTCACTCGTCTCTGTCCCTTCCCCAGTGTTCCCCTCTGTGTCTCTGTGTCTCTGTGTGCCCCATCCTTCTCCCTCTCCGTCACTCGTCTCTCTCCCTTCCCCAGTGTTCCCCTCTGTGTCTCTGTGTCTCTGTGTGACCCCCTCTCTTTCATCTCCATTCTCATGTTCCTCCCCATCCTTCTCTGTGTCTTTGTGTCTCTGTGTGATCCTATCTCCCCCCGCTTCTCCCCCAACTGGCGCCAAGAACGCCTCGTCGTTCGGCAGCCGCACCGACCAAAGAAGCTCCCTGGCCTTGTGCCACGTGGCACATTCCCCATCTTTTCCCTCGGCGGCATCCTTTCCCCCTTGCATGTGCCACGTGGCACACGCCGCTCCTTCCGCATCCTGCCTCCATCTCCTCGCCGCCTCTGAAAAGAACGGCGGAGGGTCTTCGCTTGGCTGGCAAGGCAGTCGCGAGAAGTCTATTGAGTCCACATGCAGTCTTGGCGGCGTTCCTGTTTTGAGTCTGCGCAATTCAAAGCCCATCTCCTTCAGAGACTCCGATAGTGGCGCGGAGCCAGGCCTCCCGTCGCCGCCGCTTTGCAGCGCTTCGTGTCCAATGAAGATTACGCCTTTTAGCGCAGTTCCGGTTGTCACGACAACGGCCTTCGCCTCAATTTCTCCGTGGATGCGCGTCTTTACGCCCGTCGCTACATCCCCATGCCATAATATGCCGACGCATTCGTCTTCGATTACCGTGAGGTTCCTCGTCGACAGGACCGTTGCGAGCATCCGCATTGAGTAGAGGACCTTGTCGCATTGGATTCTGGTTGCGCGAACCGCCGGACCCCGGCTTGTGTTTAGCGTCCTGAACTGCAAACCCGTGAAGTCGGCGTTTCGCCCCATTTCGCCTCCTAGGGCGTCGATTTCCGCCACTAGGTGCGATTTCGCCAAACCTCCTACGGACGGATTGCAGGGCATGCAGCCAATTTTGTTGAGGCGCGTGGTGATGAGTAGAGTCCTGCAGTCCATGCGCGATGCAGCAAGCGCTGCTTCGCATCCGGCGTGTCCTCCACCCACCACGACAATGTCAAACGCTTTGTTGCAAACAGCCTGCACGTCCATTGTCGCCTCGAGCGGCATATCCATATTTGTTTGAACCCTTTTCATCCTTGCCCATCCATTCTAGCATATTTGCCCACAAATGCGCTTCCCGCCGCGTCTTTCACCCTTGTTTTCTTCTGCACCTTGCCCCTTTCGGCTCACGTTGAAACTCACCCCCATTCTCTCTTTTTTGTGGATGTTTATGCGACGCTAATTTTCTTCTTGAATTTTTACCGGCTTTTGCTATAATCTATATTGCCATTTATTTTCGGCATCTACCCTTCTTATGCCTGAAGTCGATAAAACTTGGACGGCCATCGCGGCTAAACTCAAGGACGTCATCGCAAACGACGACGTCTTTGCAAGTTATATTGCCGTCAACCGCCCCGTCTCCATCGACGATGAAAAGCTTGTCCTCGAGGTCGATTCGGAGTTTCTCCGCGACTGGATCAAGGACGGCTACAAGGGCATGATTGAAGACGCCGTTACCCTTGTCACCGGCACCCATCGCAATGTAGAATGGGTTGTCTCTGGCGCGGGGAAATCAAATGATGGCAACGAGCCTGCGAGCGGAACCAACGTCGATGCCGTTCCTGTGCGTCAGCCCATCCCCCCGCCGCCAGTTTACAAGCGCGACCCTAACTGCATTGGTGCGCTGAACCCCGACTTCACTTTTGATGAGTTTGTTGTCGGTTCGTCCAACAGTTTCACCCATTCGGCGGCACTGGGCGTTGTGAACAACCCCGGAACGGCCTACAACCCTCTCTTCATCTATGGCGACACTGGCCTTGGTAAGACGCACCTCATGCAGGCTGTCGGCCACGAGTTTCTGAAAAAGAAGAGGAAGGTCGCATACGTCACATCGGAGGAGTTCTTCAACGAGTTCCTCAGTGCGTTGCAGGGCAAGAATCCAAACGAGTTTCGCAACAAGTACCGCAAGGTTGAACTGCTGATGATTGACGACATCCAGTTCTTCGCGGGAAAGCCTTCTCTGCAAGAGGAGTTCTTCAACACCTTCAACGCCCTATACCAGGCCCACAAGCAGATTATCATCACCAGTGATCGTCCGGCGTCAGAGGTGTCAGGGCTAGAGAAGCGCCTGGTTTCGCGGTTCAACGCGGGACTTTCCGTCGAGATGGAATCCCCGAATTCCGAGATGCGGCTCGCCATCCTTCGATACAAGCTCGCGCACCAGAACGTGACGATTCCCGACGAGGCGGAACGCTTTATCGCGGAGAACGTGAAGTCGAATGTCCGAAACCTCGAAGGCGCGATGAAGCGCGTTTTGGCCTACAAAAATCTAAACAGTGGCGCCACGCTTGGAGTTGACGAGTTGCGCGTTATCCTTCGTGACCTTATCGACGAAGACCAGCGCGAGAACGTGACAGCCGAGGGAATCCGCAAGGCGGTCTGCGACTTCTACAATGTCAATATCGACGATCTCAATCGCGATTCCCGCGTCCAGACGATTGTCATCCCTCGTCAGGTGGCGATGTTCCTTTGCCGCGTATTGTTGAAGGACAGTTCGCTGCCATCAATCGCCAGGGTATTTGACCGGACGCATGCGAATATTTATTTCGCGTGCACTAAGATTAAAAAGCTTTACAATACCGACGAGGCTACGCGTCGCAACGTCCAGGCGATCCTCCAGAGTCTTGGTAAAACGGCAGACGACATAAGCGAAGCTTAGATGTCGGCAACGGCTTTTTTCCCCGTCCCCCATTTGGAAGCCGCCATGTTCCACCGCGCGAAAGAACCGAAGGACACGGCAGCCGCTGTGCGCACGCGAAACGCCGAAACGGGTATTTGGGGTGAGAATGTGGCGGCCGTCTGGCTTTCCAATAATGGCTATACCATTGTAGGGCGCCGTGTGCGCCCAGACAAGCATGACGAAATAGACATCGTCGCCCAGAAGGGAAATGTTCTGGCCTTTGTGGAAGTGAAGACGCGCGCTGGCGAGGCTTTTGGGCGTCCGGCAACTGCTGTGAACGCCGCCAAGAAAAGGGCGCTGTGCAGGGCTGCTGCGGCCTTTCTGCGCCGCGCGTCATACCCTGATCTCTACTACCGCCTGGACATCATAGAAGTAATCGGACGCACAGGCGACCCCAATCCCGTGGTGCGCCACCTTGAGGATGCCTTCCGCTTTCCGCTCCACTACCGCTTCATGCGCCCGCAGCCACCCGACAAACCCAAGGGCCTCTGGGCCCGCATCTTCCATCCCCACCCGTGAAAGATTTTGCGCTGGGAAGGGCGTTTTTTTGCAGGCACGCCGAGCTTTTGATATAATTAATGCGCGCTTTGTGAATGTCGGCTGCTAGCTCAGTTGGTAGAGCACATGACTTTTAATCATGGGGTCGCGGGTCCGAGCCCCGCGCGGCCGACCACCTTTGTCGGGGTGTAGCGCAGCCTGGTAGCGCGTCTGCCTTGGGCGCAGAAGGTCGTGGGTCCGAATCCCGCCGCCCCGACCATTTTTCTTTTTCTGCCGAGTGAGCGAGGCCAGCCATGATCGCCATCTTTCTCCAAAGTCAGATCAAATGCTTCCAGCCAACCGATGGTCAGGTCGTTGCCTTTGGGCAACGCCTCAAGGATGCTGCGGCAAAGATTGGTTCCAGTCATCCCGCTCCTGCCATTCGCCTGTGCCGCTCGGAGGAGGAGTTTGTCGCCGCGCTACCGGAAACCTCTGTGGCGATTGTCTGGACCTTCCGCCAGGAGTGGTTCGCGCTTGCGCCGCATTTGAAGGCTGTCTATACCCCTGCCGCTGGACGCGACTATTTCAAAGTCTCCCCTCCGCCAGGAGTGACTCTCACTTACGGTGCCTTCCATGGCGCGATTATGGGTGAAACCGCCTTGGCCTGCGTCCTCTCAATGGCCCATGGCATCCTTCCATACGCAGGGGTAATGAATTCTTTTGACGACACCCCTCCCAAAGATCCGTGGCCGCGGCTTCAAATAGAGTCCTCTGCCCGTCGCATTTCTTCTTCGACGATTCTCATCCTTGGCTTTGGTGCCATTGGCCGCACCTTCGCCCGCATGGCCTCGCCATTTGGCCCAAGACTCATAGGAGTCACGCGCCATCCGCATCCCGAACTTGCAAAAGAGTTCCCCAATATCGTCCTCGCTACACTGGATGACTTGGATGCGCATTTGCCGACAGCCGACCATGTCGTCTGCTTCTTGCCTTCTGGCGCGGACACCGATGACCTCATTGATGCCTGCCGCCTTGCGTTGATGAAACACTCAGCCTTCCTCTACAATTTTGGACGCGGAAACTGCATTGAAGAAAACGCTCTTGCTGCGGCGCTCCATAGCCGCCGCCTTGCCGGCGCGGTGCTTGATGTCTTCAAAGAAGAGCCCCTGCCAGCCTCCTCGCCACTCCGCATTGCGCCCAACTGCTGGCTCTTCCCTCATTCGTCCGCCTTCTCTCCGGACTATCTCGACCTCTACTTCTCCTCCATCGGCCAGACTCTCATCTAGCCCCCGCTATCTGCTCCTCAAACATTACCATAATGAAGGGTCTGTCCCCACAAATTCTTCTTTCTTCTCGCTTCACCCTTCTTCGCCTTTCAGGCATTTGCCTTTTGTCTTTCTGCTGAACAGAGAAGAGCCAATGTGCCTTTCTCTGCAAGAGGTGACGCAGTTGTTTGTGTTCGTCTCTCGCCATGCAACTCATTTATCGTGGCTGTGACAAACTTGGCGGTGCCAAAGGCAACTCCGCGTGAGACGCTTGGAATTTGTTTGGCGAAGCCATACGTTTTTTCCTCAAGGATGGAGTCGTAAAGCGAGCTATCAATTGGCTTGCGCGCAGCCTTGGCGTCGGAGTCGCCGCGTTTGGCGGCACCATAGCCACTCCACCGGTAGGCTTTGGCATTTGACACAATCTTTGCCCGCACCGGGTTCATGTCTATGTAGGCGGTCACTGCGGTGAGCGCCTTCTGCGTGGACTCAACTAGGACGCTGTGGAAGCGGCCCTGCCACATGGTGCCCATGATTGCACGTTCCTCCTGGTGCTGATCGTTGCCGACCTTGCGCGTGTGATTGGAGCAATACCACACGGAATAACGTTGCTTCAGCGTCTTTCCAAACTCCGAGAGGTCGTACATGCGCTTGCGGAAGGCATCCTGTTCTCGCCGCACGTCGTCCACAAACCCTTTCTCGAAAAAGGCTTTCCAGCGAGCAAATATTCGCTCTGCCTTGTCCTTTCCGTAGAGGACAGTGATTCTCTCTTTGAGCGTGGCCTCCGAAATCTCGCGCCGTTTGGGCACTTTTACGAGGATGTGGAAGTGATTGTCCATGACACAGTATGTGACGATATTAACGCCCGAAAAAAACGCGGCACGTCGCATCATCTTCACGAACATTTCCTTTGCTTCTCCTCCCATGAGATACTCCTGCAACGCGCATCTGCTCGTCACATGGTAGTATGCTTCCCGTTCGACCTTGACTCTTGGCATTCGCATAGTGTTTCTCCTTGTTAGAATTTGCGGGGACAGACCCTTCAAAACGATGGAGATTAGTTTAGCGGAAGGTGGGGGAAATGTCAAGAGGTTGAAAATGAAGCCGGGATTTGGGATAATGGGAGAAGTCTTTCCACCCTTTCACAAAACGAGATTTCGTCATGTTGTGCTCTATCATGCGGCGCTGCGCTGCCACCTTCACACGCTTCTCCCTTCTGGCTATTGCTTTTGCCACGGCACCCTTGGCGAACGCCGACACGCTGGTTAGTTGGGATTTAAGCAAAACCCAATTGAAAGCTTTAACGGAAATATCACCAGTTGAAACAACGTTTTCTTGGGCTATCACGAATGCAATGTTAAAGCGTGGCAATTCACCTGCTGTGGAGGCCGGTGATTCTAGCATCGCAGGATATGCGACAAGCGGCGCTGCCGCAAAAGAATCGGCAACATATTTTGTTATTTCATTCACAATTGGGTTGGAGAGTTCCGTCTTTCTGAACGAGATGTCATACGCAGTCCAACGTTCTGGCACTACGGGCCCGACAAACTTTATTTGGAGATGCTACAAGGACGGAACAGAGATTTCGCTTTTAGGCAATAGCGCTACACCTGTTGACAAAAACAACAGAGAGAAAATTGAAGGGATGCTGTCACTTTCTTCTCTAGGAGTGCTTTCGGCGGGAACGGCTATAAGACTGGAACTTTATGTGACCTCAATGAATAAAAGTGGCCCTCTTTACCTTAAGGATTCCATCACTCTCACTGGCACAGCAACGGATACATCGCAAGGCGGTGGGGGAGAAGGTGTGGGGCCGAGGATTTCCGGGGCAAGTGACCTTACGGTTGATGTAGGAGACTCAAGGGATATCGCCCTGACAATTTCAGGCGACGAGGGGGTTGTCGTTTCTACAAACCTGTTGGTGGTGGCCGATGGAGTTGGGGTGTCGCCAGAAGATGCCAATTTGACGGGTTCTTATTTCATTGAGGACGGCATGCTCCACATCGCCCCAACAGCGGAAGATGTCGGCACACACCAAGTGCTGGCGGTGCTTACTGTGGGTGATGTCTGCGCAACGAATGCCTTTACTCTTACCGTGCAGAGGGTTTTGAAGTCTCTGGCCACTTGGACAATTGAATCAAAGTCTTACACAGATGTTGGGAGCTTTGCTGCCGATACGCCGTTAGACGCATCACTGACAAGCGCGGTTGTTTCCCGTGGCGATGGCGCTCCTGCCGCCGGGAAACAGGGAACTTTTGGGGCAAAGAATTTTAATGTGACGACTTTTGAGGATGCGAAGGGGCAAGGGAAATATCTTGAAGTGACCTTTGACGTTGCGGATAATTATTCTTTGACACCAGTCGCGTTAGAATACAATCTGTACCGATCCTCTACGGGGCCAACCAATTTTAGTTGGACATGCTCCACAAATGGAATAGTGGCTTTTGACCTTGGAAACGTTGAAACTTTTGGTGTTTCAGGAACCGAAACAACAAGTTCTTTTTCGCTTGATCTTTCCACGATTGGGATTCTGCCTCTAGGGGTGGGCATGACATTGCGTCTTTACGCTTGGGGAACATCAAATGAAAGCGGATCTTTCTGCTTCAACAAGGACAGCATAGTGTTGAAGGGTTATGATGAGATGGATCCGACTGTTTTCATTCGGCCATCAATAGAGGAGATTGAAGATCAGTTTGTTTATGTCGGCGACACGAATGCGGTTGTGGTGCCATTCTCTGGGAGCATGGAATATGCCACGGCGACGAACTTTGCGGCTTGTTCTGAAAATGTGAGCGGCAATTGTTGGATTGCGGGCGGAATCGCATACTATGCTCCTTCGGCAGAGGACGCCTTGCTTGAGCAGCCGCTGGAGTTCGTGGTAACACTCTCCGCTGTAAAAGACGAAGAAAAGATGGACTCAACCGCGTTTTTCAATGTGACGGTGCGTGAGAAACCCGTGCTTCGCATCGCAAAGGGTGGCGTCCTGAGGGAGAACTTTGACTCAATGGGGACAATCGCAACGGCGACACTGCCGGAGGCGTGGCGAGTGGCGAATACGAATGTGCTCCATTGCACAAACGCGCTGAATTACGCAAATGCAGGGAATTCCACTAACAAGCGCGCGACAAACAGCAATGGCGGAATTAGCATAATAAACGCTGACATTTACAATATGGGAACGAATACTGATGACAGGGCACTTGGTTTTTTGTCATCAAGTGGTTCTTCTTCGCCATATAGAACCTGTGCCTTGATGGTGCCAGTGAAGAATGTTGGCGCTGTCGCGCTGGAGAGGCTTTGGATTTCATACAGTGTTGAGAAGTGGCGCAACGGAAATGCCAAGACACTGGCTTTATACACTTCCGGAGATGGCGTGGAGTGGACTGAGGTCGGCGGTGAATTCACGCTTACGACAACAGCTGATCCCAAAAAAGAAGATGGAAAAACCGATACGACGGAATTGACGCTTGGGGCGGATCCGACCATAAAGAGGATAAGCGAGAAGGTGACTCTGGCAATGCCACTGGTGTCCGGCGAGATTCTATACCTTGGGTGGTTCTATCTTTCCAATGATGCAAACTGTGGCAGCGCTCAGGCGCTGGCGATAGACGATGTGGAGATCGCCGCAGGGGATATCAAGATGACGACTTTTGTTGTGCAATAGGCTGCGCGGCGCAGGATGGGAGAGCGAGAGAAGGAAGCGAGAGAAAAGAACAGCAAGCGGACAACAGCAAGAAGATACGCGGGACGGAGCCCGCGAATCAGGACAGCGAAGGACAACAAGCGGACGACAACAAGAAGAGGACGGCAAGAGAGGGACAGCAAGCGGACGACAGCAAGAAGATACGCGGGACGGAGCCCGCGAATCAGGACAGCGAAGGACAACAAGCGGACAACAACGAGAAGATACGCGGAACAGAGCCTGCGAATCAGGACAGGGAAGGACAGCAAGCGGACAACAACAAGATAGGGATTGCAAGGGGACGATGGCAAGAAGGGGACGGCAGGGGGATGGCAAACGATTTTAGGACCAAGACGATGAACAGGATTGTTAAGAGCGGGGCTGCAAGGCCCATCAAGAGGGTGCGGGATTTTCTCGCAAGGCCGGCCTTTGACCCGGAGGCGGAGCGGATCGCCGCCGAGATTTTGCGCGATGTGCGCGAGCGCGGCGACGCGGCTGTCCTTGCCGCCGAGAAGCGCATTGACGGCGTGGCGCTGACGGCCAAGACGATGCGCATTGGCGCCAAGGAGCTGGCCGCGGCCGAAAAAGCGACGCCTTCCGCAGTAAAGCGCGGCGTGCGCGAGGCGCATAGGCGCGTGACCGCCTTCGCCAAGGCCGGGATGCGACCTGACTGGCAAATCAAGACTCTCCACGGCGGCATCCTCGGCGAGCGTTTCCTGCCTTTTGAGCGCATCGGTGTTTACGTGCCAGGCGGAACGGCGCCTCTGGCTTCGACTTCGGTGATGACGGCTACGCTTGCCCAGGTGGCTGGTGTTAAGGAGATTGTGGCAATCACCCCTTGCGCGAAGGACGGCACGGTGAACCCTGTGCTGCTCTACGCCCTGAAGATCGCCGGCGCCACGGAGATATACCGCATCGGCGGCATCCAGGGCGTTGGCATGCTTGCCTACGGGACACAGACGGTGCGGCCTGTCCAGAAACTGGTCGGCCCCGGCGGCGCTTTCGTGACGGCTGCCAAGAAGTTGGTTTACGGCGAGGTCGCCCTTGACCAGGTGGCGGGGCCGAGCGAAATTTGCGTGGTGGCAGATGGCGCGGCCAACCCGGCATGGGTGGCGGCGGACCTGCTTTCGCAGATCGAGCACGGTACCGGCAAGGAGAAGGCCCTCCTGGTGACGGACTCCGAAGCCCTGGCAAAGGCCGTGGATGCCGAACTTGACCGCCAGCTGGCGCTTTGCTCGCGAATCGGGCGCATGGCGCCGACAATCGAGGCGGGCGGGCTGCTGATGGTAGTGACGCCCACTCTTGAGGATGCGGCGGACCTGGCGGATGCCTTCGCGCCGGAGCATCTTGAGGTGCTGACGAAATCGCCGCGCAAGCTGCTGCCGCGGCTGAAGCGGGCTGGTGCGATTTTCGTGGGGCCGTGGGCGCCAGAGCCTGCGGGCGACTTCGCCGCAGGCCCAAGCCATGTTCTGCCCACAGGCGGCGCGGCTGCGAAGTTCTCCGGCCTGACGGTTGAGGATTTCCGGCGCAGGACTTCGATTATCGAATACACGAAGGAGGATCTCAAGGACGCGCTGCCGGTGATCGAGACTTTCGGGAAGATCGAAGGGCTGGACGCGCACGCGAGGAGCGCCACGATTAGGTTTGGGGAGACGGGGCGCGAATAAAGGCGGCCTTTCGCGCAGGCTTGCGCGACCCCGCCGAGGACGGCGGGGTGCAGGAAGCGGCCTTTCGCGCAGGTTTGCGCGACCCCGCCGAGGACGGCGGGGTGCAAAACCAAGGCGGCGGGGTGCAAAACCAAAGGAGGAGAGGCATGGATTGGACAAAGGAGCCGGAGGAGAGCAAGGTTTACCCGGCGACGCACCATTTCAGGGTGATTGGCGACGAAACGTTTGACGCGCAGACTCTGCATGAAATCTGCAAGGAATATGATTTGCGGGCGCCGGTGGAGGCTGGCAACGCCTCGTCTGGCGGGAAATACCGCTCCTACCAGGTGTCGGTGCATTTCCCCGACAGGGCAACCCACCACCGCTTCCACAATGCCGTGAAGGCTGCCAAGGGGGTTAAGGTGGTGCTATGAGAATTGCCATTGGGTGTGCGCTGGCAATGCTGGCGCTGGCGGGCTGCGTGACGGCGCATATCGACTATCCGCTGAACGATGTGAAGCCGCAGGGGCGGCCTGGCGTGGCGGTGTCGCTGGAATTAAAGGACGAGCGCTATTCTGACAAGCACTCTGTTGCGACTTTCGCGCACAAGACCGGCACCTATAACCAGGGCGTGGAGTTCTCGCGCAATTTGAGGGACTACGCGGAGGTTTTTGGCGGGGCCGGAACAGCGGAGAGCTGGTACATTGCGCCCGATCGCCTCTACTGGAAGCCATCCGGGCCGATGGAGGACTTGCGCGACAGGCTTGCGGAGCACTTGAAGAGAGCCGGGGTGTTAAAAGACGCCTTTCGCGCAGGCATGCGCGACCCCGCCGGGGACGGCGGGGTGCAAAACCCGGAGACGCGCGGGGTGCAAAACCGGGGTAGTGGTGCGACGCTGCGCGTGGCGCTGAAGCGGTTTGTGGCGCTGAAGGCGCGGCGGCCGGGAGTGGACACCTTCGGCTTTTTCGGCGTGTCGGCAGTGGCCAGAAGCCGGGAAATCGTGGCCGTGAAGGCCGAGTGGACGCTTTTGGATCCCGCCGGAAGGACACTTGACAACGGGATTGTGGAGTTCGTAGAGGATGGCGACGGCAGTTGCTGGCGGGCGAAGAACAAGCCTTTCGTCCTCAACAACCGCGCCGCGCGAAGGCTGGGCGACGAGCTGGTGAAGGCGCTGCGTCCTTGAAAAAAGCGGCTAAGGCGTGTAAACTGGTGAAGTTGGGTTTTTCCGCATGGATACGCTAGATTTTAACGAAAAGACGCCTTTCTTCAGGCGCATTGACTGGGCTTCGTTCTGGACAGCGACGGCTCTCTCATTTTTGGTTTACTTCTTCACGCTCGGGCCTTCAGTGGGGTTGGAGGACTCGGGCGAACTGGCCGTGGCCGGCGATCACCTTGGGGTTCCGCATCCGCCGGGATATCCCATTTGGACGATTATCTCCTACTGCTTCGCGAGGGTCTTCAGCTTTGTCACTTTCCGTGGTCAGCCGAATCCGGCGTGGGCGATATCCCTGGTTTCAGCGGTGTTCGGCGCATTGGCGGCAGGCTGCACCGCAATGCTGATTACGCGCTCCGCTTCGGACATGATGGAGGGGGAGGACCGCGCCGAAGGCTGCGAGGCGCAGAACAAAGGCGGATGGGATGGCATGATCGCATACGTCGGCGGCGTGGCGGGGAGTTTGATTTTCGCCTTCTCGCCGGTGATGTGGTCGCAATCGACGATTGTAGAGGTCTATTCGCTTGGCGCCTTCTTCCTGATGCTTGTGATGCTGCTTACCTACCGCTGGATGAGGCGTCCAACCGACAAGCTGCTCTGGATTACCGCCTTTGTGTTCGGCCTTGGCCTTACGAACTACCAGGTGCTGCTGCTGGCGGCGCTGCCGCTGGTGGTGATTGTGTTTTTCCGGAACATCGCCCTCTTCCGCGACTTCATCATAGTGATGGTGCCATTCGGGCTGGCGGCGATGATTCTTAAGCTTGGTTCGCTGAACCAGCAGACGGACCTCCCGAAACGGGTGGCGATAAAGACCGAGGTGGCCATACCCAACGGGGCGCTGGTGACGGCAGGCGTGGTGGCGCTTGGGCTGGCGCTGGTGGTTTTAGTGGGAAGCGGCCTTTCGCGCAAGCTTGCGCGACCCCGCCGAGGACGGCGGGGTGCAAAACCAGAGAGCGACATGGCGCAGGACTTGGGTGCGGGAATGCAAGCGGACAACAGCAAGGTTGTGGCGGTGGCCAGTGCGGCGCTGCTGGGGCTGGGGCTGTTCCTTCTGCTGCTGGCGGGCCTGATGGCGAAACCGGGCGTTGTGGGAACGGAAAACCCGGCAAATGCCGCGCTCATGGAGCCGCTAAAATACCTGCGCTTCGCATGGCTGCTGGCCGGGACGCTTGGGCTTGCCGCATGGGGGGCGGCGTTTGGCTGGGAAAGAACTGGCGGGGGACTCTCCGCGAACTCCTCAGGCTCGATGGTGCGCATGGCTCGCGCCGCGCTGGTTGGCGCGGCTGTGCTGGCGCTGGTGGCGCTGGGCATGGCTGCGGCGTTGCCCGCCGCCACGCTGCCCGCAGGGATCGATCCGGCGGGAGTGCCTACCCTGGGCATTGGGCATTACCATGTGATGTTCGTTCTGGGCCTGATCGTGATGGTTGGGCTGGCGGCGACTTCGCCGCGCTCGCTGGTTTTCGCGCTACCGGTGGCGGCAATTGAGATCACGCTCTACGTCATGGTGCAGAAAGGCGTGCTGCTTGGGCTGACCCACCCGAGCACATGGTGGTTCTGCGCACCGGTGTTCTTCAATTTCGCGCTTCTGATTTTTGCCGCGCTGGCGCTGCCCAACGGCGTTTCGGTGGCGATGACTATTTTCGCGAGCGAGCTGGGGCTTTCCTTCTACGCCTACATGCCGATTGTATCGGATCTGCGGAACCCGCCGATGAACTGGGGCTACCCGCGCACATGGGAGGGCTTCAAGCACGCTATCACGCGTGGGCAGTATGAGGCCATCAAGCCGACGAACATCTTCACGCAGAAGTTCGTGCACCAGGTGGGCGACTACTTCATCGACTTGAGGCGTCAGTTCACGCTGCTGCTGGCGCCGTTCGGATTCCTCCCCTTTGCGGCGTGGCGGTGGCGCAGTGGCGTCCAGCGCAGGGTGACTCCGTTCCGGCTGGCCCTGGGATGCCTTGCGGTGACGGTGTTGTTTGTGGTTCTGGGGAAGCTGCCGGCGACGGGGCCGGTCTTGGGCGCGTTGCGCATAGACAAGCTGTTCATCGGCGGCCTGCTGCTGCTTGCTGTCTTTGGCGGCGTGATGTGCGTGGTGTGCCAGCTCTGGACGGTGGCGCGGAGAGCCCTCAATCCCGAGCGGGAGTTGCGGCAAGATGGCGCAAGTGGGGAGCAGCAGGCTGACGAAGGCAAGAAGGATACGGCGGGCTTAAGATTTTTGACGCCCCTGTTCGACGACATCTCGCAGCAGTGGCTAATCGGCACGGCCGTGAACTTCCTTGTCATGTCGGTGGTGCTGGTGATGCTGGCCAACCCCAAGGGCGACTTGCAGGACACCTTCATTCAAAAAGTGAAGTTCATTTCCTCGCATGGCCTGTTTGCGCTGTGGATCGGCTACGGGCGTGTGCTGGGGTTGGCGGAGCTTCGCGGGTGGCTGAGGCTCCGCGCCCCCGCCGGGGACGGCGGAGTGCGGGAAGCGGCCTTTCGCTCAGGTTTGCGCGACCCTGTCGGGGACGACAGGGTGCAGGAAGCGGCCTTTCGCGCAGGTTTGCGCGCCCCCACCGAGGACGGTGGGGTGCAAAACCAAGGCGGCGGGGCGCGGCGGTGGCTGCTGGCGGCGGCTTGCGTGATGGTGTTCCTGACGCCGCTGATCCCGATTGAGCAGAACTATTTCAACGACCGGCTGGTTTTCGAGCTTAGCGGCGCGGAGCAGAACGGCCACGACTACGGCTGGCAGTTCGGCAACTACCAACTGCGCGGCGCGGAGGCCATACGCGAGGAGCTGGAGGAGGACGAGGAGCCTCTGCCCAATCCGCTTTACCCGCCTGAAATGGGCCAGGGGGCCGTCTTCTTCGGCGGCACGGACCCCGGCCGTTTCGTGCCTACTTACATGATATACTCGGCCGACGTGCGGCCGGACGTCTTCCTTATCACGCAGAACGCGCTGGCCGACAACACCTTCATGTCGGTGACGCGCGACCTCTATGGCGACGAACTCTGGATTCCGACGCCCAAGGACAGCGAGGACGCCTTTGGCGAGTTCGTGGACGACGTGCGCACTGGCAAGCGCCAGGCTAACTCCGACATCGTGGTGGAGAACGGGCGCGTCCAGGTGGTGGGCGCCCTGGGCGTGATGGAAATCAATGGCATCCTCTGCGAGAAGATATTCGAGCACAACAAGCGCTGGCATGACTTCTTCGTGGAGGAGAGCTATGTTATCCCGTGGATGTATCCCTACCTCACCCCGCACGGGCTGATCATGAAGATCAACTCCGAGCGCACGCCGCTGACGCGCGCGAACACCGACGACGACATGGACTTCTGGGACTGGTACGTGCGGCGCATGACCAGGGACGGCCGCTACCGCAGGGACATCGTGGCGCAGAAGTCCTTCTCGAAGCTTCGGAGCGCAATCGCGGGGCTCTACATGAGCCGGGGCCGGACCGCCGATGCGGAGCGCGCCTACAATGACGCGCGGGTGCTTTACCCTGTGTCGCCGGAGGCCACCTTCCGCTACGTGCAGGACATCCTGATGCGGCAGCGGCGCTATGCCGAGGCGCTTGAGATGATAGAGTACTTCTGCAAGCAAGACCCCAACAACGACCGCGGCCCCTACGTGAAAGGCGTCATCGAGGAGATCCGGCGCGACGAGGCTCGGCTCGCGGAGCTGATGGGGAAGAAGGCGCTCCGCGCTGGTTCGCGCGCCCCCGCCGGGGACGGCGGGGTGCAAAACCAGGACGGCGGGGCGGCCAGGCGCCCAGGTGGAGGAGAACAGCAAGCGGACAACAGCAAGGTTGCGGCAGTCGACGTGGCCGAATCGCTGGAGATTGCCACGCTGCAAATGAAGCTTGGGGCGCCAGGGTTGGCGCGCGAGGCCGTGGCCGGCCTTGCGGATGCTCCGGGGCTTTCTGTTGCGGAGTGCCTGAAGGTGGCGACCATACTTGACCAGCTTGGCGACGCCGCCGGCGCGGCCCGCGCCATGGACCGCATCTGGCGCAAGGAGTCGGTGAGGAAGAATGCCGATGCGCTGCGCACGGCGCTGGGCATCTATGAAAACACCGGGGACCTTGAGAAGCTGGAAATCCTCTTCCCGCTCTACCTCAAGACGCGGCCGGATGACTGGCAGAGCTGGCTGGCGCTGTCGAGCCTGAATGCCGCCAAGGGCAAGATGGACGCTGCGGCGGCCGCCATGGAGGCTGCGGTGCAGCATGGCGGCGACAAGGTGGCGCCGTTGATCGAGAAGACCCCGTCGCTGATGCAGGTTTACCAGCATCTGGTGAGGATGCGCCGCGAGGCGGCGCGGTCGCGGATGCCTGGTGGGTCGGCAATGCCTGGCGCCGCCCCGTTGGGCGGCGGATTCCGATAAAGGACGACGGCCGATAGCTGGCAAGCTATAGGCGACATGCGAAAACCATGACCGTTTTTTCAAGACTCTTCGCCGCTCTTCCTCTGCCCATCCTTGTGGCGTGGGGTGCGCTGGTGGGCGCATGCTTCGGGAGTTTCCTGAGCGTGTGCATCTGGCGTATCCCCCGCGGGGAGTCGGTGGTGCGGCCGCGGTCGCACTGTCCTGCATGCGGCAAGCTGATTCCATGGTATCGCAACTTTCCGGTTGTGAGCTGGCTGGCGCTGCGCGGGAAGTGCGCCGACTGCGGTGCGCGTATTTCGCCGCGCTACCTGCTGCTGGAGCTGCTGACAGCTGCGCTGTTCGCGCTGGTGGCGGCGAAGTTCGGCTACGACCCGCCGCTGATGCTGCTGGGCTGGGTGATTGTGTTCGGCTTGGAGCTTGGCACCTTCGTGGACTTGGACTGGTATATCCTCCCCGACCGCGTGACGGTTGGCGGGATGGTGCTGGGGGTGGCCGCCTCTGCGGCGATGCCGCGCATGCATGGCGCGTATGCATGGCACGACGGGCTGCTGGCCTCGGCGATTGGCCTGGCCTTTGGCTTTGGGCTGCTGTGGCTGGTCTCCGTGGTGGGGAAGGCCGTTTACAAAAAAGAGGCTCTGGGTTTCGGCGATGTGAAGCTGATGGGCGCCGTGGGGGCCTTCTTTGGCTGGCGCGCCGTAGTGGCGGTGCTGTTCCTCTCGTCGCTGACTGGATCGCTGGCGGGGCTGGCGCTGATGGCGGCGGGGAAGCGCGGCCTGCAGGGGCGCATACCCTACGGGCCCTTCATAGCGCTTGGAACGTTGGCCTGGCTGCTGGCCGGCGAATGGATGGCGGCATGGTATGAGAACCTCGGACTTTGATTACGAGCTGCCGCGCGAGCAGATCGCGCAGCGGCCAAGCGAGCGGCGCGAGGGCTGCCGCATGATGGTGCTGGACCGCGCCGCGCGGACGCGCGAGCACCGCACCTTTGAAGACCTGCCACAGTATTTGCGGCCGGGCGACCTGCTGGTGCTGAACGACACGCGCGTGTTCCCGGCGCGGCTGCTGGGGCGGTGGGAGGACACGCCTGGGCGCGTAGAGCTGCTGCTGCTGGAGCCGCTTGCCGGCGAGAACGAATGGGAGGCCCTGATGCGCAGCGGCCGGCCATTCAAAGCGGGTGCGATAGCGGCCTTTCGCGCAGGTGTGCGGGAAGCGGCCTTTCGCGCAGGTATGCGCGACCCCGCCGAGGACGGCGGGGTGCAAAACCAGGACGGCGGGGTGCAAGACCAAGGCGACGGGGTGCAAGACCCGGCCCCGCTCCGCGCCGAGATGTTGCGTCGTGTCGAAGGGGTGCCTGGCGGGGTCGTGGTGCGCCTCGTCTTTGAGGGCGAGCTGTGGCCGCTGCTGGAGCGGTGCGGCGAGACGCCGTTGCCGCCATATATCAGGCGGACGTCGGCGGCCATGACCGAGGAGGAGCGGCGCGAGGACGCCGAGCGCTACCAGACGGTATATGCGGAGCGCATAGGCGCAGTGGCCGCGCCAACGGCGGGCCTCCACTTCTCGAAGGCCATGCTGGCCGCGCTGGAGGCGCAGGGGATAGAGATCGCGAAGATCACGCTGCACGTGGGGCCGGGGACGTTCAGGCCGGTTACGGTGGAGAACCCCGAGGAGCACCAGATGCACTCGGAGCGCTACGAAGTGCCGGCCGCCGCGGCTGAGGCAATTGAACGTTGCCGGGCGCGCGGCGGGCGGATTGTGGCCGTTGGCTCCACGACGGTGCGGACGCTTGAGACAATGGCGCAGGAGCATGGCGGCCGCGCCGTGCCTTGCTCCGGGCGTAGCGCGCTGTTCATACGCGAGCCGTTTAAATTTTCTTTCACGGACATGATGATCACGAACTTCCACCTGCCGAAATCGACGCTGCTGATGATGGTGGCCGCGCTGGCGGGGCGCGACTTCGTGCTGGAGAGCTACCGCGAGGCCGTGGAGAGAGGCTACCGCTTTTTCAGCTATGGCGACTGCATGCTTATTAAGTGAGGGCCCCGGCCTGGTGAAATGTGGAAATGTGAAAACAGCCAACAGCCAATGTGAAAATGGGGGAATGTGGTATAATGAAAAAGTTTGAGAAGGAGAGAAAAAATGTGCAAGTGCAAGGCTAAGTGGTGGGCGCTAGGCGCGGTGGCCGCTGTGGTGGCGGCTGTGGCCGGCGTGCGCGGTTGCGGCGGCGCGGGAAGCGGAGGCGGGGAGGACCCGCAACAGCCGGCGGACGACATCAAGGGGGCTGCGGAGCGAACGCAGACGAAGATCGAGGAGCGCATGGCCGACACGAACTACGTGGCGGGGCTTGATGCGCTGGCGAAGCGCTACGATGATTTGAATGCGAAGCGGGCCGAGGCGATGCGGGAGTTGGCTGCGGCAAAGGCGCAGGCCGGCGGCGCGGAAGGCCCGCAAGGCGAGATCCGCGAGAAGGAAACAGCAGGCGGACAACGGCAAGGTGCGGAAGCGGGACAGCAAGAAAGTGACAGCAGGGTTGCGGCCGCCGAGGAAAAGCTAAGGAAGATCGACGAGGAGATTGAGGCGAACAGGCGCCTTGCCGTTGGCTTCATTTCGACGCGGCTGCGGGAGCAGGGCGAGAAGGGGGTTGGCGCGGAACTCGAGGCGGCCGCCGCAGAGCGAAAAGCGCGCGAAAAGAGTGACCCCCAGAAGGCCCCGTAAATTAAATTTTTTACCCGGGGTTGAAAAGTCGAACGGGTTTTAGTATTATTTTCGCAAGAATTTCAGAATTTCTTTTCACGCATTTCAGATTAGGAGGTAACCATGGAGAACAAAGGCAAAGGTTATTTCGGATTCATCCGCAAGGCAGCGGTGGGGGCGCTGATGGGCGCGGCCGCACTGGCGGCTACGGCGGCGTGGGCCGCCCCGACGCTTGATGGAATCACCATCCAATACAACGGGGACGACTCCCTGAACCAGACGCTGAACGGCGGCACGATAAGGTTCGTCCTTGAAATGTCGCACGAGATTCTGAGCGTGGACAAGACCGGCGGGACGCCATACATCCTGCTCAGCAGAATTAAAAACCTCTCCACGGGTTCTGACAGTTCCGTGGATGAGTTCAAGGCTTACTATGCCGGCGCGGCCCAGGGCGGGCACGAGCTTTACTTTGAGTATCCCATCAGGGCCGGCGACTTCTCCGCCGGCGTCGATGTCAGGGGCTCCTTGGAGCTTAACGGCGGCGTGATCAACACCGACGGCGGCCCCGTCCCGTCAACGATTGACCTGGCCGACGCCAGCCCCTACACCGAGGGAGACTACCGCATCCAGGTTTCGACCTTCTACATTGGAAGCGTCGGCACGAAGGAAGTTGAAGTTGACTCCGCCAAGGCAATGGTTGGCGCGACGTATTACGCGACCATCCATACGGGCGGCCTCGCCACGGAGAATGTGCCGTTTGACGTTATCATCGACACAGGCGCCACCCCTCCGGACTACGACGGCGGCGAGGATGTTGACTTCGAGGTAAAGAACCAGTATGGCGTTGGCGGCACGGTCAACTCCCTGCAGGGCAACACCGTCCAGACCTACCTTTCGCCGACGGGCAGCATGATGAGACTTGCAATTACGCCGAAGGACGTTTTGGATGGCGAGCAAATCAAAATCAGAATCAGGCCGGCCGGCGCCGGCGGCGACACCAGCGGCGACATGTTTGTAACCTATCCGGACGGCATTGACGAGGAGAAGGTTTACATCAAGAAAATCTACGTCGATGCCAACGCGGACAACAAGATTTACACCAAGGCCAACCAGGACATCATCCGAATCAAGGTCGATTTCAGCAAGAAGGTCAGCAGGGTTTCCGGCATACCGCTGCTCTACCTCAACGTGAACAACCAGAACAACGCCCCGAACTACCAGAACAACAACCTGTTGAGGAACTACGCGGTTTACAACGAATCGAGGTCTTCGGGCAATACCGTCGCCTTCGACTACACTGTGAAGGCCGGCGACTACATCGCCGACTTGGACGCGATGGACTTGGACTTCAACACCTCCTCTGGGAAATTCGAGTTCTCGGGCGGCTCGCAGTTCAACTGGAATGTGCCGCAGGGGAATGAACCAGAGGGTCTGGCCTACAACTGCAATGTCGGCATCCAGACGATTATCTTCTCGGATTACGGCTCGACGATCGCATCGCCCGAGGTGAAGGAAGAGAACACCCTTGACCTCCGCGTAACGCGTGGTGCGGCGGTGGCCGGATACGCGCAGACCTTCGCCGTGACGAGCGACAAGTCGAATGGCGACAAGATTGAATACCCGGCGACTTTCGCCATCCCCGCCGGATCCATGGACGCGGTGATTTCCATCAGGGGCGTGGACGTCGGCACCCAGACGCTTCGCCTGCACCCATACGGCTATGACGACGCCAGCGGCGACCTCGTGGCGACGATTGAGGTAAAGAAGGGCGACAACGACCCCTCCGTGAGGTTGTCCAGCGCCCAGAACTCCTTCTCCGAAGGTTCCGATCCCTTCATCATGACCCTTGGCCTGTCCAGGCAGCCCAAGGAGAACATCAGGGTTACAGTCTATGCGGACAAGCCGGAGTGCGTGAGAATTGTTGGTGGCGACCAGACCTCCGCCGGAAACGTCTTCACCTTCCCGAAAAGCTCGTCCACCACCTTCGACATCAGCGTCACGCCGCTGGATGGTCCGCAGACCGTCACAATTTACGCGGTTGCGACGAACTCAAGCTACTCCGCAGGCTACAAGTTCACCACGGCGAACTACCCGATCCAGATCAGGACGGAGCTCCCCGACGCCAACGTCTCCCCGACTGACGAGGACGGTAACTGGGTGATTACCGACTTCACGGCCAACACCGAAGGCTACATCACCTTCTCGGCGACCGACCCCTCCGACCTTGACTTGAAGGCCGGCATCGAGGCCACGATCATCTTCGGCGACGGCACGCAGACGAATGTCACCTGCGACGCGACTGGCTACTGCGATCCAGTGCCGCACACTTACACAAAGGCGCAGGGCAACGCGGAAACCGGCACGGACGGCTACAGGATGAAGATCATCCTCAAGGACAAGGACGGCTCCACAAGGACGATTTCCGGCATGGTGATCGTGTCGTCCCCGGTCGTCGGCGTGATTCAGGAATACAAGCGCGACGGCGGCTTCAGGTATGTTTCAGAGCAGTCCAGCATGGCGCTGGAAGGCATGGGCGAGGGGAGCGTCACGGACTCCCTTGACAGCCCCCGCAACGCCATTCATGCGCCTTATGATTGGGAATCCTATTATAATAGAGGACAGGGCACGGTCGTCTTCACCGGCGTGCCGACGAATTTCCCCTCCAGGCACCCGATAACTGGCGCGAATGTCGATATCGACAGCTTCTTCCACGTGTGGAGGGGCGAGTCCTTCACCACGGAAGACGTGCTTGACGTGTCCCAGCACAAGAAGACGGCCACGGTGGTGGTCGATGCCGACACGGAAACCTTCACGGTAGGCGGCGTGTTCTCGCGCGAATACTACCCCGAGGACGGCACGCCGGACATCGACTTCGACCAACTGCCAGACGAATGGGAGAGCAAGGTCTGGCAAGGCGAATACGCCTTTGAGAACCCCAAGGCCCCATACGGCGCCTCCGGCACCGGGAACAACCCGGACAACGACTGGCTGCCGATGTGCGTTGCCGGGATAAAGCCCGACGGCTCCTTCGACATTTCCACCGACAAGAAGCGCAAGTTCAACTACAGGGCCTCCGCCGGCGGCATCCCCTTCTACAATGTGTATGAGGTCCGCGGAACCCACTGGGGCCTCAACATGGACAAGACCAAGACCGGCGTGATCGGCACGACGAATCTCTATACCGTCGAGGTCGCGGCCTATGCGCAGGGCGCGACTCCGGGAACGGATGCTCCGGAGTCTGTTGAGACGAACGAGGTCTATGTGATTTCCGCCGAAGTCGAGGCCAACGGCTTCGAGGATGTGGACGACAACGGCGCCACCACGCGCACCACTCTTGTCTCCACTGCCGTCGAGCCTCTCTACCAGGCCCAGGACGTCGAGCCGAAGGACGAACCCCACAAGGGCACCTACGCCGGCGCGGATGGTGGCTACGCCTTCACCGATCTGGGCGGCGTTTTCTACCCCTTCTACGGCACCGACCCGACACTCGCCGACACCGACGGCGACAAGTGCACCGACGGCTGGGAATACTTCTTCTGGCGCCAGGCGAAGTTCTCGACGGAGGCAATCGGCGAGAAATACGACCCCACCCGCGTCATCACGGGCACCCCGCTTGACAACGCCATGATTGAGGCGACCTTCAACCCCTGCGTGGCGAACAACCACCTCTCCCTCGACACCGACGGCGACGGCCTCTCCAACTTCGAGGAGTTCCTGCTCGGCACCAACCCCGTCCACTGGGACACCGACGGCGACCAGATGAACGACGGCTGGGAAGTCATGTGGGGCCTCGACGCCAGCAGCGCCGGCAACTGGAAGTCCAACAGCGACGGCGACTACATGGCCAACGACGGCCAGGGCCGCATGCACGCAGACGTTTACCTGCACTACGGCTTCGACCCGCGCACCGCCTGGAAGGGCAAGTATCTTGAACGCAACCGCACCCGCGAGTTCCCCGCGCCCAACACGGCGCCCTACACCGACTACCAGGAACACTACCTGGCCCGCTGGCTCATCGACCACGGTTTCCTCGACTCGGCCGAGCCGATCACCCGCGCGTGGATGACGCAGCCGGTGCCCGACGGCACACTCGCGACATACGACGCATTCTGGTCCAACAACGCCAACCGCGTGCCGGGCCATCAGGAGAAGGCTGACGACGAAGTGGTCATCCCCGAAGGCGGCGCGGATGCCTACACCATACCATACGGCGATGAGCTTTCCTTCACGGTCGGCAAGGCGGTCATCGGCCGCCATGGTTGCGACACCGACAACGACGGCATGCCCGACGGCTGGGAGCTCTACCTCTGCTCCACCGACGGCACCGATCTCAACGGCCTATGGCCCGGCCTGATGCCAAAGCAGACGCCGCCCTTCTCGGACAGCTCCGTCAAGCCCTTCTGGCCCGGTTCCGCCGAGTCTCTGAACGAAGGCGAGGGCGACTATGACGGCGACAGGCTCTCCGCGAAGAAGGAGTGCCACTCCACCGAACTCTGCGACTACTATGGCACGCTCATCGCCAAGGGGTCGCTCGCGGATGAAAACAAGTTCATCAACGAGAACGGCAACTGGTACAACAAGTGGTGGCCCTCCAACCCCTTCGAGGGCGACACCGATTTTGACGGCCTGACCGACGGCGCCGAGGGCGACAAGACCTTCCGCTATCAGGATACCTACGAGGCGGCCTGGAACGAGGACAATACGGTGTTCGGCGTTGAATGGCAGCTCAAGGAGCGCTTTGGCGAGACGACGATGAAGCGCGGCCACGTTCCCGGCGGCAGCCTGAACCCCTGCTCGGTCGATACCGACATGGACTACATCCCCGACGGCTGGGAGTATCAGTTCAGCGGCAAGCACCGCGACACCGACTGGGAAGGCGGCTTCTGCAACCCGCCTGGCACCGAAGTCGCGATAATGTCCAACAACGGCAGCGGGACGCTCATCCCCCACGGCCTCGGCACGACCTGCGGCATGGACGGCACCTACTTTGACTCCCGCAGCTGCCCGGACGAGTGCGAGGGATCTGGCGCCTCCATATCCAACAAGGTCAACTACACGTTTGGCAAGGTCACGCGCGTTGTCCTGCGCGACTTTGACTTCGACCATGACGGCCTTGAGAACTACCAGGAATACTTCACCGGCGCCGTCCGCCACTTCCACTATGACAAGTGGGTAGCCGGAAAGGACTATGGCGAATACGACCCGATGGAAATCTTCGAAACGGGCAAGTTCGGCGAAATCGCCGACGACCCGCACATCTTCTCCAGCTGGCAGGACGGCGACTTCAACAACCCCGTCATGACAGAAAAGATGTATCCGGCGCTCTGGCGCTGCTGGGACTGGGCGAGATACGCCGACGACTGGCAGAACTCCAAGTCCACGGATCCGCTCAACATGCTGGGCGAGCCGCTGTGCCTCTTCCGCTACATGCCGATGGAACCGAGGCCCATGGCTGCGTCTTACGCCTCCACGGACCCGCGCCTCGCGGACTCCGATGGCGACAACATGGACGACTACTACGAGATGTTCCATGGCCTCAACCCGCTGCTCTCCGAGACGGTTGACCTGGTCGGCAAGGGGCATCCGATTGACGAGACAATGGACTTCCGCGCCTTCCCGTGGATGGTCGGCTTGGCATACGCCGACCCCGACCATGACGACAAGCCGAACTGGGAGGAGGCGTTGTCCCCGAACCAGCCGGCCCCGTCCAACCACAACACCGACCCAACGCCGCTGTGGATGACGGACATGTCCTACGACCGCTCCTTCGTCAACCTCTACTACAACTGGGGTTCGGTCTTCAACTACTGGGGTCCGAGCTACTGCGAGCGCGGCTACACTGGTGCCGTTTACGACATCTACCCGTCGCCCGAATGGATGGGCCCGCTGCCCGGCATGGCCGACCCGCGTCCGTCGTATGTCTTCTCCTTCGAGAGCAACGAAGGCTTCGACACGGACAACGACAACCTCTCCGACCCGTATGAAGTCAACGGAACGGCAGGCGGCGTCACCGACCCGCTCAACCCCGACCGCCCGGTGGTGCGCAAGGCGCTCTACCTCGACGGCAACGCGGCTGCCCGCACCCGCTCGCTCTGCGCCTACGGCCCGAACGCCCTGCGCTCCTTCACGATTGAGGCGTGGGTGATGCCGGAGGATCCGGCGTCCGGCGCGATGCAGGTGATTCTCGAGCGCCCGGTGCAGTGGAGCGAGTCCAACTCCGAACCCACCTACTCATTTGTGCGGCGCAACTTCCGCCTTGGCCTCACCGCGACGGGGCAACCGTTCGTCGAATACGACAACGGCGGCAAGCGCATCGTTACCGAGAGCGCCGTCGCCGCGCAGGGTGCCGCGCTTGAAGCCAACCGCTGGTATCACCTGGCCGCCGTGATGGATGGCTTCGCGAAGACGCTTTCGCTCTATGTCGATGGCGTGCGCGTCGCCACCAAGACGACATCCGCCATCCCATTCACGGGCTTTGCGGAAACCGCGATCGGCGGCGTGGCGGGGCAGCAGGTCCGCTACGGCCTTGGCGCCCCGCTGGTCATCGGCGCGTCCGACGCCAACCCGCAGGGCAAGGTCGATGGCAGCTACTGGTTCTACAACGGCGTCGCCCGCGGCATCAGGGGCGGCCAGCCGCAGCTGGGCGACTTCTTCAAGGGCTGGATAGACGAAGTCCGCATCTGGGACGGCGCCCGTCCGGCCGGCGACGACCCCGGCGACCTGCGCGTCACCAAGTGGGGCTGGCCCACCATCAAGGAAGACTTCGAGAACCTGAAGCGCTACGGCCTCGAAGACGTCCTCGAGTCCCGCAATGACACGATGAAATACATCAACCGCGTCTTCGACTGGCGCAAGAACAACGTTGACGGGACATACACCGACGAAGCCGGCGTGACCAACACCTTCTGGACCATCCTCGCCGATGGCATGACATTCAGCGAGTTCTACGAGACGGCGGTCACATACATCGGCAAGTTCGGCGGCGAGGACAACGTCGCCCGCATCCCGCCGCTGTTGCTCTGCGACTACTCCTTCGACACGCTGCCAGACCCGGACTACGAGCCAGTGCAGCCGGCGAAGTTCGCCACGCTCGGCGGCAGGCCGCTTGACTACGCCGGCGCGCCATGGCAGCGCGGCGCGAACGACCGCACGGCGATCTACACTTCGGTCGAGGCGCCGTATCTCTTCCCGCAGACGATCCAGAACCTCGTCACCTGGCTGCCACTCGGCCACCTGGTGAAGAGCGGTGTTGACGTCGAGTACAAGAACATCCGCCCCGCCGCTGGCGACTACCCGCTATACAGATTCCAGGCGGACTCCACGGCCAACTCCAAGTACTGGACGCGCGCCAAGCAGGGCAACGTCGAAATGACGGACGGAATGTTCAACACTTTCCCGAACTCGGCCAACCCATACGGCTACCGCTACGAGACGGCGAACTACATCGACGACGAGAGCAACCCCGCGACAGTCATGGATGAAATCTATGACTTCGACACCATCGCCCTCTACAACGACATGGTGCCGCTGCGCAACGCGAAGGCCGACATGGACATCCAAATGTGGGACGATCCGGCCAACGACGGGCTCGGCGTCAATTCAGACTCCGATGGCGACGGCTTGCCGGACTACTGGGAACTCACCAATGGTCTCGACCCCAATAGTGCCGACCAGAACGGCAACAATGCCTCCGACGCCCATGACGACTTTGACGGCGACGGCCTGAGCAACTACGCGGAATACCTGGCCGGAACTGACCCGTTGTCAGCCGATTCGGATGGGGATGGCATTTTTGACTACTTCGACGCGGAGAACGAAGGAGGGCTCACCTACGGCGAGCTCTACACGGACAACGACCATGTCCTCGACGCCTACGAGCAGAAGTGGGACGACAGCTACGCCTCGACGTTCATGTTCGACGAACACATCGACAACGACGGCGACGGCTGGAACAACTGGTCGGAAGCCCTTGTGGGCAGCCGCATTTCCGAAGATGACGCCGACATGGGCAACGAAGACATAACCGCAAGGTTCCCGATGCCGAAGCTGACGGTCACCCTTGACTACGCCGATGACATCATCGATGGGACGCTCGTCATCCATGCCTACACCAAGGAAGACATGAACGGCTGGCCCGATGCAGTCTTCGCAAAGACAATTTCGGCCAACACCTTCCCGGTAGTGGTCGAGCTTACGGAGGACGATGTGATTTACGGACACATCAGGCAGGGTGCTAACTGGTTCTACGCCTGGGTTGATTCCATCGGCACGGCCCTTCCCGTCAACGGCGGCAACTGGCCGGTATGGAACTCCGGCGAGCCGGCGGCAGTGGCCGACTTCCAGGCCGGCACTGGCATTGACATCGGTTGGGACTACAACCCCGTGACCTTCCACCTCTCCAAGGAGGCCAGGGGCTATGTCCGCTTCAACTTCGCCGATGGCGACTCCGCCGTGCAGGGCTTCGCCGCCGACGGGCAGTCGCACAAGGTCGCGGTCAATGTCGCCGACACGATTCTGTCCAAGACGCTTGAATGGCCGCGCACTTGGCTCCATGACGGAGACTGGCAGGCCGGGCGCACCGCGAACTACGGCGTGACCCAGGGCGGCTGGGATGTCAACGGGCTGATTCCAGACCTGTTCGAGGTTTATGTGAACGAGGTTCCCGCCGGCATTGTTACCAACTGGTACTTTGCCGACAGGCTGACGGCACCGGAACTCAAATCGCCGATTGGCCATGGCGTCGTCTGTGCCACACGGCCGGAGTTCCGTTTTGTCCTCCCAGAGGAGGCTACGGAGTTCCAGATGACAATCAAGAAGGGCTCTGCCACGGTCTATTCGGCCCGTCTGCCAGCCCCGATTGTCGATTACAACGTAACAGGCAAGCAGACCGTGTGGCGGCTTCCCGCCTCTGTGGCGCTTGAGCCGGGAGTCAAATACACCTGGACGGTCACTCCGTACAACGTCAATGTGCAATACAGCAGCATCTTTGGCGGAACGACCGCTGCCACCAGCACCTTCACCATGGCCACGGACGAGCAGCAGGAGCAGAACCCAGAGTATGGAACGGCAAAGGCCAGCGTGGTCTATCCATCTGGCTGGGCATTTGTCCAGGGCGCTACGCCAGCGGTCCGCGTAGGGGCCTGGCGCTCCAAGTCCTTCAACGGCGATCCTGAGGGAGTTGTCGTGAAGAACGCAGTCGGAGATTTTGCAATTGGCGGGCTTACGCTTGACGCCGATTACTATCTCATGGCCTACATTGACCAGAATGGCAACGGCAAGCGCGATGCTTGGGAGCCCTGGGGCTATTGCCGCAACCACGGCGGAGAGTCTCCGTTCATGCCGGTGGCGGTTACGGCGTCGAGTGCCGCCAATGGTATTGTGGCAGAGATTGTGCTGCTGGATCCCGATACGGATAACGACCTGATGCCGGATGCCGTTGAATGGCGGCTGTACGGCGCGAGCCACGGCGTGCAGTTCCTTGAGCAATCCGGCGCGACCGAGGCCCAGGCCGTTGCGCTAAGGAGCACTGCGGCGGCAAGCCAGTCCACAATGTCGGCCAGCGCCTATGCTGCGCGGCTGGCTGCGCGGCTCAGCGCGGCCTCCGGCGACGGTGACGGCGACGGCATCTCCGATGTCGCCGAGCTCTACAGCGGTCTCTCCGCCTTTGAGTCCGACACCGACAATGACGGCATCGACGATGGCGACGAGCTGACGCTCTTTGGTTCCTATGGCGCCGCGAAGGAGGAGCAGACGCTCGTCATCACCGGCGTCAATATCGACGGCGACGGCAACGTCTCCTTCGAGTGGGGCTGGGAGAACGCGCCAGAGTCGGAGACGATGACCACCACGGCCAGCGCGCCGACCGAACAGCCGGCTACGCGCGGACTGAGGCGCAGCACTGTCGCCGCGCCGGTCAGCGGCCTCCGCTACGTGATAGAGGCGACGGACTCCCTCACCAACCCCGACTGGGTTGAGGTGAAGAGGGTTGGCGTCGATGGCGAAACCTCCGGTGGCACCCTGCCGAAGAGTACCACAGGCGCCATGTTCTTCCGCATGAAACTGGAGAAGTAGGGGCTAGGGGCTAGGGACTAGGTGTAGTCGTAGGGACTAGGGACTAGTGACTAGGGACTAGTTGTAGGGGATAGTTGTAGTTGTAGTGGTTTCGACCTTCGACTTTCGACTCATGAGCATGGGCAAGGAGAAGTTCTTCAACACCGCCGGGCCGTGTAATCCGACCCGGCACTACATGCTCCCCGCCACGGCGCGGCTTCCCGGTCTCATGCGCCTGATCGCGCAGGAACAGTATTTCGCCATCCACGCCCCGAGGCAGTCGGGGAAGACAACGCTCCTCCAGGGATTGGTCCGCGACATCAACGCCTCCGGCGAATGCGTCGCCCTCTACTTCACCGTGGAGAGCGTCCAGGCCTACCCCGACCCACACGACGGCATCTTCAAGATTGTCGAGCGTATGCGGACGGACCTGCTCCGCCACCCGATTTTTGGAGAAATCGCAAGAGACCCATCCTCCGCGCCAGATGCGCCGAAGGACGGCTTCATCGGCGTAAAACGCTTCCTCTCCATGCTCGCGGAAAAGGCGGGCAAGCCGCTTGTGGTGTTCTTCGACGAGGTTGACGGGCTGACGGAGGGGACGGCCGTCACCTTCCTCCGCGAACTGCGCGACGGATACATAACGCGCGAGACAATCCCGTTCCCGTCGTCCGTGGCCATCGTGGGGATGATGGACATCCGCGACATGAAGGCGAAGGTCAGGCCGCATTCGGAGACGCTTGGCAGCAAGAGCCCGTTCAACGTCATAGCCGAGGACTTCACGCTCCGCAACTTCACGGAGGACGAGGTGCGCGCGCTATACGCGCAGCACACCGAGGCGACCGGCCAGGCGTTCGAGCCGGAGGCGCTTGAGAAGGCCTGGGATTTCACCGGCGGCCAGCCCTGGCTCGTGAACGCGCTCGCCCGCGAATGCGTCCAGAAGATACACAACTTCGACTACTCGGCACCAATCACGGGCGACGACGTCGTCGAGGCCAAGGAGTCGATCATACGCCGCCGGGACACGCATGTGGACAGCCTCATGGACAGGCTCCGCGAAGAGCGCGTCCGGAGGGTCGTCGAGCCGCTGATATCCGGGGAAGACCGCCGCGTTTCAGTGGAGGACGAGGATTACCGGTATGTCATCGACTTGGGTCTGCTGCGCGAGGAGAAGGGCGCTCTCGTGCCCGCAAACAGGATGTATGCCGAGATCATCGGACGCTACCTCACGCGCGATGAGCAGACGCGCATGCTCCAGTCGGTTCCCGATGTCCCATGGGCGACAGACGAGGGCCTTGACATGGACGGCCTGATGTCGGCCTTCCAGAACTTCTGGCGGGAGAACTCCAAGGCCGACCGGCATGTCTTCGACTACAGGGAGGCGACGCCGCATCTCGTGCTCATGGCCTTTTTCCAGCGTGTCGTGAACGGAGGCGGGCGCATCGTCCGCGAAATGGCCTCCGGCAGCGGAAGGCTTGACCTGTGCGTGGAGTTCCGGGGCCGACGCTACGCGGTTGAGGTGAAGATGAGAAAGCGCTTCAACGCGGACTCCTTCCGCCAGCTTGCGACATACCTCGACACGCTTGGACTCGCGGAGGGCTGGATGCCCGTATTCGACGACGACGACGCTAAGCCGTGGGAGGAAAGGCTCTACCGCCGGGACGAAACATTTAATGGAAAGACGATCCACATCATAGGACTCTGAAGAAAGGCGACGCAAAATTTCCCCGCTTGTGGTATAATTAAAAATCAAAAAATGGAATCGCCTGTTTAACCTACACCTACACCTTTCACCTACACCTTTCACCTACGCCTACACCTACACCTTTCACCTATGCCTACACCTACGCCCACACCTAACCACTAACGACTAACCACTAACGACTACCCACTAATCACTAACAACTAACTACTACTATGAAAAACTCCATCATCCCCATCACCGCCGCCTCAGCCATCTGTGCCGCAGCCCTCGTGGGCTGCGAATGGGGCGGCGTCCACTCCGGCGAGTCCTGGAACGACGCCTACTCCTGGGCCAACTTCACCGGCACCTACAAGCTCGTCACGGCTGTTGCCGCCGAGGATTCCGGCGGCGAAACTGTAACTGAGGCGTCTGATTCAGTAACCACCACCTATAACGGGAATGGCAGCTATTCAACGGGCAAGGCGGGTCTTGTTCCGGGAAGCGTTACCGTGACGATTGCCTCGGTCGGCTCCTTCACCGACAACGGAGACAAGACAACGACGTTTAGCGGCAGCGCCGGCCACACCGTCACCATTGACTATTCTGCCGGGAACATCAGCATCAATCTTGCCGCGAATGTCGCTCCGTACATTGGCAAGACCGTTACAATCGGATTCAAATACAATATTGCCGAAGCTGCTGCTGCGGCAGTCAATGAATCTCCGATCACCTGGCTTAACCTGACCCAGAAGGGCAATCTGCTGACCTTCCAGGACAACACCGGCATGGTTTATAGCGGGAAGATCACCGGCGCGAGTTGCCCGAATGCCGATAACGAGGGCTACATTACCGCCGCGCACATCCGCTTCACCTTCGAGGCCACCAGCACCTCCAACAGCAAGATCAAGCTCAGTGGTACCCTGTCTGGCGACTGGTCCGGCGGCTCTTCGAAGACAAGCGGAACGCTATCTAACCGCACGATCGACGCCAGCTACACCAGGGGCAGGGGCGCCACGCAGTTCATGGCCGTCAGCGGCTCGGTCACGATTTACGCGACCGGCGTCTCCGCTGGCATCTAATGGCCATTGCGCTGGGGCGGCTGCCGCCGCCCCAGCGCGGGGAACAGGGAACTGGGAACAGGTAACAGTGTTTCCCGCAACACACAAGGGTCGCATCTGCGGCCCTTGTTGTTTCTAAACCTCGCCCGAAGGGCCCAACCCTCCCAGGCGCGCCAGCGCCAACCCTCCCGGGTGCGTTAGCGCAAAACCTCCCAGGCGCCAAACCTCCAAAGCGCCTTTGGCGCTTTCTACGCATCAATATCCGCCGAGAGGGCGTTCTCCTCAATGAAGCGGCGGCGCGGCTCAACCAGGTCGCCCATCAGCTTCTCGAAGATCTTGTCGGCCTCGATGGCATCGACCAGTTCGGCGCGGCGGAGCCTGCGGTTGCGCGGGTCCATAGTCGTGTCGTAGAGCTGGTCGTAGTCCATTTCGCCAAGGCCCTTGTAGCGCTGGATGGTCAGCCCGCGTCCGCCACGTTCTCGAATCTCCGCGAGGAGGTCGAGGAGCGAGGAGACGGGCGTCTCGTCGCCCTTGGTGTCGATCAGCTTCCCGATGGGGGCCGAGCCTTCGCCGGCGCCGAGGAAGTCTCCGCGCGCGAAGCCATAGACCTGGACGAGGTTGTCCATCTCGCGGCGGAGGGTGGCCGCCTGCTTGATTTCTGTGCAGTTGTAGTTGGGGTTCTCCGGCTCGTCGAGCTCCTCCATGGGGCATCCAAGGGCCGCCTGGACCTCGGCCTTGATGGCGTCGGCCTCCTCCTTGCGGAAGACGAAGCGGAAGACCTGGTTGCCGTCGGTGTCGGAGGCCACGCGGAAGCGCGGGAACTCGCCTGTCTCGGGGCTGCGGAGGGAGAAAAACTCGCGGATGTTGATCTTCTGCTTCTCGAGGACGGTGCACTGCGACTTGGCGGTTGCGAGGACGTCGAGCAGCGAGGGGAGGCGGTCGGCCTCAAGGGAGCGGACGCCGTCGGCGAAGACGAAGCGGAAGTCGCCGCAGCCGAGCTTGAGCAGCTTGTTGGTGAGGACGGCGTCGGAAGCGATGTATTCGATCTTGCCCTTGCGCTTGATGCCGTATAGAGGCGGCTGCGCCATATAGACGTGGCCGTGCTCGATGAGGGAGCGCATCTTACGGTAGAAGAAGGTGAGGAGCAGGGTGCGGATGTGGGCGCCGTCGACGTCGGCATCGGTCATGATGATGACCTTGTTGTAGCGGATCTTCGAGACGTCGAAGGACACGTGGCGCGCCACCTTGTGCTTGACGCCGAAGTCGTCGGTCTCGATGACCTCCTCCTCGTGGTCGTAGCCGCCGCCGATGGCGGTGATCATGGTGCGGATTTCGGCGTTCTCCATCTGGCGCTCGAGGTTGGCCTTTTCTACGTTGAGGACCTTGCCGCGCAGGGGGAGGATGGCCTGGGTGCGGTTGTCGCGGCCTGAGACGGCGGAGCCACCTGCGGAGTCGCCCTCCACGAGGAAGAGCTCGCACTCGGCGGGGTCGTTGGACTGGCAGTCGGCAAGCTTGCCGAGCAGGCCGCCGAGTTCGGGGCCGCCGGCCTTGAGCATCTTGTCCTTGACCTTCTGGGCGGCCTCGCGGGCTCGCATCGACTGGAGGACCTTGTTGACGATCTCGGTGCCGATGGCGGGGTTTTCCTCGAAGTAGTCCTTGAGCTTCTTGAAGACGAGCTTCTGGACGATACCCTTGACCTCGCCGTTGCCGAGCTTGGTCTTGGTCTGGCCCTCGAACTGGGGGGCCGGGTGGAGGACGAGGATGATGCAGGTCAGGCCCTGGCGGATGTCCTCTCCGGATGGGGTGGACTCGTTCTCCTTGATGAGCTTCTTGTCCTTGGCGAAGGCGTTGACGATGGAGGTGAGGGCGGTCTTAAAGCCTTCGAGGTGCGTGCCGCCCTCGTGCGTGTTGATGCCGTTGGCGTAGGTGAGGATCGTCTCGTCCCACTTGGCCTTGGCATAGACCATGGCGATGCGCACCTGGACGACGAGGTCGCGGCCGGTGGCGTCGTTGTGGCCGATCTTCTCGGAGCCGGCGAACTCGATTACGGCGGGGGTGGTGAGTTCGGCACCGAGGTTCAGGGCCTTGACGTAGCCGACGATGCCGTCGGCGTGCCTGAACTCCTGGCGGCGGCCGGTGGCCTCCTCGCTGAAGCGGATGTTGACGCCGGGGTTGAGGAAGGCGAGCTCGTTGAAGCGCTTGGCGAGGATGTCCCACTTGAAGGAGCAGGCGGAGCCGTCGGGTTCCTTGAAGATGGTGTTGTCGAGGTAGAAGGTGATGGTGGTGCCGGTACCCTCGGCGGGGCCAACCACGTGGAGCGGCTCGGTGATCTTGCCGCGGGAGAAGCGGATGCGGTGGCGCTTGCCGTCGCGGCGCACCTCGACCTCCATCCACTCGGAGAGGGCGTTGACGCACTTCACGCCGACGCCGTGGAGGCCGCCTGAGACCTGGTAGCCGCCGGTGCCGAACTTGCCTCCGGCGTGGAGTTCGGTGAGGACGACCTCGATGGCGGGGCGGTGCTCGGTGGGATGCTCGTCGACGGGGATGCCGCGCGCCTCGTCGGCGACGGTGCAGGAGCCGTCGGCGTTGAGGGAGACGTCGATGTTGGTGCCGTAGCCGGCCATGAACTCGTCGATGCAGTTGTCGACGACCTCATAGACGCAGTGGTGGTAGCCCTTCTCGAAGGTGTCGCCAATGTACATGGCGGGGCGCATCCTGACGGCCTCCAGGCCCTTCAGGTGCTGGATTTGGCTGGCGTTGTAGTCGCCCTCGACCTTGATGCCGTCGTTGAGAGCCACTTCGGCGCCGTCGGCGCCGTCCTTGATATTCTCGGCCATGGTTGATTCCTTGTGGAAATGTGAAATTGTGGAAATGTGAAATCGCCAGAGCTAGTTGGCGGGTTCGGTTTCAGGTTCGGTTTCGGGATTCTCGACTGGAGCCTCGGGGGCGACGTCCTCCCCAGGCACGACCGAGGCGGAGATGACGCGGTCGTTCTTCGCGACATCCACGACCTTGACGCCGGACGAGCCGCGCCCGCACTCCCGGATGCCCCGGACGCTCATGCGGATTATCTGCCCGTTCGCGGTGATTACCACCAGGCTGTCGGCGGCCGTTCCCCGTTCCCCATTCCCCGTTCCCCGTTCCCCATCTGTTCCCTGTTCCCCGTTCCCCGTTCCCCCAACATTCCCCGTCCGCACGCATGCGGCGAAGACGACCTTGCCGTTGCGGCCTTCGGTGTTGATGGACTTCATGCCCATGCCGCCGCGCTTGTGGATGGTGTAGCTGGCGGGCCGCGTCAGCACGCCGTAGCCGTTCTCCACGATCAGCAGCAGCCGCGCGTCTTCGGCCTTGTCCACCTTGACAAGCGCCCTGATTTCGTCGGCCGCCCCGTCTTTGCCGGTGGCGGCGGTCGCTTCGCCTCCGTCGTCTCCATCGGCGGCCCCTTCGTTCTCCGCGGCGCTGTTCCACACCACGCCGGAGAGCCGCATGCCGATTACGCCGGCTGCGGCGCGGCCCATGGCGCGGGCGTCGTGCTCGTTGAAGTGCAGCGCCTGGCCGGAGGCCGACACGAGGAAGAGCTCGTCGTCGCGCTCCACCAGCTCGGCGCCGACGAGCTCGTCGCCGTCGCGGAGGTTGAGTGCGCGGATGCCGCTCTTGTTGATGTTCACGAACTCGCGGAGGGAGGTCTTCTTGATAATGCCCTTGCGGGTGGCGAAGAAGATCGCCTCGGTGTCGTTGTATATCTCGAGGCGGTCGCGCTTGGCGTCGCCAAGGGTTATCACGGAGAGGACGCGCTCGGCGGGGCGTGCGGGGATGTCGGCGCCGTAGGCGTCCTTGGCGCCTTCGGGGACGCCGGGGTCGAGGTTGATGCCGTTCACGAGCGCCTTGCCGGTGGAGTTGAGGTCGGACTCGGGGATCTGGTAAACCATCCCCTCGAAGACGCGACCGTAGGAAGTGAAGAAGAGGAGCTTGTCGTGGGTCGTCGCGGTGACGACGCGCAGGATCTCGTCCTCCTCCTTGTTCTTGGAGCCCTTGCGGCCCTTGCCGCCGCGCTTCTGCTCCTCGAGGCCGTCGAGCGGCGAGCGCTTGATGTAGTTGCGGCGGGTGAGGGTGATGATGCAGGGCTCGTTCTTGATGTAGTCGAGAGGGTTGGCGCTGAGGTCGTCGAGGTCCTCGCGGATTTCGGTGCGGCGGGGGTCGCGGGCGCCGTATTTCTCCTTGGCGTAGTCCATGTCGGCCTTGATGATGTCGAGGACGCGCTGGGGTTCGGCGAGGATCGCCTTGTATTCGGCGATGTCCTTGAGGAGCTGCTGGTATTCCTCCTCGACCTTGTCGCGCTGGAGGCCGGTGAGCTGGCGGAGGCGCATGTCGAGGATGGCTGAGGACTGGGCGTCGTCGAGGCCGAAGCGCTCGAGGAGGCGGGCCTTGGCCTCGTCGTCGTCCTTGGAGGAGCGGATGATGCGGACGACCTCGTCGATGTTGTCGATGGCGATCTTGAAGCCTTCGAGGATGTGGACGCGGTCCTGCGCCTTCTTGAGCAGGAAGCGGGTGCGGCGCGTGATGACTTCGACGCGGTGGTCGATGAAGCACTTGAGGAAGAGCTTCAGGCTCATGCGGCGCGGGGTGCCGTGGTCGAGGGCGAGCATGTTCGCCGGGAAGTTCGACTGCAGCTCGGTGAGGCGGAAGAGGTAGTTGAGGACCACGTCGGCCTGGGCGTCGGCCTTGACGGTCACGATGATGTTCACGCCCATGTCGCCCTTAGAGAAGTCCTTGACGTCGGCGATGCCCTCGATCTCGTGGTTCTTGATGAGGTCGCCGAGGTGGATGAGCATCTGGCGCTTGTTCACGCCGTAGGGGAGCTCGGAGATTACGATCTTCTCGCGGCCGTTCTTCTCGGTGACGATCTCCGTCTTGGCGCGGACCTTGAGGGAGGCGCGGCCGGTGGTGTACATCTGGCGGATGGCGGAGCGGCCGCAGATGATGGCGCCAGTGGGGAAGTCGGGGCCCTTGACGATTTGCAGGAGGTCGTCGATGGAGCACTCCGGGTTGTCGATCTGGAACTTGACGGCGTCGCAGAGTTCGGAGAGGTTGTGAGTCGGGATGTTGGTGGCCATGCCGACGGCGATGCCGGAGGAGCCGTTGAGGAGGAGGTTGGGGATCTTTGCGGGCAGGACGACAGGCTCGACCTCGCGGCCGTCGTAGTTGGGCACCATGTCCACGGTGTCCTTGTCCATGTCCTCGCAGAGGTCTTCGGCGAGTTCGCACATGCGGACCTCGGTGTAGCGGGCGGCGGCGGCGCCGTAGCCGTCGATGTTGCCGAAGTTGCCGTGACCGTCGACCAGGCGGTTGCGCATGGAGAAAGGCTGGGCGAGGCGGACGATGGTGTCGTAGATGGAGGCGTCGCCGTGTGGGTGGTACTTACCCATGACCTCGCCGACGACTGCGGCCGACTTGCGGTGCGGCTGGGTGTGGGTGACGCCCATCTTGCGCATCGCGTAAACGGAGCGGCGGTGGACGGGCTTCATGCCGTCGCGCGCGTCGGGTAGGGAGCGGCCCACGATTACGGACATCGAATAGTCGAGGTAGGACTTCTGCATTTCGTCCTCGACCTTGACAGTCTCGATTTTCTCTACGATTGGCTCGTCCTGCGCGGGTTCTTCGGCGGCAGTCTCGTCGGTGTCGGTGCGTGCGTCCTCGTTCAGGGCGTCGTCGTTCTCGTTGTCAGCCATGGTAAAAAATCCTCAAAAATAATGGTATATTATTATATCAAAAAACGCGCGCGGGCGCGTGTTTCAGAAACTGCGCACCCTTTCCAAATTTATATCTTCCCTCACCTCCCATATCTCTTTCTTTCATATCTCTTTCTTTTTTTCTTCTTTCTCAAATCTGAAATCTTAAATCTTAGATTTTAAATTTCAAATCTCAAATTTCCCTCTTATTCATTCCCCCATCCCCTCAAAAATTCTGCCTGTTCACAAAATACACGGCGCCAACGAGGCAGAAGAACGCCCAAAGGTAATCCAGCCTCATCTTCTCGCCCAGGACAAATGCGGCGAAAGGCGCGAACACCAGTAGGGTAATAACCTCCTGTGCGACCTTGAGTTGAGCCACAGACATGCCGGCGGATGCGCCGAGCCTGTTAGCCGGCACCATAATGGAGTATTCGAGTAGCGCGATCCCCCAGCTCATCAGGACGATCAGCGGCATAGGTTTCCCATTGGCCGCCCCGCTCCTCAAATGCCAATACCAAGCGGTCGTCATGAACACGTTCCCGCAAACCATCATTCCCAGTGTAATCAGTGTTTTCATTTTCAGTTGAAGGGAGACACCCTTCATTTAGATAGAGTTTACCAACAATTCCCCAGATTCCCCTTATGCTCCACGCCGCCCGGCGCAGAAAAGCGGTACCAATTTTTCACCTAGGCAAAATGCCTTCGGGAAAGTCAGCACCTCAGATGTGTTGCTTGCGGCGAGTATCGTCGCCACCACGAATTTGTGTGAACCGAAAGCCACGCCGCGTGAAATGTCGCGGTTTCGAACCCTCATCACGCTCACCTTCTTCTTGCCGCCCTTGCTAGGCTTGTCCGCCGTGGCGTCTGGCTTGACTCCCGCCTCCTCTTCACCGCTCACGGCCATGGCGGCCTCGATCAGCGATGCGTAAGCCTTGCAGCGCTCTGCAAGCGGGAACTTCTCATCGTATGATGAAAGCAGCGCAGCACGGGCGCGCCGGTTGCCCGCTGTGGCCGCGCCGTAGGCGCTCCAGCGGTAGTCCTCAGGCCGACTCACGAGTTTGGCTCTCACGGGATTGAGCGTAATGTAGGCCGAGACGGCATTCAGGGCGTCGCGTCGACCCTCGATAAGGACGCTATGGAAAGGCCCTTGCCAGATAGTCCCCTCGATGTTCCCGTGGTTGGAGCAATACCACAGTGAGAAACGCTGCTTGAAAGTCTTCATGAACTCCGAAATGTCGAACATCCGCTTGCGGTAGGCGGCCCGTTCGCGTTCAATGACCTTCTCCGCCTTGAGTTCGCGTAGCATTTTCCAGCGCTCGCGAATTCGTTTGGCCTTGTCCGGGCCGTATAGGACGCGGATGCGCTTGTCGAGCTCGTCGTCGGGCACCTCCCTCCTTTGCGGCACATGGACAAGGACATGGAAATGGTTGTCCATCACGCAGTAGTTAATTACCCTCACGCCCGAGAATATTTCCGCTCGTCGGAGAATCTTCAGGAACATCTCCTTTGCCTCCTCCGTCAGCAGAAATTGCTGAAGCGCGCACCTGCTCATGACATGGTAGTAGGCACTGCCCGCCACCTTGACTCTGTTACGTCTCATAGTTTACCTTTCTGAAAGAAGGGTGTCACCCTTCAAATGATAAATTATTATAGCACATTTTGTGGGTGAGGGTGTAGGTCATGGCGCCGCCGAAGAGGACGATCTGCCAGCCGATGTAGATCCAGGTCAGGATGATCGGGAGGACGGCAAAGGAGCCATACATCGCGCTGGCGCGCGAGATGCCTACCTGCGCCACGGCGCAGAGCCGAAGCCAGCAGCCGAAGACAAAGGCCGTGATGAGTCCGGAAATTATGGCGTTGCGGAAGGGGACGTGGCGGTTGGGCATGAAGGCGAGGAAGAAGGCGAAGCCAAGCGTGGCGAAGACGAGGGAGATTGTCCAGCCAAAGACCGAAGAGTTGACGATGGCGAGGGCAATGCGCGGGAGGAGTCCGGTGGCGCCAATGGCGTCGAAAGCCGCGGCTATTGTGCGGCGGAGGAGGTGGAGGAGCGGGAGCGAGGCCGAGATGAGCGCGAAGGCCGGCAGGACAAGCGCCATCACCGCGTATATGGCGATGCGCCGCAGGAATGGCCGCGATCGCGGAATCTCCCAGACTTCGTTTAGGGAGTTCTCAACCATGCCGAGCATCGAGATGAGCGTCCAGAGCAGGAGGATGACGCCTGCCGTGCCCATGGCGTGGACGTCGTAGGCGGCGACGCGGTCGAAGAAGGTGTTGAGGGAGTCGCGCGCCTGAAGGGCGAAGTCGTGGGCGGTCTGGCGGCGGGCCTCGCGCGTGTTGGGGTCCTGGGCATTTTCGATAAAGGCGGGCATGTCTTCCCCGCCGGATTCGACGGAGACTATTACTTGGTCAATGTAGCCGTTGAGGCGGTCGCGGGCGAAGTCGCCAAGGCCGCAGAGGCGGCCGATGAGAAGGAAGAGGCAGACAAGTGGCGCCAGCGACATGAGGGAGAAATACGTGAGGCCGGCGGCGTGAAGGGACGAGCGATGGCGCAAGAAGCAGCGGATGGAGTCCACGAGGAAGCGGAATGCGCAGACGGCCAGCGCGCGGAGGCGCATGAGGGCTGAAACGCGGCTTGAAGGGCCGTGCTTGTCGGGTTGGGGCGCGGGTTGAGTGGCGGCGGGCGCTTGGATGGGGGCTGTGTTGGGCATGTGGATATTTTAGCAAAAGTTGCGGGGGAGCGGGGAATGTGGCAGAATGGATAGTGAGGGAACGGGGAACAGGGAACGGGGAACAGGTAACGGGGAACGGAAGTAGAGAAGTAGGTAACGGGGAAGTGGGGAACGGTTTTTTGTAAGGAGACAATTGAAAATGGCAAAGATGCTAGCAGATGGAATCGCGGCGGCAATGGGTAGCTCGTCGTGGATCAGGAGGATGTTCGAGGCGGGCGCGGAATTGCGCAAGGAGATTGGCGCGGAGAATGTCTTTGACTTCAGCCTGGGGAATCCGGACCTGCCGCCGCCGCGCGAAGCGGCGGCGGCGCTGCATGAAATCGCGGACGCGCTTGGCGAGCCGCGGGCGCTGGGGTATCCGTCGAACGCAGGCTGGATGCCCTTCCGCGAGGCGCTGGCCGCGAAGCTGGCGCGCGAGCAAAATGTGCCGGGGCTGGAGGCGAAGCACGTCATCGCCTCATGTGGCGCGGCCGGCGCGCTGGTGTCGTTCTTCAGGGCCGTGCTGAATCCGGGCGACGAAGTGCTGGTGCCGTCGCCCTACTTCGTGGAATATGGCTCCTACTGCGGCCACTTCGGCGGCAAGCTCATTCCCGTGCCAGCCAACGGTGCGACCTTCGAGGCCGACGTCGCGGCGCTTGAGGCGGCCATCACGCCGAACACGCGCGCCATCATGTTCAACTCGCCGAACAACCCGACAGGCTGCGTTTACAGCGAGGCTACGGTGAAGGCGCTGGCGGCGCTGGTGGACAAGGTGAACGCGGGGCGCGAGCGGCCAGTGTTCCTGGTGTCCGACGAGCCATACCGCTTCCTGACATACGGCGGCGCGAAGGTGGCGTCGGTGCTTGACAAGACGCCATACGCGGTGGTGCTGGGGTCGTTCTCGAAGAGCCTGTCGCTGGCAGGCGAGCGCGTGGGTTATCTGGCGGTGAACCCGTCGATGCCGGACGCGGCCGCATTCCTGGCGGGCGTGACGCTGACGACGCGGACGCTTGGCTACGTGAACGCGCCAATCGTCGGGCAGCGGCTCGCGACGCGGCTGCTGGACTGCGGGATTGACCTTGGCATCTACGAGGAGCGGCGCGCGAAGATGCTGGCCGTGCTGGACGCGGCGGGGCTTGAATACGTGCGGCCGCAAGGTGCCTTCTACGTTTTCCCGAAGACGCCTGGCGGCGACGACGTGAAGTTCGTGGGGCACCTAATGAAGCACGGCGTGCTTGCGGTGCCGGGGTCGGGCTTCGGTATGGCCGGCCACATGCGGCTGAGCTATAGCGTGGAGACCGATGTGATCGAGCGTTCGGCGGGCGCCTTCAAGCGCGCCATGGAAACTTTTTAACAAAACGCGCACATTAGAAAAGAAAATTTGATATAATAGAAGCACTGTTTGAACAAGGAACAGGAACAACAAAACTAGAATTTTGAAGCGCAGTTAATTGTGCATGAAAACGGTGCATAATTGACGCGCACGTAGTGTGCCCGGCATGCGCGGGCAGGGCCTGCGAATCAGGATGGAAGGCGTGGTTTTAGAATCGCGCCGACAGGCCGGGGCACAAGAGAGCGACACACGATGCGAGTGATGCTGACAGGCGGCAAGGGGATGCTGGCGCGGACGCTGCTGGCGGAACTTGGGGCCGACTTCGATATCGTGCCTACGGACTTGCCGGAGGCCGACATCACCGACGAGGAGTGCATCGACGCGGTGGTGGCGCGCGTGGCGCCGGACGCGGTGGTGCACTGCGCGGCGATGACGGCGGTGGACAAGTGCGAGACGGAGCGCGAGTTCGCCTTCCGCGTGAACGCGCGCGGCACGGCGAACGTCGCGGCGGCGTGCCATCGGCACGGCGTGCGGCTGATCGCGATTTCGACGGACTATGTTTTCGGCGGCGACGCCGGCGGGCCGTTCAGCGAGTTCGATGCGGCGGATGGCGGGCGCACGGTGTATGGGCGCAGCAAGTTCGCCGGCGAGGAAGCCGTGCGGGCGCTGTGCCCGAACCATGTGATCGTGCGCATCTCGTGGCTCTACGGCGAGGGTGGGCCGAGTTTCGTGCATGCGATGATGTCGCTTGCGGACGGGACGCGTCCGGTGCTGAAAGTCGTGGGCGACCAGCGTGGCAATCCGACGAGCGCCCTGGCGGTGGCGCGGACGCTGCGCGGGCTGCTGGCGCGGCCGAAGCTGTGCGGGACATTCCACGCGACGTGCGAGGGCGAGGCCACGTGGGCCGAGTTCGCGCGGGAGATATTCAGGCTTGCCGGCAAGGGGCAGCGCGTGGAGGAGTGCACAACCGAGGAGTTCCCGCGCCCGGCGCCGCGCCCGAAAGACTCGCGGCTTGAAAAGTTGGGGCTGCGCCTGGCGGGGCTGCCGCCGATGCCGCACTGGAAGGACGCGCTGGCGGAGTTCATGAAAAGCGAGTGGGGAACAGGAAACGGGTAACAGAAGAATTGACGGCAAAGAGAGCATGGGCGCGAGGAAAAGGGCGAAGAGAGACTTTAGATGAAAGTGATCGACACTGAGATCGAAGGGCTGAAGGTGATAGAGCCGGATGTGTTCGGCGACAGCCGCGGGTGGTTCTGCGAGACGTTCAACGCCGACCGCTACCGCGCGGCAGGCATTGACTGCGTCTTCGTGCAGGACAACGAAAGCTTCTCGTCGAAGGGCGTCGTGCGCGGGCTGCACTGGCAGGCGGCGCCGCACACGCAGGCGAAAATCGTGCGTGTGATCCAAGGGGCGGTGTGGGATGTCGTGGTTGACATCCGCAAGGGGTCGGCGACATTCGGCAAGCATGTGGCGATGACGCTGACTGCGGAGAACAAGCGGCAGTTCTTCATCCCGCGCGGCTTCGCGCACGGGTTCATCGTGCTGGAAGACAACACGCTCTTCAGCTACAAGTGCGACAACCTCTACTGCCCGGCGTCCGAGCGCGGGATGCGGTTCGACGATCCGGCGCTTGGAATTGAGTGGCCGGACTTGGGCATGACGCTGACACTTTCTGAAAAAGACAAGAAGCATCCGCCGCTGGCGGGCATCGAGCCGTGGGCCGAATAGTGGCCTGCGGCGCGGACAAGGGCTTTGCGAAATGAGAATACTGATTACAGGTTCCGCCGGGTTCATCGGCTTCCATCTGGCGAGGCGTCTGCTCGCCGAAGGGGACGAGGTGCGCGGCGTTGACAACTTCAACGACTACTACATGGTGGCGCTGAAGGAGGCGCGGAACGCACAGTTGGAGAAGGAGAGCGGTTTTGCGGGCAGGCGCGTGGACATCGCCGACAAGGCGGCGCTCAAGGCGGTGTTCGACGAGTTCAAGCCGGAAGTGGTGGTGAACCTGGCGGCGCAGGCGGGCGTGAGGTATTCGATTGACAACCCGGACGTTTACGCCGAGTCGAACCTGGTCGGCTTTTTGAACGTGCTGGAGTGCTGCCGGCACGCGGAGTCGCAGCCGCGGCTGCTGTTCGCGTCGTCGTCATCGGTCTATGGCGGCATCCAGGAGATGCCCTTCCGCGAGGACATGAAAGTCGATACGCCGATCTCGCTCTATGCGGCGACCAAGAAGGCGAACGAGCTGATGGCGCACTGCTACAGCCATCTCTACGGGATGCAGACGCTGGGATTCAGGTTCTTCACGGTCTATGGGCCGTGGGGGCGGCCGGACCTGGCCTCCGTCAGCTTCGCGGAGAAGCTGGTGGCGGGCAAGCCGATCAAGGTTTTCAACAACGGCGACATGCTGCGTGACTTCACCTACGTCGATGACATCGTGGATGGCCTGGTGCGCTGCGTGCGCAAGGCGGGCGGGCTGCCGCAATATGCAATCTACAACATTGGCAACCACAGGAGCGAAAAGCTGATGGACATGATCGCCATCCTCGCCAAGGGGCTGGGCGTGGCGGATCCGAAGTTGGAGTTTATGCCGATGCAGCCCGGGGATGTGTATGCGACATACGCCTCGGTCGATAAGCTACACGAGGCGGTTGGCTACGAGCCGACGACGCCACTAAGCGTGGGGTTGCCGAAGTTCTGTGAATGGTTCAAGGAATGGAAAGGTAAGGAAGTAAAATGATAAGCGCACTGATCAAGTCTGCGGACTGGAAGAACGAGAAGCACGTGCCGGCGATAACGGCGCCGGAGACGGCGAAGGCGGGCGAGGCCATTGAAGTCGAGGTGGCCGTGGGGAAGGAAATCCCGCACCCGAACACGCTGGAGCACCACATCGCGTGGGCGGCGCTCTACTTCGTCGCGGAAGGTTCGCCGCTGCCAGTGGAGTTGGCGCGCGCCGAGTTCGCTGCGCACGGGGGCGACGTCTTCACGGCACCGATGCTGAAAGCGACGGTCACGCTGGCGAAGAGCGGGACGCTGCATGCGGTGTCCTACTGCAACATCCACGGCCTCTGGGAGTCCGAGCGCAAGATTGAGGTGAAGTAAAGCCGCTCTTGTTCAATGTGCTGTCGCAAAACGGCAAACAACGATGAGCCACCCCATCGAAACCCAGGCCCCATTTGCCAGAATCGTCAATTGCCTTGGTGTTTTTTTAACGAAAAAGCAAAAACACCCCTGTTTTTTAACGGTTTGGCAAAAAATTTAATGAAATGGCAAATGATTCGCTAAAATTGAACGAAAGTGCGGCAAGGGGGTATTTGTTTCTTGTCCGGCGGTATTCGCTCGCCGTTTGCGAACTGTATTGCCAGTCATTTGTGACGGACAAGTCAACGAAGCGGATTGTCCAGTCAGGGCATAATGTTAGGACATATTATCCGGCAAGGAAGTTCGGCTATGACGCGTCCTGGCAGGAGCAGTTGTCTTTCGCTTTAAAATATGAGGGAGTCAACGTTGAGGTTCTCCGGGCGTTCTTCAACAAAGTTGATGTCGGAGAGCTGACAGATTTTGTGACAGGCCATCCGCTGGGGGCGACGCAACGGCGGATTTGGTTCTTGTATGAAAGTATTTCTGGAAAACGGCTGGACATTCCAGATGGAACAGGGGGTGCCTATGTTCCGCTGGTTGACGCTTCGATTCAGTTTGCATTGCCGGCGGCGTCTGGAACAAGGGAGCGCCGCTACCATGTTCTGAACAATCTTATCGGAAACAGGGATTTTTCACCGTATATTCGAAAAACGGAGCAGACACAGGCGCTTTCTTTTGAGCGTCTGCGGGCTGAATCAGATCGGTTGCTGAAGAACTATTCCCCCGATTTGCTTTATCGGGCCGTCCAGTATTTATATGTAAAAGAAACGAAGAGTTCCTTTGCCATCGAGCGCGAAACGCCAGACCAACGTCGCATGGATGCTTTTGTTGCCATCCTTCGTGGCATGAGTGAGACGCCGTTGACGAAGGAGGCACTGACTCTTGCTCAGAACAGCGTGGTCGATGCCCGCTATCGTCAGGAGGATTGGCGGACGGATCAGGTTTATGTAGGGGAGACACTTGCGCCTGGAATTGAGAAAGTGCACTATGTGGCACCTCGTCCGGACGCAATTGGCCAGCTGATGGATGGATTCCTTCGTTGTCTTGGGCAGTGGATGGCGGCACCTGGAAGTGATCCTGTGGTCATGGCTGCCGTTTTAGGTTTTGCCTTTGTCTTCCTTCATCCATTTGACGACGGGAATGGTCGTGTCCATCGTTTCCTGCTCCATGCGATTCTTGCGCAGACAGGGTTTGCGCCGCAGGGGTTGATATTCCCCGTGTCGGCAGTAATGCTCAAGCGACAGAACGAGTACGACAAGATACTTGAGACCTTCTCCAATCGGGTCATGCCCCTGCTAGACTATGACATCAGCGGTGATGGCGAAGTGACAGTCCATAACGATTCGCGAGACTTTTACCGTGCTATAGACTACACACCGATGGTGGAATATTTCCAGCAGGTTATCGTGCAGACAATCCAAACGGAATGGAAGGCCGAGTTGGACTATCTCAAGCGCTATGACCGCATTAGATTTGGAATGCGCAGGGTTGTGGATATGCCGGAAAAGAGTGCGAACCAGTTTATTCGCTTTGTGCAGCAGAATGGCGGTTCGTTATCGAAAGCGAAAAGAGGGCATTTCCCTGAATTGACCGATGACGAAGTCGCCCGCCTGGAGGCGATTGTCGCCGACGACAAGTAAACTGCCTGATGCCAGAATGGGAGACATCGTGGATAAGCAAATTGAGGTATATGGAAAAATAGCATATACCACTCGGTATAGTGTGATGATACCCGCACGGATGCCTTTGAGGGTGATATCAAGAAGATCAATGGTGGCATGTGCAACCTCGTCCAGCAGCTTTCGGCCCCGCCAGACCCGCCCCGCAAGCGAATCGGCTTCAACGCCGACGGCGAACCCTCGACCAAGCCGTATGGGAAAATGTGATATTTGTGAGTGGAGGCGTTGAGAGTTTGTGGGTTGATGAGTTTGTGAATAGAGATGCGTGAAATGAAAAGTGATGCCATTGCTACATCTGATATTTTGAATGTCAGGTCGAAGATGATTGTCGTGCGCGGGCAGCCTGTGCTTCTTGACCGCGATGTCGCCGCCTTTGTGGTCAAAAATGTTGACCGCAAATATATGCACGAATGAACTCAATCTCGCCGTCTTGAAAATCACGCATGAGGTGACAAGAACCAAGAAGCGGAAATAAGTACGGAGAATGCATGAAACAAAAAACTAATATAATTGATTGTGGGACTCCCAGCGATGCAAAACTTGCCCTAAAGGCCGAAATTGCCAAACGAAAGGCGACATTATAGTAATGGCTGACACAATGCCAGATGTTGTAAATTTCTGAAACGCGCGAAGAGATGAGAGATTTCTAGTGGTTAGAGAGATAGAAAAACTGATTCGCCTTGGAGAGGATTCTGTTCGCGAGTTCAAGTCGATGCGCATTACTGGAAAGCGCGTGACGGAGCCTGACGCGAAGGATGTCGCCGACGAAATCGCGGCGGCGGCCAACGCGGCTGGGGCAATGTTCCTTTTCGGCGTGAATGACAAATCGCACGAGGTCGAGGGTATCCCGGAGGACAAACTTGAAATCGCCGAGACGTGGCTTCGCGACATCTGCAACGATTCCGTCAAGCCGGCCGTGCCGGCGACGATTCGGAAGATTATTGCGCACGATTCGGCTGGCGTTGAGCGGTGCATAATCCGGGCTGACGTGCCTAGGAGTCTTTTCGTCCATGAGGGGCCGCATGGCTACTTCTATCGAATTGGCAGTTCAAAACGCAAGATGTCACCTGACATGCTGGCGCGTCTTTTCCAGCAGAAGAGCCAAACGAGATTTGTCTGCTTCGATGAGCAGGTCGTGGCCGATGCTGGGATGGACGAACTGATTCCAGCGCTATATTCCCGGCTGCGGACTGGTTTGTCACCCGACGACGATGGCGAATTCTTGCGGAAACTCCATCTCGTGGCACCCGATGTTGATGGCGTCATGCGCCCAACCGTTGCCGGTGTCCTGTTCGCGACGGAGCATCCTGAAACCTATCTGCCAAGCGCGTTTATCCAGGCCGTCTGCTATCGCGGCATGGAGCGTAATGCCGACTACCAACTTGACGCACGGGACATAACGGGGCCACTCGACAGGCAGATATACGAGGCCTGCCGATTTGTTGAGCGCAACATGCGCATTGGCGCCGTGAAAATGCCCGCGAGGATAGACATTCCCCAATACGCGATGAGCGCGGTGTTCGAGGCCGTCGTCAACGCAGTCGCGCACCGTGACTATTCCATTTCCGGCTCAAAGATACGGTTGCACATGTTCTCGGATCGGCTGGAAATCTTTTCTCCTGGCGGGTTGCCAAACTCGCTTTCGCTTGATGAGATCTTCAGTAGGCAATTCGCCCGCAACGAACTCATCTGCACCTGTCTTGCAAGATTCCCGCTTCCCCGCGAATTCGCCACACCTTCACGGGCGCGAATCATCGATAGGCGTGGCGAAGGCATTCCCGTCATAATGTCAGATACGGGGAAGCTTTCTGGAATGGCCCCAACTTATCGGCTTCTCGACGGTTCAGAACTCATGCTAACCATCCCTTCCGCTCCAATTGACGACAGGGAAAAATTGCATCGACTTGTCGAGAGGAGGATAATCTCGGATGGCTCGCATGAGACGATAAATGGTGCCGATGAGACGATAAACAACATTCGCAAGACGATAAAAGAGTCCAATGAGACGATAAAAGGCGATGTTGAGGCGATATTTGAGACGATAAAAAGCAGTCCCGGAGTGTCGCTTGTCGCCTTGGTGAAAAGGAGTGGTAAGAGCCGTGCTTCCGTGGCGCGAATAGTCTCTATCCTCAAACAGGCTGGTGCTATCGAACATCGCGGCAGCAAGAAAACTGGTGGGTATTATTGTAAATAGAGGTTTTTGCACTAGGTTGAGTTGGATTGGGTTTTGATTCGGTTTCCAATTGAACATTGATTATTGTTATTGGCAACATTTTCAGTTTACAAGGCATCTGATGGGAACGAACTTGCTGTCAAGACTGATGGCGAGACCGTGTGGTTGACGCAAGAGCAGATGTACCGGTTGTTTGGAAGAACACAGCCAGTCATTGCGAGGCATATTTCGAATGTCTTCAAGGAAGGCGAATTGCCCAAGGAGGGTTTTATGCAAATTTTGCATAAAACATCTGCAATGGGAGGTCGTCCGATTGCCATATATAATCTTGATGTCGTTATTTCCGTGGGATATAGGATAAAGTCCATACAAGGAACGCGCTTCCGGCAATGGGCGACGCGGGTGCTTCGCGAGATGTTGCTGAACAAACTTGATGAAATCAAGAGAATCTCTAATCTTGAGCGTCGCATGGACGCCGCCGAGGGCGACATCAAGCAGATCAAGGGCGGCATGAGCTACCTCGTCCAGCAGCTTTCCGCACCGCCAGCCCCTTCCCGCCGCCGCATCGGCTTCGGCAGCGATGCCGACACCCCGACAAAGCCGTATGGGAAAGCGTGAGATTGATTTTCAACTAATCTGAATGTTTTCTTGTGAGTTGAGTTTGTGAAGATTTTGTTGTATTGTTATTTGTCAATAGGAAATGTCACAGAATTGGAATATGTTTTTGAATACTGTTGACAAGTTGGGGCGGAGGATATCTTGACTTTTAGAATGGGGAATGTCTCCATTTCACGATAAAATGTGAAGATCAAAAAATGAGGCATTGAGATGAAAAAAACATTAGAAGTCCTAAATAGATTGAAGACGAACAAGGTCATAAATGACTATGCTATTGGTGGCGCCATGGGTGCGCTTTTCTATATTGAGTCGGTATCGACAATGGATTTAGATGTGTTCGTCCTCTTCCCCGATGAGTCAAATTTGCTGCCATTGGCACCGATTTACGCGCAATTGAAGGATTGGGGGTACCGTGAAGATGACAATGAGAAAGAGTGCATCAATATTGAAGGTACGCCTGTGCAGTTTCTTCCGGCATACGATGAACTCTTGCAGGAAGCACTGACATTTGCTAGGACATTTGATTATCAAGGCGTGGCAACAAAAGTCATGTTGGCAGAATATCTTGCTGTTATTTGTGTGAACACGGGGAGGGTAAAAGATAAATTGCGAGTAGATATGTTTCTGTCGAGTGAAGGCTTTGATGTTGTGAAGTTTAATATGCTGCTCGCCAAGTTCGGGTTGAAAGAAAGGTTTGAGCAATGGAAGATGTAATACGAATGCGACCTTTGGCCCAGTGGCAGTATGATAAGACATCGTTTAGGGCAGCGCAAAGGGCTCTGTCGTATCCGGAGAAGGTAAGACAAGTCGTGGCGATGCAAGAAAGAATAGCGCCCATTTTGGCTGCTCGTGGTAGGATAATCAAACCATGGAAATTGGATTCAGAAGAGATGGCGTATTCGTCCACGGGGGGGGGCTCTGGGGGCGCATTATAAAGTACAATAGAAAACAACATTGAGAACACATTTTCACTCCGCGCACAATCTTGCGTAGTTATGGGAAAAGATTGTTGATTCGCCCGCGCCTAAGGTTTTTGAGTTGTTGATGTTGTTTCTACTAGTTGGAGAAACATAGAAGTCGAAAGGTTTGTGGCAAGTTGGTTCGTGACGGGATTGCTGCGGTAGGGAACTCGCCCGGGGGCGACCGTGCGTAAACCATATATAGCGGTGTAAAAGATTACGAGAAATATTAAAGAAGGAGTTTGTTTATGACTAATGCTGAATTGGTTGCTGAAATTAGTTCAAGTGTGATTCATCCAAGGGAAGATACAGATGTCAATGATATGCTTAAGGCCTTGGATGAGTATCTAAAGGCGATCCCAGGTCGAAATAACGATTTGCCAACCTTTAAGAAGATTGCTGGACGGGATGCTAATGTGGTTGTAAGGTTGGCAAATGCGATATGGTATCGTGGATATGTTCCAGCGCCATTGACAGACGAGGATCGGGATAACTTTCACCCCGAAAGAGAGCCTTGGTTGGACAAGATGCCGCATTTCCGTGATGATTATCTTGTGTATCTTGATTTTTTAGAAAAGGCAATTAATCATTTGTCTGCAAATGGGTTGCCCGCATAGGCTCTTTTCTTTGATTTGTTGTATTAAAGCGTTGGAAAAAGAGACGGTTGAACCGCGAAAACTGCTCCAAAGCATTTTAAAGGGGGCCCGCTCCCATTAACTCACTCCTTCCTACATCCTCTAATCTCAGAATATTTCTGAACATTGTTGCCATATGTAGGCAAATTCAACTGTAAGAGAGGCTGTGACCATCGTTTGTCTCGATGGGGAATGCGTGTCAGTGCCGGAAATTAGATTGCTTTGGGCGGAAAGAAGGGCGGCACGAATGGGGCGGAACAAAGCTGAAGGGGTGGTTGTGAGTTGAGTTTGTGGAGATTTTGTTGAAGTGTTGTTTGTCCATATGAAATGTCGCTGAATTGGAATATGTCTTTGAATAGTGTTGACATGGAGCGGAGCTGGAGATAGGGCGATTGGCGGGAAATGTTGATGGCGGTGGGGATTATGGCATGATGGTGGTTGGTTGGAAGAATTTTTCGTTGTGAAGATTCCTAGGACAGAATCAAAGACCGTCGAGTTCAAATCGGCGTTCAATCAGGACGTGATAGTCTCGCTTGTGGCATTTGCCAATGCCGAAGGCGGGGATGTCTTCATCGGCGTCCGCGATGACGGGAAGGTCGTTGGAGTCCAACTTGCCTCCGAATCCGAGACGGCGTGGGTCAATGAAGTGAAAAGCAAGACGGCTCCGGCCATCGTGCCGGAAGCCGACCGCATTGATGTGAAGGGGAAAATGGTCGTCCGTCTCCACATGTCCCCTCTTCCCGTCAAGCCCACTTCGGTGCAGGGCCGCTACTACATCCGCAAGGGGAAGGCGAACCATTTGATGTCGCTTGCGGAGTTGAGCGAACTCTACTTGAAATCGTCATCTTCCAGTTGGGATGCGATGGCAAGCGGTCATTCTCTTGAAGACATCTCGCTTGAAAAGGTCGCGGTGTTCGCCAAGCGCATGAATCCCGACAACCCCGACGACCCGATGCGTGTCCTGCGGAAGTTGTCGCTCGTGAAAGACGGCAAGCCGACCAATGCCTGCTACCTTGCCTTTGCGGCAGAACATTGTTCATCCGCTCTGTTCATGGCGGGGCGGTTCAAGGATGCCACAACAATCATTGACTCGGTCGAGTTTAGCCAAGACCTGTTCAGCGAAGTCGATGAAGTCATGCGTTTCATCATGCGAAATTTGATGAAAGGCTATGTCATAACTGGCAAGCCTGAGCATGATACCGTTTACGATTATCCGGTGAATGCCATTCGCGAGATTGTTCTCAATATGCTTATCCACAGGGACTATTGCGAACTTGGGCAGAATACGATCAAGATTTTCGATGACAGAATTGAATTCTCAAATCCGGGTGGGCTGCCCTTTGGATTGACAGTTGAAGCGCTGGTTTCGGACAACTATCGTTCGCAACCTAGGAATCCATGCGTCGCCGAGTTGTTCCGCAGTGTTGGCTTGATCGAACAGTATGGATCCGGCATAAAGAGAATTCTTGACGCATGCGACTCACACGGAGGAGTTAAAATCTCCTTTGAGGACAAAGGAACATGGTTTCTGGTGGTTCTCCAAAAGACCGGAGCCGCCGCACATGGCGGAATCGGTGCCAGTCCACAGGGAAGTTCCCAGAAAACGCCACAGAAAACGCCACAGAAAACGCCACAGAAAACGCCACAGAAAACGCCACAGAAAATTCTTGAGTCAATTCGCGCAAATCCATTTGTCGGAACTCAGGAGATGGCTGAAGTGTTCGGCGTGGAAAGGAGTACGGTGGCGCGTGCGATTGCAAAACTCAAGCGGGATGGCGTCTTGCGTCGCATTGGCCCTGACAAAGGCGGGCATTGGGAAGTGATTGGAAAATGAGTTTGAAGGCTCTTGCTTAAGACAACAACTTGTTTATTGAGTATTGGTAATTGGCAACATTTTCACATTGGCAACACTTCACAATGTCCCCTAATAGCAGAATGTTTTTGAATATTGTAGCCACATATGGGCGGAGCCTGTATGCGTTGGTTATAGGGTTGTTCTGCGGCCAGTGGACGTTGATGGCGCTTGGGCATGTGGCTTATGCTCCGTTCGGGTTTGTCGGGGGGTACGGCGTACATATTGTTGGGCCTTTGCGTTAATGGTTAATGCAACGTTTGTGGTCGGGTTCACGGCGAAGTGGTTTAGAATTTAGGATTCTTTTATGACTAGTAGTTACTACATTGACGAGAAGAAAGGGAGGATTGTGATTACGTGATTGAATGTCTATTGATTGGGGTGGGTATGGATTGCCCAGAAAATGGTCTAATATTTGATACTGTTATGGCGGAAAAGAAACTAGAAAGCGGTGATGAGAGTTTTTCGGCTGCATACCCCGTTGGTGCGGAGCGTTTTTGTGTTAGTTTAGAGTTTGAAGTTTAGAATTCAGAGTGCAGGAATTTTGTCCAAAATTTGCGCAAAACTCCTTTGAGGGAACTGTGGCATGGATAAGCGGATAGTTGTTTACAAGGCTTTGGAGGGTAATGAGCAGAAAACAGGGGAAGCCGCTTATGTCATGGGTTTGGGGCTTTAAGTGAGACGAACATGGGCGAGGTTGAGCCGGCAATCGCCGTGCGAATTGTTCCCGTGAACTGTAAGTACATAACGGCGTTTTAACCATACCAAAGTATTTTGCCGAGAAAGTCTCAGGGTGTTGGGGGACTCATTGTATTTTACTTTTTATTACAAATGTTGGGAGACGACATGTTAATAATTGCAAGGGATGGAATGTTAACCAAACATCAAAAAGTGGCACCTGCGATAGTATCTGCAGGCGGCATTGTTCTTGATCGCAAACATAGTAAGGCTGTTATAGAGAAAGACACACCGATGTTTTTTATGGAGAAATCCATAGAGGTGATGCGGTCTTCTATATCTGAAGCACGTACAGACTCAAAGCCTACACCTTGTGTAGGCGCTGTCGTAGTCTTCCCTGATGGTAAGTTTGATACAGCGTTTCGTGGAGAGTTGCGAGAAGGTGATCATGCCGAATATACATTGCTTGAGCGTAAACATAGGTCGGATAATTTGACAGGTTGCACACTGTATGCAACTCTTGAGCCATGTGCACCAGGTTCCCGCCACAAGCCCAAGTTAGGATGCGCGGAAAGAATTGTAAATGCCCGAATCAAGAAGGTGTATATCGGTATTGAAGATCCAGATCCTATGGTTGCAGGGAAAGGTTTGAAGTATCTTAAAGATAATGGCATTGAGGTCGAGATGTATCCAAGAGATTTGCAAAAGAAAATTGAGGATGCTAATAAAGATTTCTTGGCAGCGGCACTTGATAGAGCCAGACAAGATAGTAGTGGTACGGAAGCAACAAAGGTTAAGCAGGGAATTGAATACGCAGTCTCAAGCGTTGCGATTGGCGATTTGTCAAAGGTATTGCTCCGACAATTTGCCGAAAGAGTACATTTGAATTTTGACGAAGCTGAAATTTTCAACCGCCAGTTGGTACAGATTGGTATTCTAGAGCGTGACAATGATGGCTATAATCCGACAGGTGTAGGATATCTTCTTTTTGGGGAACAACCGCAACTTCGCTATCATCAGGCCTGTATCAATTGTCTTTTCCAGCGTGATGGATATCAGGAAGATATCTATAAAATCGATGGCCCACTTTTGACCCAGCCGCAAAAATTATATGAGTGGTATCAAGCACGAATACCTGGGCAGACAGATCGTAGTCAACCAGAAAGAAATGTGAGGCTTGATTATCCTGTTGAGGTGATTAATGAACTTGTTAAAAATGCCATTTTACATCGGGATTATGCAATAGAGGGTGCGCCGATATACTTTATCATAAGGGAGGATGAAATAATCATAAAGTCACCAGGGTTGCCTCCTAGTCCTATTAACTTTGAATCTATTAAAAACTTTAGTGCTCCATCCTTGAGTAGGAATCCTAAAATTATGTTTGTTTTTGAGGCTATGAAGTTGGCAGAACAAAGGGGGCTTGGCTTTGATACGGTTAGAAATCTTAGATCCAAATATAATCTGCCTTTGCCGACGGTTACATATGAAAAACCATACATAGTATTTACGCTCCCACGAAACAATAAATCGTCAGTTGTTGCAGAGCATACAGAAGGGGAACAGCGGATTTTGGAAATTTTACGCTTAACTGGGCGCAAGACAAGAAGTGAAATAGAGCAAAGAATTCCTCTCGGGCCAAAGACTATTACAAGAATCTTCAACTCTTTAGTCAAAAAGGGGTTGGTTGTAAAGGTTGGAGGCGGAAGAAGTACATCATATATTCTGAAAAGTGCATATGGAGAGCATAAACAGAATGTTGACAATGGACCTTTGTCTCAAGAATTTGAATTCCATGAAGGGGAACCATCTGTTTTAACTATCTCAAATAACTCAAATCAAAAAGTTCAAGCCAAAGATTCGGGACAGGGTTTGGCGCCGATTGTCTCGAACAGCATAGACTTGGGTGCTCAGATCAAGAATTCGGGACAGGGTTTGGCGCCGATTGTCTCGAACAGCATAGACTTGGGTGCTCAGATCAAGAATTCGGGACAGGGTTTGGCGCC
>JAGCUY010000177.1 GCA_017962605.1 Kiritimatiellia bacterium | reverse complement strand
GCGAACTCGCGCGCGATGCCGGAGCGGGCGTCGTCGGTGGCGCCGGCGTGGCGCAGGAGGTGCGGCGCGGAAAGGGTCAGCTCGGCGCGGATGGCTTCGGCCAGGGCGTTCGCCTCTGGTAGCGGCTGCGATGCCATGTTGGTGCATAGGGCCGCCCATGCGCGTGCCGACATCACCAGCATTACATTCGTGGATACTGCGGCCGGAAGAAGGTAGCGGGCGCGGTCAAAGGAGAAGTTGCGGAGCATGCGCGCAACCTGCTTGGCGGCCTTCTCGGAATCGTCGGCCAGAAGTGACGCCGGGATGCGCATCTCATCAGGGTTCGCCTTGCCGAAGTTCGTCCAGGCGGCTTCGAGGCGGGCGTAGCGGTCGAAGGCCTCCACCATCGCCGCGTGCCATTCGTCGCGGAGATTCTCGGGGATGCCGAGGGTCTCGGGCGGGAGAAGTGATTCAGGCGAGATGCGGATGTAGCGGGTGGAGCTCTCCTGCCCGCCGGCGACGGCGACCAGCGACCAGACATGGTAGGCCAGCCACATGGAGATGCCGTCAAGGAAGATGGCGACCGGCACCATGTCGGCGATGGACTGGTGGCCGTAGTCAAGCATGCGGAAGATGGAATCGACGGAGGCGTCGAGGCGCGAGGGGTCTATTTTTGCGGCAATGGCCGCCAGACCTTCGTTGTTGCGCGAATAGCGCGCTCCGGTTGCCGCGAGAAGTTCGGGTGTGAGGGCGATGCGCTTCGCCGCGCGGGCGGCGTCGGTCGGGCAAATCGAGACGAGCGTCGCTTTCATCACTTCAACCCCACGGCTTTGCGGACTGCTTCCAGGGTTGGTGTGGCAAAGGCGCGGGCGCGCTCCGCGCCGCGTGCGAGAATCTCCTCGACCTTCGCCGGATTCGCCGCGAGTTCCTCGCGCTTCGCCGCGCAGGCGTCGAACTTCTCGTGGTAGGCGGCGAGGAGGGCCTTCTTGGCGTCGCCGTATCCGTAGCCGCCGGCGCGGAGCTTCGCCGCCATCTCGTCGGCCTGCTCGGGCGTGGCGAGGAGTTTGTAGATCTTGTAAACGTTGCAGGTCTCGGGATCCTTCGGCTCCTCCATGGGGGTGCTGTCGGTGACGATGCCCATGATGGCGGTCTTCACTTTTTTCGGGGTGTCGAAGAGCGGGATTATGTTGCCGTATGACTTCGACATCTTTTGGCCGTCTGTGCCGGGGACGATCGCGACGCTCTCCGGGATGTAGGCGTCGGGCACTTTTAGGATTTCGCCGTAGGCGTTGTTGAACTTGATCGCGAGGTCGCGCGTGACCTCCAGGTGCTGCTTCTGGTCCTTGCCGACGGGGACGAGGTCGGACTGGTAGAGGAGGATGTCGGCCGCCATCAGCACCGGGTAGGCGAAGAGGCCGTGGGTGGCCTCCTTGCCATGGGCGAGCTTGTCCTTGTAGGAGTGGCAGCGCTCAAGGAGCCCCATGGGCGTGATGATGGAGAGAAGCCAGGCAAGTTCCTGGACCTCGGGGACTGCGCTCTGGCGCCAGAAGACGGTGCGCTCGGGGTCGATGCCACAGGCGAGGAAGTCCAGGGCGGCGTTGAGCGTGCCTTGGCGGAGTGCCTCGGGGTCGCGGACTGTGGTGAGGGCGTGGAAGTCTGCAATGAAGATGAAGACCTCGTGGCCCTTCTCCTGCATGTCGAGGATGTTGCGGATGGCGCCGAAGTAGTTGCCGAGGTGGATTTGCCCGGAGGGCTGGATGCCTGTGAGGATGCGCATGGGGAGGGTTGAGAAGTTGAAAGGTTGAGAAGTTGAAAGGTTGAAAGGTTGAAAGGTTGAAAAGTTGAGAAGTTGAAAGGTTGAAAGGTTGAAAAGTTGAAAAGTTAAGGGTTCAATACTCTATTTGGGCGTCTTTCATCCGCATGGTTGAAGGGCCTTCGATGGAGGCCGCGCCAATGGATATTAGGATGCCTATGATGGCCAGTGATGCCATGAGGCTTGAGCCGCCAGCGCTAACGAAGGGCAGGGCGATGCCTTTCGTGGGAAGGCAGCCCGTTGTCATGCCGATGTTGAAGGCGGCCTCGAAGGTGAGCATCACGGTCAGGCCGAGCGACAGGAATTTACTAAATCGGTCTGGCGCGTGGTAGGCGATGTAGATGCCGCAGAGGAGGATGACCATGTAGGCCAGGACCATTGGCACGGTGGCGGCGATGCCGAACTCCTCCGCCGCTATGGCGAAGATGAAGTCGGAGTTGGCTTCAGGTAGGTAGCGGTATTTCTGGATGCTGCCCCCGATGCCGCGCCCCCGCATGCCGCCGCGCGAGAATGCCTCAAGCGACTGCTCCGAGTGGTAGGCTGCCGCTGCGGTCGCCTCGGAGATGGGAACGCCTCTGATCCTATCTACGAAGACCATGACCCTTGCACGCCTGTTCGGGCTGAAAATGAGAACGAGGGCCACGACGCCCGCCATTAGGAATGCGCCGGGGAGTATCCAGCGCCATTTGACGCCAGCCGCGAGAAGTATTGCTCCGGCGCCGACGCACATGACCATCGTCGCCCCGACATCTGGGGCCTTTATAATCGGCGCCACGAAGGCGGCGATAATCAGCAGCGGAATTAGGACGCCTCGCCTGAACTCGCGCGATCTCTGCCCAATTCCGGCATACCATGCCGCAAGCGCCATCAACAGCACGATGCGGGAGAATTCGGAGGGCTGGAGCGAAAAGCCCGGAAGGTAAATCCAGCGGCAAGAGCCATTCACCGGCTTCCATAGGAAAACCAGCATGGTTCCGACAATGACTGCGCCGGAGAGCAGCGGCAGAAGGGAGCGGTTGCGCCAAATCGAATGTTTGGACAGGGCGCAAAAAACAGCCATCGCCAGCCCGACAACGGCGGCGATAATCTGTTTCTTCAGGAAGGGAACGGCGCCTCCCGATTGGAATGAACTAGCAGTGCCGACTAGGACAAGTCCGAAAAGCAGAAGCGCCGCCACTGCCATGCATAGAGCGGTAATAGCGTTGCGCACGGCTTGCAATTATTTCACATAGAGGTTGACGGGTGTGCCGGCGGGGAGCTTCTTCCCAGGCTTGGCGTATTCCGCAGAGAGCTGGGGGTTGAGCCGCTGGACTTCTGAAATCCCCATGGTGTTGGAGATTGAAATCGAGAGAAGGTCCTCGTTGCCATTGGCGTAGTAGGTGTAGGTCTCGCGCTTGGGCTGCTGTGGGGCCGGCGTGATGGTGGCGGCGCCCTCCTGCGCGGCCGTGTTGATTTGAGGCGCTGGCGGCTCGGGGATGGCAGGCATCTCAATGTTCTCGTTCACTACGGGCTGCACTTCGGTGGTGGCCCAGGCGGAGCCGCTGTTTGCCGGCTCGTTCTTGGTTTCAATCTTCTTCGCGGGGGCTGTCGCTGCGGCGGCCGCGGCCTTGCCGGGGATTATCAGCTTCTGGCCTTCGCGGATGGTGTCGCTGGTGAGGCCGTTGGCGGCCTTGAGGTCGGCGACCTTCACGCCATGCTGGCGCGCGATGCGGCCGAGGATGTCGCCCTTCTTCACGATGTAGGTGCCGGGGGCGGCCGCTCCCGCCGCCTTGCGCGTGGATGCCGCGCTGGTGGCCTTGGCGGGAATCTTCAGCTTCTGGCCTACGCGAATGGTGTCACTGGTGAGACCGTTGGCGGCCTTGATGTCGGCGACCTTCACGCCATACTGGCGCGCGATGCGGCTGAGAATGTCGCCCTTCTTCACTATGTAGGTGCCTTGCCCGGAGCCGGAGGAGACTTTGGGCGTGGTGGCCGCGGCGGGCTGGACAATGCCCGCGTATGGATTGCTGTGCTGCTGCCAGTATTCAGGCGATTTCGCCGGACGCGGATCAGGGTAGCGGACGTTACCAGGCTGGACAGGCGCCACGGCCGCCGGCATGGGGTTTTCGCCATACGGCGCGGAGAGGTCAGGCTCGGCGGGGCTGACTTCTGAAAATGATCCCGAACCGCGGGTGATGCAGCCGGATGCGAACACAATGCCGATGCCAAGACCGGCGAGACCAACTAGTTTGCTGTTAGACATTTTTAATTTCCGTTGTTAGTTGAGTTAAGGACAGGGGTTAGTTGATTTCGGCAACGCATTTCGCGAAGAGGTCCCCGCGTTCCGCGTAGCCGCCGAACTGGTCGAAGGAGGCGCATCCGGGAGCCAGGAGAACTGCCTCACCCGCACGCGCATCGCGGGCCGCCGCCAGCACAGCGGTCTTCATCACTTCGCACTTCTCGCACGGAATTGTTCCATTCCATGCGTCGAAAAGCTTTTGCGACGCTTCACCAATAAGATACACTTTTTCCGCGAATTTTTCCAATTGTTTTTTCACGGCGCCGAGATCGGTCTCCTTGAGACGCCCTCCGGCAATCAGTCGAACGGGGCGTCCGGCCATCTCCAGCGAGGCTGCGAGAGCCGCGAGGCTGGTTGCCTTGCTGTTGTCGATGAAGGCCACGCCGCCTTTTTCCGCGACAAGCGCCATGCGATGCTTCAAGGGTTCAAATGAGGCGAATGCGGCGGCGATTTCCACCGGTGAGAGCCCTGCCGCGGCCAGGGCGGCCGCAGCGGCCTCCGCCGCCGGCGCCAACACCGGATTGGCGAAATAACCAGAGGTGGGAAGCATGAAATCATTCGGTAGCCGGCAGCCGGTTGCATTCGGCAGCCGATCGGCGCAGTTAAGCGCCCGAAGCGCTTCCCACGCTTCGGGCGTGGCGATGGCGACATCGTCTTCGGGGCGGAGGCGGGCGAAGATGCGCAGCTTCGCGGCCGCGTATGCCTCCATCGTCCCATGGCGGTCGAGGTGGTCGGCCTGGATGTTGAGGAGAATGGCGATGTTCGGGCGGAAGGTCTCAACGCCATCCAGCTGGAAGGACGAAACCTCCGCCACCGCCCATCCATGCGGCTCCGGCGAAACCGCGAGTTCGCTGAGCGGCGTTCCGTAATTGCCGCAAGGCGTCGCGTTGCGGCCAGTGGCGCTGAGCGCCTCGGCGCAGAGTTTGACGACGCTGCTCTTGCCCTTGGAGCCTGTGACGGCGAGAATGCGGCCGTGCCAGAAGAGGTAGCCGAGTTCGAGTTCGGGGATTGCGTGGATGGAGCGTCGGCGGCACTCTGCGAGCCACTGGTGGTTGGCGGGGATGCCAGGCGAAACCACTGCCAACGAGATATCGCAATCGGGGAAGGGAACGTCGCCGTCGAGCATCGTCACTTCGGCGCCCATCCGCTCCAGCAGGGCCTGCGCGGCCTTGCCGCTGCGGCCTGCGCCCATGACGACAACGCGGTGCGGACCGTCGCCGCGCAGCTCCGGCAGCGGCTGCGCGTAGTGGGCGGGAACGGTGTCCAGCCGCATTCCATGCGACGCCTTGAGGAGGACAGCCGTTCCATGGCGGGCCTCGCGGTGCAGGATGTGGGCCGCGTCTGCCGCGTCCCATGCGTGGAGGATGCGCCCCTTGAAGGCGGGCGTGGCGAAGTTGGCGGCTAGCTTCCCGGTGCAGATGAGGATGTCTTCTGGCGATGTTTCGATTTCGCCGAGGACCTTCGCGATGCCCTGGTGGTATTGGACTTCGTCGCGGCCAAGCTCGAACATGTCGCCCAGCACGAAGGCGCGGGGCGCGGATCCGGCGGGAACGGCCATTGCGAACGCGCGGATGGAGGCGGCCATTGAAGCGGGACTGGCATTGTAGGCGTCGCAGACCCAGTCGAGGCCGTCGCGGCTGAAGCGCTCCCAGCGAAGCGCCATGGACGGGAGCGAGCGCAGCCGCGCCAGCACTATGTCCCAGGGCGCCCCGCACTCGCGGGCGGCTGCCGATGCCAGGACGGCGTTGAGCGCGTTGTGCGCGCCGGGGCGGCCAAGGGTGATCTCCTCCGGCGCGTCAAGCCCTGGGCCGGAGAGGGCGAAGCGGCATGTGGCTTCGTCGAGGAGACGCGCCACATAACGGGCGGAGGCTGGCGGTGCCTCGTCGCCGCGAACGACGCACGCGCCGACGACGCGGCACTTCGCATCTGCGGAGAGTGCGTCGAAGAAGTCGCCCTTGGCGTCGAGGATTGCGAAGCCGGACTCTGGCAGGACGCGCAGGATTTCGGCTTTCTCGTGGGCGATGCCTGCGAGGGAGTCGAAGAACTCGATGTGGACTGGCGCGATGCAGGTGACGATTGCGGCGTCAGGGCGCATCGTCCGGCAGAGTGGCGCCATGTCGCCGGGGTGGCTCATTCCGGCCTCGAAGACGCCGAAGGCCGCGTCTGGGGCCATCGCGAGGAGGCTTGAGGGGAGGCCGATGTCGTTGTTGAAGTTGGCAGTCGTAAAGGCGGTGGTGCGCCAGTCGGCGAGGATGGCGGCCGTCCATTCCTTGACGGTGCTCTTGCCGACGGAACCGGTCACGCCTACGATGAATGGGGCGACGCGGTCGCGCCAGCCGCGGGCAATGCGCTGGAAAGCGGCGAGTGTGTCATCGACGGCAAGCAGCGGACCTTCGACTTTCGACTTTCGACTTTCGACCTTCGACCTGCTGACCAGTGCGGCCGCGGCACCTCCGGCGAGCGCCTTCGCCACATAGTCGTGGCCGTCTGCCTTGTCGCTTTTCAGTGCAACGAAAAGGTCGCCTTGGGCGACCTTGCGGCTGTCGAAGCAGAAACCGGTTATCGGCGCCGTAGGCGGCGCAATCCATTGTCCGCCGCTCCATGCGGCGAGGTCGTCAGGAGAAAAGGTCGTCATTTCTTCCAAGTCTGTTCAAGCATTTGGCGTCCAGCCACAAGGTCCTCCTTCAGCACGCCGGACGAAGGCTCGAATACGAGGGAGGGCAAGGAGGCTAAAAAAGAGAATGCGGGAAAGTCGATGCCGCCGCGTCCAGGTGCCTGGTGGTCTCCGGCGGGGCCGATGACGTCGTGGATGTGGCAGCCCGCCAGATGCGGCATGTGGCGGCGCGCGTAGTCGATGCCGGTGCCGTAGCCGGCGTTCTCCATCACCTGCCCGTGGCCCATGTCATACCACAGGGCGAAAGCGGGGGACGAGCCGAACTCACGCACTAGGGCGTCGGCCTCGTCCGGCAAGGGGATGGCGTCGTAAGATGGGAGGTTTTCGAGTGCCAGGCGGATATGGGCCTGCTCGAATGCCGGAAGCAGCTCGGAGAGCGAGCGGCGGAGGGCGTCCATTGCGGCGCCTATTCCGGTTTCGCGGGCCTTGACCATGCGCTTGAAGTTCCAGCGGTAGAAAAAGCCCTCAGTCTCGTCGTTGGTGATGCGGTTGTGGACCCAGAGCCAGCGGCGTGCCGAGGCTTTTATGCGGCCTGCGTGGAGAACAATCGACGGCGCTCCGGCGTGACTGGCGAAGGCGAGGCATTCCAGCACCTTTGCGACTCCTTTGGCGCGTGCCTCTTCGTCGGCGTCGGCTATGGAATAAAGTTCAGGGTGCCCTGGCTTTTTGTCGGGCGCGGGGCAGAAGGCGTGGACGCTGGAGATGGCGATGTCGCCAGCGGCGGCGCGTTCAAGGATTTTGCTCGCCGCCTCCTGGCGAAGGCCATAACCTAGCTCCAAGGCTCCAAAGCCCATGGCGAGAGCCTCGTCGACAATCGCCCCGCCATCGGCAGGGCGTCCATCAAACCAGCATGTGCTTAATGAGAACATGAGAGTCGCGGATTCCAAATATAAATCTGGGCAATAAAAAAGCGGCGCCTTTCGGTGCCGCTTCCTGACCCGCGCTAGTAGGAATTGCGGCGGGAGAAAGAACGGATGCGCGAGCGCGCAGCCTTCTTGCGTTTCTTCTCGGAAGGCTTTTCAAAATACCGGTTCGCCCGGATCTGCTTAATCAGACCTTCCTTATCGAGAATCTTCTTCATGCGCTTGAGCGCACGGTCAATGGTCTCACCCTTTTTGAGTCGAATTATGAGCATAACGGCAATCACCTCCCTTCCTGCGAAAAATTGAACAACCATAATACCATATTGCCGCGATGAATGCAAATTTAGCAATAAGTTTGGCATCAAAGCAGCGCTTTTCCAAACACGGAGGGCGGCTGGAAAAGAGTTTTTGCGGGTTGTGGTAGAATTAATGTGTTCATGAACAAGTTGAATTCCACAAGTGAAACGCCATGAGTGGGCGAAGGAAATATGGCTTCTATGCCTCATGGCTGTGGGCCTGGGCCGCGATTGTCTGCTGGGGGGTGATGTTCCCCGTCGGCGACCTGCTGATGAAGGAGGGGAACATGCCGCCGGCGTCCGTAGGCGCCGCCCGCTACCTGCTTTCCGCTCCGGCCTTCCTTGCGGCGGGGTTCGCCACCAGGCGCCGCGCGATGCTCCCCCATGGACTGCGCGACTGGATTTCGCTGTCGCTCTTTGGCCTCATCGGCTCCGCCGCAATGGCGCTGCTCCTGTTCCATGCCCAGGAGAGCATCCCTTCGGTCAACGCCTCACTAATGGAGGCATACGTCCCCATGCAGGTCCTCGTGCTGGCGATGCTGGGCGGCTCGCGGACGACATGGCGCCATGTCGCAAGCGTCGCTGCGGGCTTTGCGGGATGCCTGCTCGTGCTGCGGGCGCTTGACGGATCCGGATTTCGCCTCGCCGCTCTTTCGCGCGGCGACCTCTTCGCCTTTCTTTCGGCGCTCTGCTGGGCAATTTACACCGCATGGAGCCGGCCGCTCGTCAGCCGGCTCGGAAGCCTGCCATTTACGGCATGGACAGTCCTCTTCGGGGGTCTGTGGCTTGTCATCTGGCAAATCGCATGCGGGGACGGCATCGTTGTGCCGCGCACCGGCCTTGAGTGGCGCTGCATACTCTTCCTTGCCGCCTTCCCGACAGGCATAGCGTTTTACGGGTGGAACGCGGCGCAGAAGGGGGTGTCGCTCGCCCGTCTGAGTTTCCTCGAATACTTTCCCCCGCTTGTCTCCGCCATCGCGGGAGTCCTCTTCTTCGGTGAGCGGATAACAGGCTGGCAGTGGCTTGGCATTGCTGTCGTGATACTGTCGCAGCGGTTGCTCCCACGCGACGCGGAATAACGTCGCGCCAACGCATGATTGACTTTGAGGGCCGGTTAGGGTAGAATCGTTGCGATGAACAAAACCATTACGCACTCTATCGCGTGCGCCATGTTGGGCGCGGCGCTTTTCCTTTCAACAGCCTATGCGGGAACTCTGCGCATAGTTTCGCCGGAAGAAGGCCAGACGGTCTCGGCGCTGACGGATGTCCAGCGCGAGTTCCTATCCCTGCCCAAGGCCGAGCGCACGAAATGGATGAGCGACGCCGGGCACCGGAAAGACCTGCGCGGCCCGCGCAATGGTAAGCCGCTCCCGACGATTCTCCGCTGGGAGGACGACGCGGCGGCCGGCGGCGCGCGCCGCTCATACGTCGTCGAGGTTCGCCGCGCGTCGGATGGACTTCCCGTATTCCTTGACACGACATCCGGCAATTCAATCAAGGTCCGCAATCTCGAAATCGCACGCACTTGGAATTGGACGGTTCGCGCCATGGAGGGCGGCCGCATAGTTGACGAAGTCTCCGGCACCTTCAAGACCGAAGACCTCGCGCCCCGCGTCATCGACGCCGGCACCGTGCCCAACGTCCGCGACATCGGCGGGCGCAAGGGTCTGGACGGGCGCCGCATCCGCCAGGGGCTTGTATTCCGCACGGCGGGCATCAACTCAAACGCCAGGAAGATTTACTACACCATGGAAGAACTCCTCGCGAATGACACAACGGGGGAAGTCGCCGCGCGCAGCGAGGCCATCCGCGCCTACGAGGCGAAGCTGAAGGCGTTGAGGGATTCTCCGGGAACGGTGAAGCCGCTGGACTTCCCGCTCAGCGGCGAATGGACCGTCTTCTACCCCGACACCGAAGTCTTCAAGGAAAAGGGCGATGCCGCAATCAAGAGCCTCGGCGATGAAATTCCGGTGGACTTCCTCGGCGCCGTGCCCAAACTCATCGCAGCCGACTCGACGAAAACGGTCACCCTTGGCAAGCCGAAAGACCGCCGCGGTCCTGCGGTGCTGATGCAGTGCGTGGAGTCCGACGCCGATGGATGGGCCGTGATTTCCTGCGGCGCCGACTGGTACTGGTCGCTGCGAGTGGGCGGCGAGATCATAGCCGACTACACCTCGCAGGGCAATGCGAAGCCAGTGTCCATAGACAACTACACCCTCCTGATACCAGTGCGCAAGGGGCGCAACCTCGTCGTCGTGACTGTCGAATCCGGAGCCGCTGGCTGGACATGGCTGTCGCGAAATGCCCCGCCCGAGCCCCTTTCAAAGGCAATAGAAGGGGCTCTCAAGGCAGTCGCCTCGAACAAGGAGAACTTCTTCCGCGTGGAGAAGGGCGTCGAGAAGGGCCTTTCCCGCGTCAACGACGGCAACCGCCATCTGCTTCTTGACACCATGGCGATTAAGACCGACATCGACTTGCGCTCCGACGGCGAATGCTGGGGGATGGAAGGATCGCCCCTCGGCAATACCGTCGAATGGGTGCATGTCTCGTCGTCGGCATACGCCGGCATGCAGGAAGACTGGGGCCGCGAGCAGTTCACGAAGGTCTTCCGCGTATTCCTCGACAAGTCAAAATACCCGATTGCCTTCCACTGCATAGCGGGCCGCGACCGCACCGGCGCGGTGGCCTTCATTATCGAGGCCCTTCTCGGCGTGGACGAGGACGAGATGCGCAAGGATTGGGAAGTGACCGTTTTCCAGGACGGAGACCTGAATTTCAGAACCGACCGGCTCTACGAGAAGCTTGTGGCCGGATTCGACAGATGGCCGGGCGAAACGCTCCGCGAGCGCGTTGAGGCATACGTCATCTCGCTGGGCTTCACGAAGGAAGACATCGCCTTCCTCCGCGACTGGCTCCTTGAGCCGTAGTAGAACTACTTCAGCAGCCGCACGTTGCGGAGCCAGAAAGTCAGGCGGCGACTTCGTCAATGGTCATGGAGCAGGGATCCGGCGGGAATGATGGCGTCGAAGAACCCGTCTCCGTCAACTTCGCCGGAGACTTCGCCAAGGTGAACGAGGACTGGATGGAGTGAAACGCCCTTGCGCAGGGGCAGCCGCCGCATCTTCGTCTCGACCTCGGCCTCGATTTCGCGTCCGATCCGATTCTGCCGCTTAATCTCCACGAGGTAAGCGGAGCGCTCCGTTTGAATGAGGAGGTCGATCTGGACGCCGCCGCCACGGGAGTCGCGGGAGTGCCGGTAGGGGGCCGCCGACGTGACGATGGCGCCGCCAAGTTGAAGCTGCGGCACGAGTTCCATGGCGTGGTTGACAATCAGGTTTTCGAACTGGAGGCCCATGGCGGCGTCCCATCCGGGGAGCCTGTCAACGGCGGAAAGCCGGAACGAGCCGCCCTCTATTTCCGCTAGGTGCGGCTCCACGTAGCGGAGGTAGAAGCGGGTGTAGTTGTCGCGGATGCGGTATTTGGACACCCGCGTCCGTCTGCCCGTGGCGGGATTGACGCCGCCGTCGCCAGTCACGAAGCCCGCCAGTTCCAGTTCCCGGAGGACATCGGTGAAATGGCCGTTGTCGGCGCATCCCATGGCCTCTGCGAGTTCCGCCCCCGTGAGGGGGCCGCCGGCCAGGCGCCGGAGAATGTCGCGCTTTTGCGCGGCCTCGCCGCCGAAGACCTGCGAGAAGATTTCGTTGAAGTCCTTGAAAAGCGTCCCGCTTGGCGTGAAGCAGAGGCGCCGGAGGTTTTCGTCCGCCGAAAGACCGGGGTCGATTTCCTCAAGGTAGCGGGGGATGCCGCCCGTTATGGCAAGCACGTCGAACACGGCCCGGCTGTCGGTGCGGTCTGCGGCGCGACGCCAGAATGGCAGGCATTCCGCCAGTTCCAGTTCGGGAAGCACGTAGTCGCGCGAGAAGCGTCCAACGAAGCCGGTGTTGTCGAGGATGTTGCGCTTGATCCAGGCGTTCACGCTCCCGCAGACGACAAGAATCAGGCGGTCGTGGGCGCGGAGCGACGTGTCCCAGGCCGTCTTCAGGTAGCCGGGGAAGTCGGGGTCCCAGCCGCCCATCCAGGAAATTTCGTCGAGCATCACGACCGTGCGCTGGTCGGGTTCGATTGCGGCGTCGAGCGCCGCGAAGGCCTCCGACCAGTCGGCGAAGGAGTGCTTCGGCCCGCCGGTCGCGCGGGCGAGGCCGGCGGCGAAGGCGGCAAGCTGGTGGGCGTTGGTCATGCCCCGTCGCGGGGGAAGTCCGGAGATTTCGATATAGCGCTCGGCCGTCTGCCGGGCGAATTCCTTGAAAAGGCGGCTCTTGCCGATGCGGCGGCGGCCTCGGCACGCGACAAGCGAGGAGGTCGCCTTCCGCCAGAGCGAGGACAAGTCGTCCAGATACTGTTTTCTTCCTGCAAACATGAACAGCTCCTATTTCGAATGAACGCAGGACATTCTACCAAGTTGGGCGTGAAATTGCAAATTTGCAATTTCACGCCCAACTTGGTAGAATGTCCTGCGTTCATTCGAAATAGGAGCTGTTCATGTTTGCAG